>NZ_CP040909.1 GCF_013488205.1 Empedobacter falsenii | reverse complement strand
GTACAAAATTCAACTTTTGTGCTTTTTATTCCGCCGAATGTGTTCCACATTCAGCTTTTTTTTAATAATTTAGCTTCTGTGGAAACACATCGGCTACGTCACTGCTAAATTGAACTTTCGGTTCAATTTATCCGCCACTTCGCCAATGCGTTTCCCGTTATGTGCCATTTTTGAATGACAATGTGAATAGATACAGACAAACAAATGAATTTACTTAGTGATAAGAACGTTGCAATAATTGGTGGTGGACCCGTTGGACTGACTATGGCAAAATTATTACAGCAAAACGGCATAGACGTTTCAGTTTACGAAAGAGACAACGACCGAGAGGCAAGAATTTTTGGTGGAACCCTTGACCTACACAAAGGTTCAGGTCAGGAAGCAATGAAAAAAGCGGGATTGTTACAAACTTATTATGACTTAGCCTTACCAATGGGTGTAAATATTGCTGATGAAAAAGGCAATATTTTATCCACAAAAAATGTAAAGCCCGAAAATCGATTTGACAATCCTGAAATAAACAGAAATGACTTAAGGGCTATCTTGTTGAATAGTTTAGAAAACGACACGGTTATTTGGGATAGAAAACTTGTTATGCTTGAACCTGGTAAGAAGAAGTGGACACTAACTTTTGAGAATAAACCGAGTGAAACAGCAGATTTGGTTATTCTTGCCAATGGCGGGATGTCCAAGGTAAGAAAATTTGTTACCGACACGGAAGTTGAAGAAACAGGTACTTTCAATATACAAGCCGATATTCATCAACCAGAGATAAACTGTCCTGGATTTTTTCAGCTATGCAATGGAAACCGGCTAATGGCATCTCACCAAGGTAATTTATTATTTGCTAACCCCAATAATAATGGTGCATTGCATTTTGGAATAAGTTTTAAAACACCTGATGAATGGAAAAACCAAACGCAGGTAGATTTTCAAAACAGAAATAGTGTCGTTGATTTTCTTCTGAAAGAATTTTCCGATTGGGACGAACGCTACAAAGAATTGATTCATACGACGTTGTCATTTGTAGGATTGGCTACACGGATATTTCCTTTAGAAAAGCCTTGGAAAAGCAAGCGCCCATTACCCATAACAATGATTGGGGATGCCGCACATTTGATGCCGCCTTTTGCAGGGCAGGGAGTAAATAGTGGGTTGGTGGATGCCTTGATATTGTCTGATAATCTAGCCGATGGAAAATTTAATAGCATTGAAGAGGCTGTTAAAAATTATGAACAGCAAATGTTTATCTATGGCAAAGAAGCACAAGAAGAATCAACTCAAAACGAAATTGAAATGTTTAAACCCGACTTTACGTTTCAGCAATTGTTAAATGTATAAAATGGAATAAAACGGCACATAACAAACAAATTGGCAATAGAGCCGGTGAAGTACTTCTATTGAACTTTTGTGCAATGTTGAAGATTAGTAATTCTATTCAACATTTGTGCTAAAAGTCGGCTCCATCGCCAATTTGCCAAACGTTAAGCAATCAAAAAGAACATAACACGTTTTATGTTAAACAATATATAGGAACTTTTATAAAACATCATAAAATAAAAAAGCCACGATCTGTTTAGGTCGTGGCTTTTATGTTTATATATATCTTATATACTTTACATAATCTCTGTTATAAGTTTAATAATATTTTTTCTTCAACCATAGACTGGCTTTTACTAATAGAATTAAAACAGGAACTTCAACTAATGGACCTATTACACCTACAAAAGCCTGTGGAGAATGAATACCGAAAACTGCAATAGAAACTGCAATTGCTAATTCAAAATTATTACCTGTAGCAGTAAAAGATATTGAAGCGTTCTTGTCATATGGAACTTTCAATGACTTGTTCACAAAGAAGCTTACAAAAAACATTAGAACAAAATAAATAATTAAAGGAATGGCAACTTTAACAACGTCCATTGGTAATTCTAAAATTTTATCTCCTTTAAGACTAAACATTACAACTATCGTAAATAATAATGCATACAAAGTAATCGGTGAAATTTTAGGCACAAATTTGTGATTATACCATTCTATTCCTTTTGCTTTAACTAAAGTATAACGTGTAATAAACCCAGCTAAAAAAGGTATTCCTAAGTATATTAATACACTTTGTGTTACCTCTCCCATTGATACTGACACATTGAAATTAGCTAAGCCTAATTTACTTGGAAGTACATTTATAAAAAGCCAAACTAAAAAGCTATAACTAAATACTTGGAAAATACTATTTAAAGCTACAAGCATTGCTGTATATTCTCTATTTGCTTTAGCTAAATCACTCCAAACAATAACCATTGCAATACATCTTGCTAATCCAATAAGAATTAAACCTGTCATATAATGTGGTTCATCGTGTAGAAATAAGACAGCTAACCCAAACATTAATAATGTACCTATAAACCAATTTAGTATTAAAGAAATACCTATGATTTTTTTATCTTTAAAAGCTTGTGGTAATAATGAATAATCCACCTTTGCTAATGGTGGAAACATCATTAATATTAACCCTATTGCCAAAGGAATATTAGTTGTACCTACACTCAAGCTATCTGTAACTTGAGAAACATTAGGAAATATATAACCTATAAATACTCCTAATGCCATAGCAAGGAAAATCCATAAAGTTAGATTTCTATCTAAGAATTTTAATTTTGGTTGCATTTTTTAGTTTTTAATTTGAGAAAATACATACAACATTTCTGAAGCTATTTCAATACTTTTCTGTTTATAAACTTCCATTTGTTGAGCAGTTCCATCAGATATTTTTGGATCTTCAAAAGTGATAGGTATTCTTTTCTCTGCTCCTGGAATAAAAGGACAACCTCCATCAGCTTGTGAACAGGTCAAAACTGCGACAAATTGTGATGTAGGATTAAATATATCATCATATTTTTTAGAAAAACCAATGATTGATTGCGTATTCTCATCATACTTAATTGCATAAATAGGGTTAGAATTATCTGCTATGATTTGAATATTTAAACCTTGACTCATTAACGTTTCTGCTACTTTAGGAAATAAAGCTGTTACTTCTGTTCCTCCCGAATAACATTGTACATTAGGAATATTAAAATATGCGGCTGCTACCTGCGCCCAAACTTGTGAAAGATGACTTCTTCGAGAATTATGTGTGCAAATAAAGTTAATATTTACAGTTTGTTTACAATCAACTTTTTGTTGAATATAATCTATAAAAGGCTGTAAAACAGCCTTTCTTTCAATAGATATAATATCAATATTTTGTATTATAGAAATCTCTTTAAATAATTTTAAATACATATAAAAATTATTTTTATACTTAACAACAACCGGAATTTGGTGTACAAGAAGAATTATCTTCTTTTACTCTAAATTTATTATCAGTTGCAAGTGGGATTCCACAGGCATCTTCTGCCAAACAAGCAGTTAATTTATTTTTCAAAACAAAGTTTTTGCCATTAAATTCCAAATCATACTTACCTATCGTTCCTGCTTGATATTCAACCTCTATTTCTCCATTTTCAATACCTAATTTATTTTCTGACAATTCTATAATGTGTAATAATTTATTAGGTTTTAATCTATGTTCATAATCATCTGCATTCCATAATTGAAAATTGACAACTTTTTCATTTCTAATAGTTCCACCACAATCAATGAAATTTTTAATAATTTGTCCAACTTCTGTAACATGAAAGTGTTCCGGTACGAATGTTCCATCTTCTAATTGAAATTCTACATTTTCTAATTTTGGTAGTATTTCTTTAATCTCTGATAATTTCATAATTATTTATATTTTATTATTATATAATTCAATATCGTAATATTACGATTATAGTAGATATAAAATTGCTTTTAACAGCATTGATTTATATTTACATTTTGATTGAAAAAAGAAATTAATTTATTTTTAATTTCATTCCAAATATTTTCATCAATACAATAGCATACTGATTTGCCCTCTATATTTCCTTGAATAATTCCTATACTTTTTAATTCCTTTAAATGCTGAGAAATAGTAGCCTGTGCTAAACCTAGTTCATCTACTAAATCATTACATATACAAGCTTTTTGATTGATTATATGTTGTATAATTGCAATACGAGCTGGATGTCCTAATACTTTAAACAAAATAGATAATTTATTTTGTTCATCTGTGAAAAATTCTGTTTTAGTAATACCCATATCTAAATATTTAACATCGCAATATTACGATAATAAAATTAAATAATCAATCTATTTTTTAATATTTAACATAAGTGTTATTATAGCCTCTATTTTTTGTTGCATTTAGCTGATTTTGAAGCAGTGCCGAATTGGATAAATACAAACAAAAAAATATATGATCTACAGCCCCCTGTTTGCGTTGAAGTTTGATTATTCAAACAGGTCAAAAAGAAGTTAATCCGTTGTTTTATCAATTTCATTGCTTAATTTTTCAAAGTCTTTCGGATTCTTTTTAATCCATTTATTAAATTTCTCTAAAAAGATTGCATTTTCTTGGGTATTATACTGCCCGTTTTGGATAAGTTCTTTTTTGTATTCTTCTCGTATATCTGATTTATTTTTAAATCCGATTGAATAAGTGAAATAAAAGAAAACAACAGCTAAAAGAATTAATCCTAAACCGATGTATGTGAAATTTATATCTTTTTTTACTGTTTTCAACTCTTCTGCTTGACGTTCTGATGTCTTGATATATTCTTGTATATTTTTAAATAAATCATCCTTAAAACGGCTTAAAAAAGCTTGTTCGTTTTCAATGGTACTTTTCAAATTAGAATTAAAGCTATTATTAGCTGTAATAAAGGGGTCTAAATTGATTTTTAACTCTCTGTTATAGTTTTCTTCCAAACGTTCTAAAAAACGCCTTTGAATTTGCTCTGTCGTTGTTTTATTAACGGCTAAATCTTTGCGAAGTTCTTCAAGTGTAAACTCTAAAACTTTCGCCAACTGTTCTGTTCCTATTTGTTTTCTTGTTACCATAATTATAAACTTAGTCCTCTACTTCTTGATTTTGTTATTTTTAACTCTTGTACTTCTTCCAAAATCTTTTCAGTAGGAAGATTTTGCCTTATGTTTTCAAGTGGTTTGCTTAATTTACTATCAATTGTTACCCTATTTTCAATTAAGTCTTTTAAACCAACGTTTTTATGGATTTCAGAGGCTTTAAAATTTAACTCACTTTCTCTGTGTTTAAGCCTATAGCCTTGCATTTCTCCATTTTTATTGACGGTTGGTTGAACTTCTATGCCTTTAGAATACATATAATCCTTGTATTCGTTAAAATTGTTGGATTTCTCTTTTGCAAATTCGTGAGCTTGGTGTATTTCTTTTTTTAAGGGTTTTAGTTCAATTTGCTTTAATTGTGCCATTTCTTTTGCGGTAATTAAGCCTTTTTCTTGGGCTATTTTCTCGGCACTTTCTTGACACTTTTTAGAGATAAATTGGTCGCTATGAGCATTGCCATCTAAATCTATTCGATTACAAATAATGTGTATATGAGGGTGTTTTGTACTTCGATGGGCAGTCATTAAGTACTGATTATTTTCTAATCCTAAATTTTTAAGATGGGCCTGTCCAAAGTCTTTTAATTCTTCATTGCTCCAATGTTTTTTTTCTTCACTTGGGCTTAAAACAATGCTGTAGGTGTTGTTACTGCAATTATGGTTGAATTGTTGGATTTCTCTAAATTCTGCGATTATTTCATTGCCATTATTTCCCGAAATTAAATTGCGGTCAAGTTCTACTGCTTGACCTTTTTCTTTATCGTTCATAATGTAGTCAATTGCTTGTGCACTTCCTTTTGTTGCTGAACCTTTACTTACCATTGACAATAGTTTTTAGGTGTTGATTGATTAACTTAATTGTTTGTTCAATTTCTTCATTCAAACCTTTTTCTTTCCCTTTGATTAGGTTTGATATTCGTGCAAAATTGGTCTGATATTGTTTTAAGGTTTTATAACTGTCCAATTCCTCCGAAGTCATTGGGGGTTTGATTTGACGATTAAGGGCAGAACTTAAAACAAATTCAGATAGGGTTAATCCGCTATCTTCTGCTTTTATTTTTAATATTTTTTTTTCAAATGATGTTAAACGCAGTTGTATTTTTTCGGTTTTCTTTTCAAAGTATTCTTTCATAAATTTCTAATATTGAGCGATAGCGAATCCTTTTTGACCAAAGGGAGAAAACAAGAGGTGCGTAGGCAGTGAAAAATGGAGCGAAAGCGGAATTTTGTACTGACAAGCACACCTCTTGACCTCTCAATTCTTAGTAAGTTAGTATTTAGCCTCGTTTTCGCCAAATTTTGAGCCGACTTTAACATTTGTAACTTACTTATTTACAATACACAACATCAATAAAACAAAAATCCAACAGAATTAATTTTATTATTTCATTTACAATATTGTTAATTTGTTTTTTAACGAATTTTTGAAGCTATTTTTTACAGATTTTTTCGATAAAAAATCAAGTGAAGAAAAAGTCTAATATGAAAAATTTGAAATAATGCGTTTTAAACAACTTTAACTATTCAAAACATGTATAATACTATAAAAAATGAAAAGTAAGCTCAGAATTGAAATAATCACCATTTTGAGCTATTATTTAAATAGACTAAACCTTTAAAGAATAAAAATCGCCGCCCCCTGGTGCGACCTGCGGTCTGCTGAATCCTTTTTTTGTTTTGTTTTTTCCACTCTAACGAATTCAGCGAGTTTAAAATAAGGAGGCAAGTTTCGATTTTTCATAGAAAAATTAACCCTTAAAAGACTAAAAAAAACACTATGTTTTTGTATTAATTAAACATAGCTTATCTAACATTACTTATCGGCTTATGACAAAAAACGAATAATATTTTGATTATCATAGTTTTTACAAGGATTTAAAAAACACGAACTATTACTTTTTGAATACTCTACTATTACTTTTCGAATACTTTTTAATCGCCTTATTATTACTTTTTGAATACTTACTATTACTTGTGATTTGTAAGTAATATTTGATTATATTTGTATTCATCAGGTAATAATAACTACTATGAATATTAAAAATAAAGAGGTGTTACAATCTTATATCTTAACTACAGCAAAATACGATTATTCTGTTTATGAAAAGAGAATTTTATACCGAATCATAGAGTTAAATCAAAACTTAATTGAAAGTAAAAAACTAAATCAAAACTATTCCATTGAAAAAGATATTTATGATGATGTTAAATACACATTACCAATATCTTCATTCCTAAACGGAGAAGAAGATAAAAATCATACAAGAGTAAAAAATGCTTTAAAAAGTCTACAGAGAAAAGTAATTTCCTATGAAGATGAGAATGAGTACAAAAGTGATGGAATTATTTTTAAAGTAAGAATTAATAAATATTCTCAATCTGTTTCGTTTTTTATTACAGATTGGATATATCAAACTCTTATGGACTTTTCTAAAGGATATAGAAAATATGAGTTAGCAACTGCTATGAAATTTGAAAGTGTTTATTCTATGAGATTTTATGAACTTTTTTCAAATCAAAAAACACCTATTAATTACTCTATAGAAACCCTTAAAGAAATATTTGGACTAGAAAATAAATATAAACTAACTACTAATTTTATTAATAAGGTTATCATACCTGCAAAAAAAGAACTTGATAAATGTTCACCATATACATTTCACTACGACTTAATTAAAACAGGTCGAAAAATAACAAGTATTCGATTTATCCCAGTTCATCAACCACAATTTGAAGATGAAAGCATTAAAAAACAAAAGGTTTTAAAACAAATGTCTAATCGTTGGTTTATCCCTAAAAACATAGAGGATTATCTAAAATATAATTACGAGTTTACAGACAAAGAATTAAGTAATAATCTTAATTTATTTGAGACTTTATATAACAACTTATCAGAAGAAGAGTTGTTGGATTTTTTAGTAGATCTAAAAGAACAATCTATACTTTATGAAATAAAGAATTTAAAGGCTTATTTAATAGGTTCATTAAAAAATAAAATAGATCAAATTTTAGATAAAAAATATTCAAATAAATAAATAGCGACAATATAACGACAACTTAACGACACTAAAAATTACATTTTATCCCTTGTATAATAAACGTTTATATTAAACAAGGGATTTTACAAACACAAAATAGCGACAACATAACGACAGCTTAAATAACTTGAAAACATGAATCAAAAATACACGTCAGACGACCTATCAAAAGCCTTAAATATAAGTAAACGCACAGCTCAAAGATATATCGATAAGATTTTTGATAAATCAAATAAAGAAGTCTCGTTTGAAGAAGATGTATTCAACATCTTAATCCAACGACACAATAACGACAACTTAACGACAGATAACGACAACGGAATTACAGAGTACTTTACAGAAGATGAATATATAGAATTTCAAAAAAGACTAACTGAATACCCTTTATTAAAAAAGCAATTAGAAGATTCTAAAGAGAATTTGACCACACTTTTAAATGAATTAGAATATCATAAATCTGCATATACGAAGCAATTAATATTACACGAAAAACTAATAGAATCTATTTCAGAGAAAGCCATTAATGAACGAATAATGTTAGATACTATTAAACAACGCAATTTTATTGAAGCAAAAGAAAAAGGATTAGATCAATAATGAAGCGTAAATTAATTGACTTGGATTTAGAAACTGAGCGTAGGTTATCTATCCTTGCTAGTTCCAATGGAATGAGTTTGAAGAAATATATAGAGTATATACTTTTCAATCATGGAAATGAACATTCTATTACAATTGAAAAAGAGGTTAAAAAGAAAAAAGATGCTGTGAAAAACCAGTTATCTATTATAGATGAATTGAAAAAGCATTAAATTTGTATTTAAATAGATGTGTTATGAATACAAAAGAATCAAAAAGAGCAACTTCTTTAAGATTAAATAGAGATCTTTATTTAAAAATAGAGAAGCGTGCAAAAAAAGAAAATAGAAGTATTAGCAATTTATTAGAAACTATTATTTCACAAGCCTTGAATCATAATGAGCCTAATGAAGATACTATAGAAGCTATGAACGAGCTTAAAAAAGGTAATGGAATAAAATTTAATAGCGTTGACGAGTTGTTTAAAAGCATATAAATAATGTTTAAAATAGTCGCTTCTAATAAATTCATAAAAGACTTGAAATTACTAAAAAAACGTAGTAATTCTGACTTTGAAATTTTACAAAGTTTTTTAAATAATCTTGCCGAACAAGGGAATAAAGGAATTAGCAAGAAACATAAACCTCATAAATTAAAAGGAGAATATAAAGGATATTGGGAATGCCATGTAAAACCTGACTTACTTTTAATCTGGAATGAAGATTCAGAAATAATGCTTCTAGAATTAGTTAGAACAGGTACTCACTCTGATCTTTTCAAATAAAGCTTTGATTTTATAAAATCAAGGCTTTATTTGTCTGTATAGGATAACTCCATTTCAACGCAAACAGAGGGCTACAAAGCACTTCTTTTTTGATTTTCGTTTATCTGATTCGGCACTATTTGTAAATCAATGATTTGCACCAAAAAATAAAGGCTATAATAAGAATTATGTTAAGTAATGAAATAGATTAATAAAGTATCAATTGTAGAGTTTCGTGATCCATGATTGAGAATTTAAAAATTTTAAATAAAAACCTCGCTATTCATACAAATGTTATTTAGATAATATAGACTATCAAAGAATTTATTACTTTTAACAAAGTAATTACACGAAATACGGATATAGGGAATATTTCACGAAACTTTTCTATTATTTACTTCGTAAATTACTATGTTAGCGGTAATTTTACCAAACAGAATGTTGAACATAAAAAAATATAATCCGATGAAGCTATAAGTAAATGTTCAAAATAAAAAAAGTGAAACTTTTTTATTGCTTTCAAAAAGCAGTGAGAATTTCTATTATCAACTTTTAAAAATTAGAAGAAATGACGCAGTTACAAATGATTAACAAAACAAAATCTATAGCTCAACAAGACGAAAATGTTTCCGCTGTTTTTATGTATGGTTCATTTACTAAAAGCGAAGGAGATAAATATTCTGATATCGAATTTTACATCTTTTTAAAAAATAAAGAAAATTTCTCGTCGGAAAAATGGGTAAATCAAATTCATCCTGTGGCATTATATTTTACAAATGAATATGGAAGCGAAGTTGCTATTTTTGAGAATATGGTCAGAGGCGAATTTCATTTTTTAAAAACGGAGGAAATTGAAATTATCAAATCTTGGGACGGAATTGTTGCATTTAGCGATTTTGACCAAATGAACCTAATCGACAAAGACGGACATTTAACGAAAACACTAAATCAAATCAAAACGAAATCGCCCGAAAGAATAACAAATGAAAACATCTTGTGGTTAAGTCAATCATTACTGAATGTTATACTGACAACAAGCAACTTAATTAAGCGAGAAGAATTTGCTCATGCTCATCATAGTTTATCAAATGTTCAGAAATATTTGCTTTGGCTTATTAGAGCAAGAACAAACAAAACCCAACATTGGGAAAGTCCAACTAAAAGTCTTGAAAAGGATATTGATACGACTTGGTATTTTGCGTATAAAACAGTAACATCGGATTTAAATCCTAAAAATATAATTTTAGCTTTTGAAAACTCATTAAATTTATCGGAAAAACTATTTGACGAACTAAATATTGAACCAAAAATGAAAGAAATCCTACATGAAATAAGAAAAAACTACCGCTAACATCGGTTTGGCGAAATGGCGGGTGACGGATTTCTATTGAACAGATGTGCTCAATTGAACGATAGTAATTTTATTCAACCACAGTACTAAAAGGCCGCCACAGCACCAAGCCGTAAACCGTTAGCTGCAAGGCTACACAACAACGCTAATAGATAAACATCCCTTGAAATAATAGGGAGCTGACCCGATTAAGGTGTCAGCCCCTACTAAAAAAAATCTACTCAACACCTAACTGTAATTTTGCAGAACTAAGATGAATTTCATCTTGTGTTTCTAAAGCAAAATATCCATAAGCTAGAGGTGCGGCAGCAGCTCGTTCAACTGCTTGTTCAAACAGTTTATCCCATACTTCTCCACCTTGTTTTTCGTATGCCGAAATTAAATTTTTCAGACTTTCTTCACCGAAAACAGTAACGTGACCTGAAAAATCTTGTGCTATATCGCTGACTTGTGCAGTTGACCAATCAATAATTCCACAAACTTCTCCATTATGATGAGTAAGTGTATGACCTGCATACAAATCACCGTGAATGAATTTTGTAAAATTCGGCCATAAGGCATCATTATCCAGCCATTTTTGGTACCGAAGTTCTAATTCGGCATTTATCCCTAATTCAGATTTCACCAAAATCAATCTTTCAGAAATCTCATTTCTAACCTGTTCAGGTGTCAAAACTTTTAGATTATTACGAAGTACTTCTTCCGTAGGAATTGAATGAAGTTCTATAAGTGCTTTCGCTAATGATGGTATATAAAGGTCGTTTTCTTTAGACATATTCCAGGTTACTTCATAAGTCTCCGCATCATAAGTAAGTGCAGGTTTTCCATCGAGCAAAGGATAGGCTACCAGTTTTTCATTAGCTATACGCCAATCAGGAACTTGAACCGAAAGGTATTTCGACACCAATTGAAGAATGCGTTTCTCATTCGCAATCTGTTCGCCTAAGGTTGTTCTTCTTGGAATACGCAACAACCACTTTGTGCCATCCCTATCTGTAGCGAAACCAACCTTAAAATCAATTCCCATTTCATTAAAACTCATTTCATCCGAAAGAATTAACCCATTTCTTTCCGCTAATTTTTGAATATCTCTATTTTTCATTTTTTTAAATATTTTTGATTTTACCTAATTGCATTAAGTTGCGAGTGCTAAACGAAAGAATACCCACAAGGATTGCCAAACAACCGCTTATGATAAACGTAATGTTTACACCAATAACTTCTGCAATCAGGCCTGTGAATAATAAACCGATTACACTTGGCAAAACTGCCAAACTATAATAAAGTGAAAATACACGTCCTAATTTTTCAGGACTTACCTCTGTTTGTACAATTGCTGTAAAACAGCCATTGAAAACAGACAGGCTGATACCGCCAATGGCTGTTACCATCACAAATCCTACAAACCAACTTGCAGGTAATACACCACTCAAAATAAATGTAAGTCCCAATAATACATACATAACATTGACTGCGACTACTTTTGAGCCTTTCAATTTGAAAATACTCAGGATGACACCGCCAATAAGCATACCTCCGCCCCAAACCACTTCTACAATTCCTATCTCCCATTTTCCTCCTGCAAAATGCCCTGTTGTGAGCAACGGAAACATAATGGCAGCTGGCATTATAACAAAGGTTATCGCCATTGCATAAAGAAAAAGATAACGCAAACCTTTGTTTTTTGAAACAGTCTGAAACCCTTCCGAAAATTCTGTAGCAATAGAATGTGCAGACGATTTTGACTTCGCAACCACATTGGGAATTTTCACCATCACGAGTGAAAGAATAGCCAGCAATGCTCCAATCAAATCCAAGTACAATACTTTTGAAATAGGAAGATAAGCAATGGCTAATGTGCCAATGGCAGGACCACCAATACTGCAAACCGAATGTAACACCTGATTAATTCCTGCTACCTTTATCAATTCATTTTGGGGTACAATCAGCGGAGCAATTGCCTGTAGTGCCGGAGCGTGAAAAGCATTACCAACAGAGCGTAAACCCAATAAAATGTATATCCATATAAGATTAACATTTTCATTTTGTAAAATGACGAGTAACAAAAGGGCACAGAGAGCTATAAAAGCATCCGAAAAAATCATTACATATTTACGATTGAGACGGTCAACATATACACCTGCTATTAAGCCTATCAATGCTTGAGGCAACATAGCTGCTATTCCTGCGTAGGCTAAAACTTCGGCTGACTTGTACTCCAGACTAAGCCATATAACAATAGCAAACTGAACAGCATAACTTGTAAGCATTGAAGCAAACTGTCCAGCCCATATAAACATATAGGTCTTAAACCATTTACGGTTTTCCATAAAAACTTGATTAAATTATACAACAAAATAATTGTAGCATAATACTAATAGAGTACTATACCATAAAAGTGGGTTTTGAAGAGAATTACCCTAATAATTATTTAATCCAAGGCTTTGCCACGTGTTGTATACTTTTTGGAAGTGAAGCCACAAAAGTACAAATTATTATCTCAAAAAATAAGCTATTTTAGCAAAATTAAGCCCAGCAGCTAACAAGGGTTTTGCAATAGTGGGGCGAAACTGCAAAGTTCAACTGTTGTTCTTCGGTTCAACTTTTGTGCAAAATTGAAGATTTGTGCTTCGATTGCCCCACCATCGCAAAGCCCCAAAACGTTATGCGTCAGTGTAAAAAAAGAAAAGACAGAGATTTATTCACTGAAAAGTCTTTGACGAACTGTCCGTTTTTTCGACATAGACAGACAGTTCGGGTTTGACAGACTTTTTACTTCTGTCAGCTTTTTCGGGCGGACAATTCCTCGCAGACTATAAAGGAAGTATTTTTGACTTTTCACTTCATTACATTGACAAATAACGAGCAAAAGCGGGACATTGTGGTTGAGAATTAGTAGGAACTTAATTTATCTCTTTTTTACGAGTGAAAACAATTATAAATGGTAAAACTATTTTTACAAGACTCAAGATT
Source organism: Empedobacter falsenii (assembly GCF_013488205.1). NCBI lineage: Bacteria > Pseudomonadati > Bacteroidota > Flavobacteriia > Flavobacteriales > Weeksellaceae > Empedobacter > Empedobacter falsenii. Next base: position 5,955 of record NZ_CP040909.1, on the reverse strand, counting down.
AGAACACTAAGTATTGCGAACATGAAAATTAGAAAAATATATGCTTAAGTTTTTGAGCTCAATAAAAATCAAACATAGTCAAGAAGAAAATATTGTATATAAATTATTTGTAGGGTTTCTTACATATGCTGTCATTTATTACTTTTTTCTTAAACCACTGACAATTGGACAAAGTTTTAAATACAATTTATTTGTAGAGTGGATACCTTTTATTATAGGAATTGTTATTATAACATTACTCAGACTTAACTTTTTAAAAAGACTTCACAAAGGTTTTAAGTCAATTATAGACAGAGTGTTTACATATGTTTTATTGATTATTATGGCTTCAATGATTTCTTATTCAAGTTTTGGAATTACAGCTGAAGCAATATTTCACATTGTTGGCTATAATGTTGCAAAAAACAGTAATCAGATTGTTATGACTCTGCCAATCGAAAGTGTTTATAGTTATAGAGGAAGATATAAAGTATTTTTCTATTTTAACAACAACTATGAGTACTTTAGAATTGGAAATAAACTTTTCAGAAAAATAAAAGAAATTGACATGAAAATTCAAGTTGTAAATGCAACTTTGCAGACAAAATAGGAAAGTTTGTTTTTTTCAGAGCCAGGAGGAATAACTCCCCCTTGCCCTGATGGAAAAAATGAACTATATTGTCTACCGACCAAAGTTGACATTTATGAGTCATTTAACCAGAGAACAAAGATATACTATTTGCACAATGTTGCAAAGTGGGTATCCACAATGTGAGATTGCCCGTGTAATAAATAAAGATAAATCAGTTGTCAGTCGTGAAATCCGCCGTAATGCAGATGCCCGATCTGGCGAATACAAAGATGATTTAGCGCATCGTAAATACCTGAAGCGTCAGGCATACAAAGCTAAAGCGAGAACCTTCACACCTGAGGTTGAGGCTTATGTACGAGATAAATTGCGTCTCAAATACAGTCCGGAACAAATTGCAGGTGTTGCCAAAACAAATGGAGATAACTGTGTATCACACGAACGTATTTATCAGTTTATTTGGCAAGATAAGCGTAAAAAAGGGACGCTATATCTTGACCTGAGAAACCGTGGACGTCGCTACAAAAAGCGAAGTGTGATTTACGACAAGCGGGGAACAATCCCCAATCGTACAGATATATCTCTAAGACCGCCTGAAGTTGAACTACGGGAACGCTTTGGTGATTTGGAAATTGACCTTATCATAGGCAAGGATCACAAAGGTGCCATCTTAACCATCAACGACAGGGCAACCGGAATAGCCAGACTCCGAAAATTAGATGGCAAGGATGCGGAACAACTCGCACTGGTTACTATTGATTGCCTGGAGGATTGGAAACCATTCCTGAAAACAATCACATCTGACAATGGAAAAGAGTTTTCGTGTCATCAGATGGTAGCCGGAGACTTGAAAATCGACTTTTTCTTTGCCAAGCCATATGCAAGCTGGCAAAGAGGTTCCAACGAAAACTATAATCGCTTGGTAAGGCAATATATACCGAAAAAAGTTGATTTCAATTATGTTACACATGAATATGTGAATTATGTGGAACAACAGATAAACAACAGGCCACGAAAAAGATTTGGATATTTATCCCCAAATCAGATATTTGATGGAATTTGGAATCTACTCGAAAAAAGCGGGTGATAACTTTTGGAGCCGTCCCATCGAGCTCGAAAAAAGTTATCCTCGATTTTTTCATCAAACATATCATTTAGTTAATAATCAATAAAGTTGCATTTTCAACTTGAATGTAGGGTTGATTTTAAAATTTATTTTCTACCTTTGTCACACTATGCGGCAGTAAATAATATAATTAGAAATACGAATTCAAGTTCTTGTGGTACATTCTACCATCAAGGATGTATTTTTTATGTGATGCATTTCTACAAAGCATCCGCTATATTATTTACAAAATCAAATGAAAACTATAAATATAGGTATTCTTGCACATATTGATGCAGGAAAAACCTCCATTACTGAGAACTTGCTATTTGCTAGTGGAGCAACTGAGGTACGTGGAAGTGTGGACAAAGGTAATACCACAACCGATTCGATGGATATTGAAAAACGAAGAGGTATCACCGTTAGAGCTTCTACAACGTCTATTCAATGGAACGATACAAAGATTAATATTATCGACACTCCTGGACACATGGACTTTCTAGCAGAAGTGGAACGCACTTTTAGAATGCTAGATGGTGCTATTCTTGTGGTGTCTGCTAAAGAGGGTATTCAAGCTCAAACGAGATTGTTGTTCAATGTCTTGCAACAACTAGAAATTCCAGCCATTCTATTTATCAACAAAATAGATAGAGAGGGAGTAAATCTAAATCAGCTTTATTTCGAAATACAAAATAGCCTTTCAAAAGATATTCTTCTTATGCAATCCGTTGATGGCAAGATTTTAACTTCTAGCTGTACAATACACAACATATCAGAAAAGGACAGAGAAACAATTTTGGAGAAAGATGATTCTTTGCTTGAAAAATACTTAAGCGATACGCAACTCTCAAATTCAGACTATTGGAGTTCAATGATTCATCTTGTTCAATTCGCTAAACTACATCCTATCTACCATGGCTCAGCAATGTATGGCATTGGTATCGAAGATTTGCTAAACTCAATCACTACTTTTATTGAAACATCTCTACCTCAAGAGAACGATTTATCTGCCTATGTCTATAAAATTGAGCATAATAAGAAGGAACAGAAACGAGCCTATCTAAAGATTATAGGGGGAAGCCTTAGAACAAGAAAATCATACAACCTCAATGGCTCAGATGAGAATCTGAAAATAAGAAGTTTAAAGACCTTTTACGCTGGAAACGAAATAGATGTAGATGAAGTTTCTACAAACGATATTGCAATTTTAGACCATGCCGAAAGTCTGATGGTAGGTGATTATTTAGGAACAATGCCAAGTTTATTTGATAAATTGAATATTCCTAGTCCTGCTCTCAAATCATCTATACATCCTGCCAAAGTAGAGGATAGGAGTAAATTAATTTCTGCTATGAATGTATTATCGGTAGAAGATCCATCTTTAACGTTTGGTATCAATGCTGATAATAATGAGCTAGAAGTTTCTCTTTATGGAGCAACTCAACGGGAAGTTATTTTGACTTTGTTGGAGGAGCGATTTTCGGTAGATGCTTACTTTGAAGAGGTGAAAACGATTTATAAGGAACGTCTGAAAACGAAATCGGAATACACCATTCATATCGAAGTGCCACCTAATCCTTATTGGGCATCTATTGGCTTGATTATAGAACCTTTGCCAATCGGTGCGGGACTTACGATAGAGAGCGATATTTCATTGGGCTACTTGAATCAATCTTTTCAGAATGCAGTATTCGATGGAGTCAAGAAAGCCTGTGAATCGGGTTTGTATGGCTGGAAAGTAACCGACCTTAAAGTCACTTTTTCTCACGGAATCTATTATAGTCCAGTGAGCACACCTGCCGACTTTAGAAGTTTAGCTCCCTATGTTTTTCGATTGGCTTTACAACAAGCTGATGTTGAGTTGTTGGAGCCAATCTTAGATTTTAAATTGCAAATTCCAATAGCTGTGAATGCTAGGGCTATTACAGACATCAACAAGATGCAAGGCGAAATATCTACTATTACTTCAGATGGTGATTGGACTACTATTTTGGGTGAAATTCCTTTAGATACTAGTAAAGAATACTCAGCAGAAGTCAGCTCCTACACTCAAGGCTTGGGCATTTTTGTTACTCGATTTTCGGGCTATCAAATCACCAATAAAAAGGTAAGCAGAAGTGTAGAACTGAATGAAAAAGATAAATTGATGTATATGTTTGAGAAGGAATTAGGATAAGAGAATGATAAGCAAAATAATCAAAGAATGCATTCTCGCACTATTTTTGTATCTTGTTCCTACAAATTAACTATACAATTATGTCTGAAAGAAAAATCCCTATATATCTAGAATGTGGTTATAGCATTGCTATGCAGGTGCTTGGCGGAAAGTGGAAAATTTGCATCATAGAAGCACTTCGAGATAAGCCACTACGCCCAAGTCTGATATTCAAGGAGGTGCCTGATGCAACAGAACGTGTAATAAATCAACAACTTAAAGAATTGTTGGAGTATAAGATTATAGATAGAAAAATTTATGCAGAACAACCACCTCGTACTGAGTATTTTCTGACTGATTTAGGTCGTTCCGCATTTCCTTTGTCGCTGTGGCGACAGGAAATCCGCCCGCAGCCCGCCCAAGCCCATAGCCTCGGTCGTTAGGTGTCATAGTAAAAAAAGGAAAAAGACGGATTTGTTGCTGAAAAATCTTTGAGGAACTGTCCGCTTCTTCTCGACTTTTTGACTTATCGGTTAGACTGAATTTGCTGGCTTTCGGGAGTTTGCACGGCGGACAATTCCTCGCAGATTTTAAAGGAAAGAAAATTAGACTTATTACTTTTCAGACTACGACATATAACGAACGAAATTTTGGAAATGGAGATTTCCGATTTGAATATAAGGAAACCAAGTTCATTTTTTGCAGACTCTGCTCTTTAGCGGACTGAAAGTGGTTAACGAACAAACTTGACGAAAAAACAAAAAGAAAAACAAACTCACGGACAACCCGAAAATAAAAAACCCGTTTCGGGCTGTCGTGAAAGTGCTTAAACGGAAAAATTTTCGATTCTATTTCTGCTTTCCGACTGACATTCAGTTCATTTAATTTGAGTTTCTCGACTTTAAAACTGTCGGAAAACATGAATTCTAAGACAAAAAAATCAGTTTTTATTCGTTAATTTGTGCGTAGTTTAGCGGTTAGACTTTAAGAAAAAAGAAAATATAAAATTTACAACGAATTTGAGCGTTTTCGGTTGGAAAATGCGGTTTAACAAGCGACTGAATTGTGGTTTTCGAAGTGAAAGCTCACTAAACGGCCGAAATTTAAACGACTGAAAAACAACAAACTACGACCACCTAACACACGCCTATGTTCACAGGCTGGCTGACGTGCACTTAGCAGGTTTTGCGCCCGCATTCGCCTTGTCGCTGTGCGACAGCGAATACGCCCGCAACCCGCCCGTGCCCATAGCCTCGGTCGTTATGTGTAATTTTAGCCGCAAACGCAGTTAAAACAAAAAGGCTCCGAATTTCGGAACCTTCTTTTTATCATTTCATTTTTCTAAAAAACTTGTACAACAAATCGATTTTATTTGAACAAAGAATTGGCATTGCTTCAAAAAGGGTTTCTTCATCCCATTCCCACCATTTCATTTCCTGCAATTTTTGGATGTCATCATCACTAAATCTCTTTTTTATCAATTTGGCTGGATTTCCCCCTACAATTGAATAAGGTTCAACATCTTTTGTAACCAAAGCACGACTGCCAATAACAGCTCCATCTCCTATCTGAACTCCTGGCATTATCATAGCTTCACTACCAATCCAAACATCATTCCCAACAACTGTATCTCCTGCTTTTTGAAATCCATCTTGGCTTTTACTGAAAACATCAAATTCAGACATATAAAAAAATGGAAAACTGGAAATCCAATCATATTTATGACCTTGATTACCTGCCATTATGAAACTTGCACCGCTCCCTATTGAACAATAAGAACCGATAATTAGTTTATCGACATCATTCCTGTCCGGAAACAGATAACGAGCACAATCGTCAAATGAATGACCGTGATAATAACCAGAATAATAAGAATATTTACCCGAAATTATATTGGGATTAGTTATGTGGTCTTTGATTATTTTTCCTTTAAAAGGACTTTCGAAGAAATTTTTCATTATTTAACATATTTAATTTACAATAAGAGACAATAAGGAAACGAAGAATAATACTAAACTATTCTCTTCCTATACGTTGCGTAAAGTAAATATGCTAATCTGATAATTTCATCTGACAAAGATACAAAAAAACTACACATAACATCGCATTGGCAAAATGGCGGGTTAA
>NZ_CP040908.1:3597500-3739606 GCF_013488205.1 Empedobacter falsenii | reverse complement strand
GCTTTTTTTTCAACGCAAAAATCAATTAACATTCTACTGTAAACATGTAGCCGATGATGAACATATTTACTCTCTGTATTTTGTAATTTTTTTGCTATTTTTAATTTTCTTGCTTTTCCTTTCCCTCCTTTGCAATAAGGCACTCCTTCTAGTATTCTTTTACGAGAAGCTTGTATCGCTAATCTTCTGTACAAAAATTCTTCTTTGCTACCAATGGTAAGTTGAGATCTCCCTATTTTTACAACCAACGGATATTCCAACGACAAGGAAACTTCTGCAATAATATCGGGTTGTAATTGATTTTTTTCTTTTTCAATTTCTACAGTGAATACCCAAAATATTTTATTTTTTTCTAATTTAATATGCGATCTACAAATTCTAATTTCTTTACTTACTATTTGCTCCAATAGCTTATAATTATCAATATAATCTCTTCCAAGATACGTTTTAAAAGGTATTTTATAAAGTTTAAAATAAATGTATTTTTTATCTGTATCATACGAGAATTTACTTATCCTCGCTATATTAAAAGGAATTGCTATATCTCGTTTAAAAATTTTTAATGAAAGTTCACCTTTCCAATACCTGACACAATCCTTCTTGAAGGATAGGTATAACATATTCATCAAACAAGACAATATATACATTGGAACTTCGTCCTTAAAACGTTTTGAGAGTACACGATAAATGGTAGTCGACCGTGAACATTTGAGTATACCATCTTCATCTTTGTTTTCGTCTACTAATTTATATTTGATTCCGTCAGAGAAATAAAAAAAATCTTTCACCATTTCTTGCACATACAAATGAGAAACAATCAAATTAGCCGCTATAAAACATCTATTTTGCCATTTATAAAGCGTGCTCAAAACTTCTTTTCGTTCTTCTTGAGTCGGTAAATCAGCAATTAGCTGTATTTTACGTGTTAAAAAAACTGTAGAATTTTCCATATTTAGTTATTTAGGGGGGTAAACTTGTTTTGTTGAGACAATTTATAAGCGACTACAAATTCATTGTGCACTTCTTTCTGAGAAAGTTCTAATGTCTGAGCAATGGTTGTAAACGATTGTTTCTTCTCGAATCGAAGCTTTAAAATCAACGATTGTTTTTCGGTCATTTGATTTTGTTCCTTTTCCTTAGAAACTATTTTCTTTTTAGACACTAATACATCATGACTATTTATAAGGTTCTTAACATCCTCTATTGCACTTTTAATCTCCTTGCTCGTTTCTGAAACTCTTTTTCCCATTGCATTGGCAATCGATTTGTATCTGAATCCATATTTCAAACAGAGTTCAATCAAATGTTTTCTTTCAGCACTTAATAAGGGTAATATTTTTCTAATTTCTTCATAATGTTGGTCATGTATTATTTTATCCTTTATGTTTTCTGCAACCTCTAACGGATCGTATCCAGTCAAATAACTATCATAATTCTCGTAACTATCTAATGAATGCACCGACCTAAAAAATTTATTTTTAGATCTTCTATAATGCGAATAACAACTTTGTTTCAAAACAAGTCGCGTGAAATAAAAGATATGTTCAGGTCTTTCTATGTTATCTCGATATTCCCATAATTTCAGAAACGCATCTTGTACCAAACATTCTACAACAAATTCATCATAAACTATTTGTTTACCAATCCAAAAAAGTAATCTTTTATGTCGTGAATAGATTTGCTCCAAAGCTTTGGGATCGCCTTTTTTAAATAATTCATATTCTTTTTCTAGCATAATAAAGGTGGTTTTAATTATGTTTTACATGATGCGTATTACGTTCTACGTTTTTACATAGTTTTTTAATTCAACATTAGTTTTAAAAGTCACTCCTTACCCTGTACATCGCGCCAACTTTGTTTTAGGGAAAGGGAGTTTTATTTTCACGGTTTATGTTCTACGCTAACGCTTTTCGTTTTTTCTTATTAATAATCAAATTCACTTTTAACAACGGATTTTGTCATTCTGAGCTTGTATCAGAATCTCTTCTTTTCATTTTTGTCTTGACACAAAAACGAAACAAAAAAGTCAAGGCCGTAAACCTCTCTACTAAAAATGTTCTCATTTCACTAAAGATTTTAAAAACCCTACGGGCTAAAACCTTTTTAACGCTCCATTTAACCATTTTCTTAACGTGAGAGTTTTAATGCCATTTTCTTCATCCTTTAAATCGTTGTTATTCTTAGTTCGTCACAGAACCTTATCCTTAATCTCAACCTCAAATACATAAGACATCTTACAATTATAAAATCTCAATTCTCATATCTAACATCTAATCTGTACTTTTTACTTAATACATAGTACATCCTAACAATCCTTCCGATACACGAACACCGAACAAACCATACGGAACGCATATACAATGGATATAGAATGGATACAGCGCGGATACACAACCGATACAGAAAAGTGTCTTTTTCGATATACAACGATACAGGATTTTAACTCTTTTTAACACTTAATTTATCTAACCTCAATGGTTTTTATCAAATTTTACCTTGTACACTTAACGTTTTACGTGGTTTTTCTAATCAAAATTCTAATTCGATTTTGACAACGAATTTGGTCATTATGAAATCAGGCATAAACCCACAAATTCCCCTTGGACAGTTTTAAAAATTACATTAATAAATGAAATAAAAATTAACACTACTTTTATGAAGATCATTCACTCTCTTATAAGTTGTCTTCGGGGAATTAAATGTGAGTCTTTATCGCTTAATAATTTTGTTCACTATTTCTCCTTCCTACTAGTAGTATATCCACCACTAAGGTCCGAATTTCATTTACCATGTCAGTCATGGTTTTTATTTGTGCATATAAAGGTATAGCACAAAATAATCTCAGTAGTTCAGCATACAATTGCCTACTGAATTTGAAGTAAAATTTTCTCATAATTTTACATAGTTTTTTAATTCAACAATAGTTTTAAAAGCCATCCTTTCCAGTACATCGCGCCAACTTTGTTTGGGGAAAGGGGTTTATTTTTTTACGTAATACGCTCAACGTTTTACGTGTTTTTTATTATCAATATTCTAATTCACTTATAACAACGAATTTTAGAGTCGACATACGATTTGCAGACGAGCTTCAATCCATTGAAACAAGCGTAAAAAAGATTAGTGAGCGTATGCGAATCATTTAATCTTTTTAGTGCGTGAGATGAGAATTGAACGTCGAAAATTGCGGTCTTGATTTTTTGATTACTTTTTGATCAAGCAAAAAGCAATGAATAAAATAATGAACTACTAATTATCTTCTTTTTATGGCAAATTATGTTCAAAACCTCATCTTTTTGTCTATCTAAACTCATCTCAGAACCTCATCCTTAATCTGAATACATACTACTTTTTACATTTTACAATTCTAAAATCTCAATACTAATATCTAACATCTACTATTAGAATCTAATAACCATCTGCACATTTCTATTATAGAAATACATATCTAGAGAGAGCATATTTCACTTGATTTGTAGAGGAATAAAACCAAGTAAATTATAAAAAAGTTCGATGCGAATGTGATGGAAGAAAACGACCAAAAACAAGAAAGGCATGGAACTCTTCTTAAAGCATTAGAGGTACTGGTATACCGTGCAACGATAAGAGAGCCCACGCCTAGGTCGTGAGCAAATTTACTTATTTTCTCGTTGCTACAAAAATTACCAGTTTTCTAATGCGAGATTAAAGTATTATTACTTTATTTTTTTAACTATCTGATAACAAATATAATAATAATTTTTAATATTCGGATATAAATCCGAATTATTTTTTTAAATAACTCCTTCATTTGTTAAAATGAAAGATAAAAATAGAAAAATAGTAGAATTTATAAGAGATAATTGGTTAGCAAATGATCAAAGTAATTTATCTTTTGCTACGTCACATGGTATTGATGAAAAAACTGTAAGACTAATTAAAGAAGATGAGAATTACAATATTAGTTTAAAAACAATTTTAAGAATTTGTGAAGCTAGAGAAATGAAATTATACGAATTTTTCAAGATGGTTAATATATAAAAAGGCTCCAACTTGGAACCTTTTTATATGTTATAATTTTAATAATTCACTTAAACTATTTATTTTAATTTTTGGTAAATAATCTTCTTCTATATTAAAATTTTGTGAATGTATATTACTTCCTTGATCTAAGAGACAAATACTTGTCCAGCCCAATTTATTTGGACTAACAAAATCTTTTTTAGGATTATCTGCTATATAAAAATAATCATCGATATCATTTTCATGGAATATTTTAAAGTTACGCTCATCAGGCTTTGTTGAACCAAACTCTTCTGAAACAATTATTTTATCAAATAAATCTTCAATCCCTAATGCCTTTAGTTTATTTCGTTGTGTTATAGATCTACCATCTGTTATCAAACCTAATTTATAATCTTTAGCTTTTATTTCTTTCAAAAGGTTATCTGCTCCCTCATTTAAATCAATAGTTGGAAAATGATTTCTATATACTTCCAACAATAACTCTTTGGAGAATTCTGGATAGTTTTCAATCAAAAAATCAAAAACATTCTCTCCTTTTTGATATTTTGATAACATTAAATTATATAATTCTTCTTGATTTTCTTTCTCAACTAAAGTTGAAATTTCTTTATATGCAGATTTGAGAAAATCAATTTCGTACATTAATGTATCATCAAGATCAAAAATGATATATTTAACCTTCATAATTACGAACTAAAACTTCATCATCATAACGAAGCATTAATAAATTATTCTCCCAATTTTCAGTATAATCAATCTTTTTTCCTAAAATATATTCTTCAATCAAATATTTAGGATAATTAGCTCCTGCTAAATAACTCAGTGGATAACCTCCTCCAAAACGAGGGTTTATCTCAATTCCAATAATACGTTTTGTTTCTTGATTAAAGAAAAATTGCATCGTTAAACATCCTACAGCTCCCTCTATATAGGAAAGTCTTTCCTTAACATAAGAAACAATTTCATTTTTGTGTGTAACTCCTTTATTAACTTCACCCGCACGAACAAAAATACGTTTACGAGGAACAATACATTTTAAATTTCCATTTTTATCATAGTAGGTATCTACCGTATATTCATCATGTTTAGCATGATCAATATATTCCATAAACATTAATTTTGAATTATTGAAGTGATAGTCTGTTAATTCAGATTCATTTGCAATTAAAAAAGTATCTTTACTTAATGATCCATCATAAGGTTTAATGAATAAAGGAAATGAAAGGTTATTTTTATCTAAATCTTGAGGAATATCAATATTATTATCGACAAAAAATTGATTAATAATTCGTTTATCTCTACACGCCTTCACAAAATCTAAAGATGAAACAATTGGCGTTATTCCATTATTTAAGAACATCTCTTTATTCTCCGCTAAAACCAATAACTCCGTATCAATTGTAGGAACAATTATTTTTATTTCTAATTCTTTACAAATTTGAATAAGTTCAGAAATGTAATTTGAATCTGTTACTCTTTTAACAGTTCTATACCCATCAGAAATATGACAAGCTGGAGCCAAAATGGGGTTTAAATCAACCGTAAAAACCTTATTATTTACATTTAGTTTCTTAATTTCATTTTTGAATGCTTTCACCAAAGAAACTCTCTGACCTGCTGAGGTTATAAGTATGTTATTGTTCATTTTTAATTAATTACTTTTTGGTAGACTTCAATAGTTTTCTCAGCCATTATGTCAGATGTGAAATTTTGTAGTGCAAATTCTCTACCATTATTAGTAACTTCCATTCTTAATTTATCATCTATTGTCAATTTTTCCAAAATATTTTTCAATTCATCTACATTTTCATTCTGGAATAAAAAACCAGTTTTACCATCATCAATTTGATCATATGCCCCTTCTACATTACTTCTTACAACACAACAACCAGATAAAAATGCTTCAATAGCAACTAAAGGAAAACCTTCTAACCTAGAAGGTAAAACAAATATATCTATAATATCATAAAACGGTTTAGGATCTTGAAATGGCAACTTAATAACAATGTTTTCTAAAAAATTTTCAGTTACTAAGTTTGATAACCATTTTTCGTCTTTTTTATTACCCTCTCCTAAAATAACTAATATTACCTTATTTTTTATATCACTAGGGAATTTGCTTATTGCTTTTAATAGTACATCATGTCCTTTACGATATTGAATACTTCCAACAATACCAATTATAATTTTATCACTATTAATTTTATAAACATTTCTTGTTTTTAAGTTATTTTCTTTTGGAGATTGTTTTGAAAACCTTTTATCAACTCCATTAAATATGAGAGTTAATTCATCTTCATTATAATTAAATTTTTGCTGAGCTTCCTTATAGGTTTCTCGACTAATTGTAATTTCATGTGTAGCTCTTCTATTAAGAATAGATAATGATAAATCAGCAATATGAATAGTTTTAACATATTTCTTTCTTAATAAAACAGGGATAAAAGATAAAGCTGGTGTATGTACATGTATAACATCTATTTTAAGATCTACTAATTTTCTGTGAACAACAGGAACAGATTTTAACATCTTTAAACCGTATAACAGTTTATTCTTGATATTATTAGGAAAATCAATTTTTACAATTTGTGCACCTATTACTTCTAATCTATTTAATAAATTTACATTTGCTTCACTTTCTGCAAACTCTGGTCCTGAAGTGAAAACAAACACTTCATGCCCCCTCTCTATCAACTCTTTACTTAGATCAATAATATGAGTAGTTACTCCACTTAAAAATAATACCCTTGCTAGAATTGCTATTTTCATTTTTTAATTATTACCATTAAACATTTCCATAGTTGCTTGTCCTTCTTGAGAAATCCCTTCTCGAACAACAACTTTTTTGATAGTTAAGAAAAATATTTTTATATCTAAGATAAAAGATAAATGGTCTACATACCAAATATCTAATTCAAATTTCTTAGTCCAAGAAATGGCATTTCTACCATTTACTTGTGCCCAACCCGTAATACCTGGACGTACATCATGACGACGTTTTTGCTCTTTATTATACAAAGGTAAATATTGTGGTAATAATGGTCTTGGACCAATAATAGACATATCACCTTTCAATACATTAATTAACTGAGGAATCTCGTCCAAACTTGTTTTACGGACAAAAGCTCCAATTGGAGTAAGTCGTTCGGCATCTGATAAAAGATTTCCGTTTGGATCTTTTTTATCATTCATCGTTTTGAACTTAATAATCCTAAAGATTCTCTCATTCTTACCAGGTCTAGCCTGAAAGAAAAACGGTTTTCCTTGATTGGCAAAACATAGAGCTATAGCAACTATCAAAAAAATAGGAGATATCATTGTAAATCCTATCAAAGCAATTAGGAAATCAAAAAAACGTTTTAAGTAATTTTTGTACATAGAACAAAAATAATAAATTTAAGAATTGGGCAATTGACTAATTAAAAGATTATATTCATCTAATATTGCTTCCCAAACTACAGATTGTTCATAACGAGATTGAATCATCGGTCTTGCATTTATTTGTAATGAAGCATAATAGTTTTTATCAGAAATTAATTTTTGCATTGCATTTAAAATTTCCTCACTACTTTTTACAGAAATAATTGTTCCATTTTTTCCTTCTTGAACAATTTCATTACATCCATTAATATTAGACACAATACTTGGCAATTCCATAGCTCCAGCTTGCATTACAACGTTTGGAAAACCTTCCCGGTAGCTAGGAAATACTAAAACATTTGAAATAGCAAAATATGGACGAACATCTTTTTGAAAACCAACACTTATTATTTTTGAATTGGTATTAATTTCTTTTAATGTTTCAATATTTAGTGGATCTAATTCTGCTTCAAAACTACCTACTAATAATAATTTAACATTATCTATTTGCAATTTCGAAAAAGCTGAAATCAATTCATTAATACCTTTATCTCCCACTAAGCGACCAACAAAAACAAACACAAAGTCATTTTCATTTATAATTAGTTTTGTTTTTAGAGATACTTGCTCATCAAGAGAGATATTTTCTTTAGAAAAAAAATTGGTATCTATTCCATTTGAAGAACCGTCTGCAATCACATGTAATTTATCTTTTGAGGCATAACCATTCTGTAAAATAAAATTATATAATCCAAGAGAGTTAGGATAAATTTTAGTCGCAGAAGAATAAGTTAGTTTCTCTACAAAATCCAAAATTTTTCGTTTATTGCCTTTTGCCTCCATAAGAGGAAGCCCGGCAACTGTATGCAAACGAATAGGGATACCTGCAAATTTCGCAGCTAACATCCCTACAATACCTGCTTTAGGAGTATGCGTATGAACGATTTGAGGCTTCTCTTTTTTAAGCAATCTATACATAGACCATAATGATTTAATGTCTTTGATAGGTGTGATTTTCCTAGACATTTCTATTGGATAGACCTTTATACCTTCCTCTCTTTTTACATCTAATAATTCATTTCCATAACTAGATACTCCAATCACATCAAAAGAATTGTTACTCATGTATTTTGGCTGTCCTTTTAATAATATCTTAAGAGAGCCTGGTATAGTCGTTATTCTAATTAATTTTGAGTTCTTTTTCAACATATTCTACTTTATGAAATTTCAAGATGTGTATTACAAAACCATTTTTGGAAGCAATAATAAGTCCAAACAGCAAAAGTATTATCTTCAATATTATTAAGATGATTTGACACTAATGTATTGATTACTGAAAATTCGAAAATTTGTTGATCTTGAACAAATTTTTTATCTATATAGCTTAGTAATTCATTTTTCAAAACTGTTTTAAGCCAATCGCCAACGGGCACACCAAATCCTTGTTTAGATTTTTCTAAAAAATTCGTTGGAAAATCGTTTTCAAAAGCTTTTTTTAGAATTCTCTTTTTATCATTTCCCTTTATAAGGTATTCTTCTGGCAAAGTATTGGTGAAATCCCAAATCTTCTTATTTAAAAACGGAGCTCTAGATTCTAAAGATGTCAACATACTTGTCCTATCAACTTTTACAAGCATATCTCCTTCCAGACTTATCATACGGTCTACCTCTCTGAACTCTGTAAGATTTCTAGCAACTGGCAATTTTTCTTTATAATAAGAAAGACTATCCGCTACTTTGTAATGTGGTAATAAAGCTGCTTTAATTTGATTATCATTAAAGCCTAACTTAATAATGTTGTAAAAGAAATTCCCGTTATAATCTATGGAGTTTAATGTCTTTTTGATTTGAAATTTTAAACCTCTCTTATCTTCCTTTTGAGCTAAAACTTTATTCAATAAAGCAAGTGAACTTTTATGCATATATTCGGGCATCAAAGAGGTATATTTTCTATTCATTCCTCCAATGCGATATTTGTTGTATCCTCCAAACACTTCATCACCTCCATCACCCGTTAAGGCAACAGTTACATACCCTTTCGTTTTATGAGCTACATAGTAACTTGGCAACGCAGATGAATCAGCAAAGGGTTCATCAAAATTCTTGAGAATTGGATCTAAATCTTGTTCAAAATCTTTTTCTCCAATGATGAATTCATGATGGTTACTTTTAATTAATTCAGCTACAACTCTCGATTTCTCTGTTTCGTCGAAAACCTTCTTATCAAAACCTATCGAAAAAGTATTTACAGGTTGGCTCAATGATTTTGCCAATGATACGGTTACTATTGACGAATCGACACCTCCAGATAAAAAAGTTCCAATGGGTACGTCTGAGATACTTCTGCTCGCTATACTTTCAGAAACTAACTTCCTAATTTCATTCTTAGCTTCCTCAAAACTTATATCTTGCTTTTTGATTTTAGAAACATTTTCTATAAAATGAATTTTTTCAATATTCATTTTTTTAGATTCTAAATCATATTCAATAAAATGATTAGCTTCTAATTTCTTAATTCCTTCATAAATGGTAAAAGGAGCAGGAATGTAGGTTAATTGAAGAAATAAATTAAGCCCTTCAACAGAAATTTGAGGTTTACCAGTAATAACTTTCAATAATGACTTCAATTCAGAGCACCATTGAAGTCCTGCTTCGTCATATTTATAATAAAGAGGTTTTTCTCCGAAGAAATCACGAGTAATGAAGACTTTATTAATGGTTTTATCTAAAATACTGAAAGCAAACATTCCGTCTAACATTTTGAATGCTTCTACACCGTATTTTTCATATAATTTAAGAATAACTTCTGTATCGGACGTGGTTGTAAATGTTACGCCATCGTTTACCAAAGTTTTTTTAAGTTCTAAATAATTGTAAATCTCACCGTTAAAAACAATCACTTTCTGCTTATCATCAGAAAAAATGGGTTGTTTCCCTGTAGATAAATCTATAATAGACAACCTTCTCATCGCAAAAGCAACTGTGCGATTGTCGCAATCATCTACAAAAAAACCGTCTTCATCTGGACCTCGATGAATAATTCTATTATTCATAGCCTCAAGTTTATTTAAAGCTAATGATCTATCTATATTTTTATTGGAAATAAATCCGTTAATACCACACATTATTTACTAATTATTATATTTTTGGATGAATTAATATACTTAAAATACTCGTTTCTTTTTGCTTCGCTTTGGCTTTTGACTTTTACTGAAAATTTATTTTTATTATTCTCTTCATACGATAATAATGATTGTCTAGAAGTATTTAGTAATAATGGATTATCAATAATAATACTTCCGTAAGGAACTTCAAATTGTTTTTCTTTATCAGTTCCTATTTTTAGACTAACTCCAAATTGAGAATAATTTGACGTAAAATTTGTTAGATTAATTTCTCCTATATTCTGGTTTTTGCCATATAAATTTGATAAAACAAAAAGAAAACCATGTACATCGTTATTAAATGCTAAAATGTTATTAAAAGTAAGGTTTTTTATAATATCTGTGTTAGCATCTGGTTCAATATCTATACCTGCGTTTGGTGCAGTACCAAACGTATTTGATGCAATAAAATTTTCAAAAATTGAATTTTGAGCTGAAATTATAGACATCCCATTTCTGCGATTGTCATCAACTATAGATTTTTTGATCAACACATTATTATTAATAACACTATTGGTTACTGGAGATATACCTAAGTAAATACCGTCTCCCCAACATTTTTCTACTTTTGCTCCATAAATTAAGACATTGTTTGTTCCCCGAATAGAGATTCCCATTCCCCATTCTCCAGTAGTACCCGTATGAGAATAGCGGTCTCCCACAATATTAGGAAAGTAAACTTTAACATTATCTACATCATGTATTCTAAGAATTTCGTATTGACCAAAATTATTTGTTTTCAAGATTATCTTTGCATTTTCTGGAAAATAAACTATTGAATTTGATCGCAATGTAAGTCCTTTCTCATTGATTAGTATAGGAAAATTTGGAAAAATTACCGTTTTATTCTTTGTAATAGCATTTTGGATAATATCTGTATAATCTACAGAACCATCTTTTACATAATTTCTAGGCAAAGCCTTTTCTAACAAATAAGGAGCTGTAAGACCTTTCTTAATTGCCAATCGCTCTGATGCCGTAATACTAATATTTCCAAGATATTCTGAAGGGACATTTTGATAAGAAAACCTCTGTCCTGAACAATTATTATTGCTGAATATAAAAAAAACAGCCAAAAACCTTATTAATTCTTTCATTATTCTGTGCTTCAAAGTTTCCCTTTCTTTCCTATAACACCGTGAAAAAATCCTTTTGTGTACAATTGGATTTTTTTAGCCTTTTCTTTTTCAAAAAGCAAAATTGCGAAAAATTTCTTGATATTCGATAGTTCTAATTGAAGCATATCTTTTGGGAATTTTCCAAAATATTTTTTAAAAAGGACAATAGTATTTCTGCTTGTATAATACACTCTCAACGGTGAGTGGTGCGTAACTAAAAATGGAATTATAAATCTTCTTTTTTCGCTTTCACCAAGATGATGATTCAAGATAGCTTTCTTAAGTTTTACAATTCTATAATTTTTTTTTAGTAATTTATAACATATATCAAAATCCACAGCATCAATAAACAGACTAGAATCCCAGCCATTAACCTGCTGTAAAGCCGAAACTCGGCATAAAGCACCAGATGTAATAATTGTTCTTACATCAGCAGTAGTAGAATCAATCGACTCTACAAATCCGCTGCTTAAGTCTCTCATTAATGGCCCTACCATTGCAACATTCTGCGAGTCTGGATCATCCAAAAAATCCTTCAAGACGTCCACACTATTTTCCAAAAACTTAGAATCCTGATCCATAGTAAGTACAAAATCAGCTTTGAGTTTTATACTTTCTTCGAGACCTATATTTAGAGCTTTTGCAATACCATAATTTTCATTATTTAATATTATCACATATTTATCTTCTCTGAATATATTTAGAAGTTCAGTGTTATTAGAAGACGCATTATCTACAATAATAACATAATCTACTTCATGATTGAATGTAGAAACATTTTGCTTTAAATCTTCTACATTAGGATTATAGGTTACAATTATGGCTACTATTTTATCCATTACACTTAATTATTTCGGCATATCTATTACCCCAAACCTGATAGCTATAATTAGACTCTATCCTTTTTCTACCAGATAATCCCATTTCTTTTGTCTGGTTGCTTTCAAGTAAAAACACTAATTTATCCATCCATTCCTTTTCTGAATTTACTACAAAACCATTGATCCCTTCTTCCACGATTTCTTTGTTCGCAGGTAAATCTGATGAAATTACAGCAATACCGCTTGCCATATACTGTATCAACTTAAAACCACATTTACCCTTTTCCCAATAAGAATCATGTAAAGGCATAATACCTAAAGTAGCTTCAGATAATTCCTTATTTTCTGTTTCAGCACTCCAAGGTGTATATTCTACTTTTATTTGTTTATTAGAAAATTGCACATCACCACCAATAATTTTTAACGTAAATGGTATTACTTTATTAACCTCTACGAATACATCCTCCAATAACAACAAATACTTCTGTGTGGAAGGAGATCCTATCCATACAATGGATTTTTTTTCGGGATAAGTTTTAAAAAGAGGATAATAATCTAAATCTATCACGGTTGGTAGATAGATTAAATTCCCTTTAAATTCTCTTATATACCAACGATTACCAACGGTAACAAAATTAGCAAGCAACATTAATTTTTGAATTTTATCTTCATTTTTTGTCCCTACATAGTTTGCAGCAATATTATCATCAAAGTCTAAACTGAAGGACTTCATCTTTTTTAGGAAAAAATTATCTAAAGCAAAACCAAAATGTGGAAATAATTCTGCTTCTATTACTATATGTTCATATTTTTTTGCTAAAAAAAACAAAAATAAAAAACGCTTAACAATATAATAAATTGCTAAAGCTTTTGTCATAATTGCATTCTTTGCATACAAATTTTTAATGTACAAATCATCTAGTAATGGCTTATAAGTAGGTTCAATATTATTATGACGAAGATATTTTTCGTAATTATAAAATCGGTATCGCGAACTTGCTCCTTTAGAGGAGTATTTTGTTAAAAATAAAACTTTATTAATTGCTACCATAAATGCTATTGTTAATAAAAATTCCTTCGATTATTTTAAAATATTCACCGTCATTCAAAGCTAAAAAGCAAATATAAAAAGTCGCAAGACTCCATATTGATAGTATTAACATTTGTATATGGCTTGTTGCTTCTCCTTTCTTTGTGTTCCAACCATAAAAAACCATGATTGATATATATATATAAGACAAAACGGAGAGATTCATTGTTATACGAGAAAAATCTCTAATAAAATATTGTAAAAGTATCAAATAGTTAGCATATGTTATAAGTTCTATAAAAAAAGGAATATTTATTTTGTACTGTCTATCAATATTTTGTTTAATTTTTGGAAATATATTTTTATAATGATAAAGCACCACATTATTTAATACAAAAAAAGGAATAAATAATACAATCGTTCCTAAATATGTACTTGTACCTTCTAAATAACTATTATATTTTGGATTAATCGCTGTGATTAAAGGATCACTAATACTTCGTGGTACTAAAACAAGTAAAGCCATACCTATTAAAACAATAATATTCGAAGCTTTTAAATTTTTAAAAAAAGAAAATTTTCTAATGATAAAAAAAGGAAGAATGGACAACATAGAAAAGTGACACAAAACCGATAAAATATACAAAGCATAAAATATGACTCTACTTTTTCTATAAAAATAAATTGCTGTAAAAAAAACAGATATTGCAAGAAAATTTCTTATTTGTGTAATATCAGGGAAAAAAGGGATTACAAAAAATATACTCATTACGAACACAGGAAGAGGTGAGCTCTTCAGTACGAAAAAGAGAAGTGGTAATATAATCAAAACTCCATATAATGCATAAAATTCTTCAAAGCTAAATCCTATTTTCTTTGAAAAATCGATCAGGAATAAATGAACTGGCTCAGATGCTTGTCTAACATAATCTAAATTACTATTTTGAAAATGGGTTTGATAATTGCTAAAATCAGGTCCTGAAGTAGTATAAGAAACTGTAATGATAAACAAGCTGCTCACTACAAAGAAAAAGAATAACTTAAGACTTGTCTTTCTAAAGACAAATTCAAAAAATGCAAAAATTAGCAGAATGCTGTATAAAATAAAATACATGTAAAATAATTATGTACAATTACAATTTAGCCTTAAAATAATTCAACATTTTATTTGAAACATTATCCCAATTAAAAATTTGTACATCTCTAAAACCTTTTTCAACTTTTTTCGAAGTATCAACACCAAGAACCTCTTTCACTTTCAATAGAATTTCGTCTGAGCTCTTTACTGATACTTTCCAAGAATTACTATCATCAGCAGGTTGATAGCCCGTTGTAATTACTGGAGTCTTACAAGCCATTGCTTCAATAACTGGATAATGTACTGCTTCTAATTGGATAGTTCCTGCACATAAATACATATCCAAGCTATTGTAGTATGCTGCCAGTTCTAGATCTCCATTTGGACTAATAAGCCTTATTCCATCTGTATTTGATAATGTAGAATCTCCAAATGCCATATGTAATTCTATCCTATCTCCAAATTCTTGTCTTAACTTCTTGAATGCCTCTACAATATAAGCAGTACCTTTATACTCTTCTAATCGACCAATTGTCCCTAAGATTATCTTTTCATTTTGTTTTCTACTAACAGGTTTAAAATTTAATAAATCTAACCCAGGGTAGACAAACATATCCGTTTCTATCTCTCTATAAGAAAGATACATAGGCGCATTCACAATAATATTAAGTCCCAACTTGTAAGACTTCCTACTTATACATTTGTAAAGTATTTCCTTTAAACTTTTTTTATAATAATAATCTGGTTCATAAGCTTGAACATAATAGAACTTTTTTGCATCTATACTTGATAAGCAAACTGGTTCTGCAGTGAAACTATGAGTTGCTAAAACTATGTCAGCAGTCTGTTTATCTAAAGCCTTTCTTAAGGCTGTTCTTATTTTTAAAGCTCCCAAAACTGGAGCTTTATAATTCAGGTCTGAACAATCAACAATTTCTCCAGAATTATCATAATAAATTATCTGCGCTTTTGTAGGAAAATAAGGCGTTTCGGTTTTTTTATGTACCAAAAAGATGACAGAGTTACCTTCTATAATCCATCTATTAGCTAGCTCTGAAAGAACTCTCCAACCACCAGCTTTTCCAAACCCTCCGGCTAAAGGAATTAATATTTTCATTTAACTAGTTTTTAATAATAATTTTCTAAAATAGATTAACATAATGATAAAATATAAAAAATAATTCACAAAATAAGCTTGTGTTGCTCCAACAACACCATTAAAATTGATAAAAAAATAGGACAATAATATTATGGATATTGAAAAAACAATTTCAGTAATAATAAATGCTTTCGTTTTTGATTTTGCAACCATAATAAAAGCGAGAATCCAGCTCGCAATTTTGAAAAAATCTCCTAAAAATTGCCAGGAAAATAAATTTTTTACTGGGTAAAACTCTTTTGTAAATAAGATAGTAATGACAAAGTCTTTTAAAAAATACATTATAATTAAGCTCAAAAGTACAATTGGAAGAACCAATTTATAAGTTTTTAAAACCTCTTCCTTTAGTAATTTTTCACTTTTAATTTCAGAAAGTTTTGGTAAATAATAAACTCCTAAAGATGTTGTAACAAATAATAAATATAATCCAGAAATTCTATTCATTGCTTCCCAATAGCCAGCATCTGTAATAGAATAATTTTTTATTAAGTATCCTCTAATGACGAGTTGTGAGACTGGGGCTGTTGCAGCTGTAACTAATGCCATCAAAGAATAAGATAGAAATTTTTTTACAATATTTCTATCAAATTTATTCCATAAATAAATTTTATTAAACCAAATCGACTTTTTTACAAAGTAAATTGTAACAAAAAGAATAACACTTTGATAAGTTACATTTGCAATTAAAGCACCTGGTAAATTCAGAAAATAAACCAAGATCAAAGTGAAAAATAGTCCCACAATACTTGTGATAATATTAACTATTACATATTTTTTAAATTCCTTATATCCATTTAGAATAGATATAAAAAAATTGTTAATAGACATTAAGATCAAACTTAATCCCAAAAACATAAACACATAGTATAACTCACTGTCTAATAAAATCCATTTACTCAAAAAAAAACTCATAAATAGAACTAGTCCTCCTACCACTGATGAAAATAATACAGTAATCCTAAAACCATTTCCTATAATTTTTTTAATAAATGATGTGTCATCTTTATATTCAGATACATACTTAACGACACCATTGTTTATTCCTCCAGCACCTAATGTTGTAATAATAGATACAAAATTTTGTAGCTGTCCTATGATTGCTATCCCACTTGGACCAACAATAGAAGCAACTACTTTTACAGTGATATAACTTGTTAATAATTTTATTAAGGTAGAAAGCCCTGTAAAAGAGAATACTTTTAATAGTTCATTAGAATGTAATATTTTTTTTATTGAAATCATTAATAAGAATTCAAGATTTTTATTATTTCAATAACTTCATTTTCATCCATCACAGGACTAATAGGCAAACTCAATACTTCGTTATGCATTTTTTCCGAAATTGGATATGATAAATCATTCCATTCTTTATAAGCTTCTTGCTTATGTGGCGGAGTTGGGTAATGAATAATCGTTTGAATTCCGTTGTCATCCAAATAAGCTTGCAATCCATTTCTATGCTCTGTTCTTACAACAAATACATGCCAAACATGTTCTGCTTCGTCTTGAGGGTTTTCTGGAAGAATAATTTTAGGATTCTTAATTTCTGCTAAATATCTTTTGGCTATTTCTCTTCTTATATCATTGTCCTTATCAATATACTTTAGTTTTACATCCAAAACGGCAGCCTGAATTTCGTCTAAACGACTATTAAGACCTTTATAGGTGTTTACATATTTTTTATTGGACCCGTAATTAGCTATAGCTCTAATAGCTGCAGCTAAATCGTCATCATTGGTTGTAACTGCACCTGCATCTCCTAAAGCACCAAGGTTTTTCCCTGGATAAAAGCTAAATCCAGATGCATCACCTAAATTTCCAGTTCTTATTCCTTCCCATTTAGCTCCTATGGCTTGGGCGTTATCTTCAATAATTTTAAGATTATGTTTTGTCGCAATATCTCTTAATTTTTTAGAGAAAACAGCTCTTCCATACAAATGAACAATTAAGATTCCTTTCGTTTTATCTGTAATCTTATCCTCGATTTTATCTATATCAATATTAAAATTATCGTCAGAAGGTTCAACCAAAATCGGAACAAGTCCATTATCAGAAATTGCAAGAATAGAAGCTATATATGTATTAGAAGGTACTAAAACTTCATCCCCTTTTTTCATAATACCTAGTTCTATGTAGCCTCTAAGAATCAATCTTAACGCATCTAATCCATTTGCAACACCAATACCATGTTTTGCTCCAATATAATTTGACAAGTTATTTTCAAAAGTTTTTAGCTCTTCTCCTTGTAAATACCAACCAGAACGGAATGTTTTTAACATTCTTTCTTCTATTTCTTCTTGATGAGATAAATTTATTTTTTGTAAGTCTAAGAATTTAATCATGTGAGTGTTTTATAAATAAATTATTTGTCCATTTTCGTCAATTACACCTTTTTGTTTAGCTGGATTTCCAAACCAAACTGTATTAGCTGGAACTTCTTTAGTAATTACACTTCCTGCTCCAATCATAGCATTTTCACCTATTACATTTCCAGCGATTACTGTGGAGTTTGCTCCTATAGAAGCTCCTTTTTTTATTAATGTCTTTTCAAAACTTTCTGGGTACTGTTTTGATCTTGGTTTTAAATCATTTGTAAAAGTTACATTTGGTCCTATAAATACATTATCTTCCAGAGTAACACCATCCCAAATTTGAACTCCTGGTTTTATGGTAACATTATTACCGATTATAACATCGTTTTCTATAAATACTTGACAATTAATATTACAATTTTGTCCAATTCTTGCTTCAGATAGAATTACTGAAAATTGCCAAACAGAAGTGCCGTCACCAATATGTTGACTTTGCACATCAGATAAAGGATGTATCTTAATCATTTTGAATATAATTTAAAAAGTCTTCATAATTTCTAAGATAATCTTCTTCATTATATTGATGAGAAGCCATAACCAAACAGATCGCTCCTGATGAAAAATTAATTTCTGAGGCCCAAATTCCTGGAGGAATATGTAATCCTATATTTGGTCTGTTTAACAAAACTTGACGTTTGTAATTACCATCATCAAGGCTTACTTCAAAACTTCCACTTGCAGCTATTAAAAATTGATGACATTCTATATGGGCATGAGCTCCCCTACTTTCTCCTCCTGCAATATCATACAAATAAAAAACTCTTTTGACATCAAAAGGAAATGTCGAATTATTCTCAATAACAGTAAGATTACCTTCATCGAAACTAATTTTACCTAAATCAATAACTGAACAATCAAACACTGATAATTTATTTTGCATTTATTAATTTTTTAAATTCATCAAAATCTCTGATATAGTCGTTCTCATCGTATTTTTTGTCTGATACAATTAATGCTAAAGAATTTGTCGAAAAATTCTCTAATTTTCTCCACAACATTTTAGGTATGTAAAGTCCATAATATGATCTATTTAGTGAAAACCTTTGTTCTACAGCACCATCATTAATAACCACATCAAAACTACCCGATAATGCAATAATAAATTCATTTTGATTTTTAAATGCATGACTTCCTCGAACTTCGCCTCCTGGTACATCATAAATCCAATAGGTTCTAGCAATTTCAAAAGGAAGCTGATTATTACCTTGAAAAAAGGATAAATTACCTCTTTTATCTATAATCTTTGGAAGGTTTATTATTTTTGATTTCATAATATTACAATCTACTATCTGCATATTTCAAAATATTTTTCACATCATATATAATGTAATCTTCTTTTGTCAAACTATTAATATCAAGAGTCTTAAAATCGTTATGAGCAACCCCAAGAATTACACAATCAAATTTATCATTAGGCAATTCTTTAAAACTCTTTACACTATATTCATGTAGAACTTCATCTGGATTTGCCCATGGATCATAAATGGTTACTGCAATTCCGAAATCTTCAAGCGCTGCAATTACATCAACAATTTTAGTATTTCTAACATCTGGGCAATTTTCTTTAAAAGTAATACCTAACATTAAAACTTTACTGCCATTGACATTGATATTCTTCTTAATCATTGCTTTTACAACTTGTTCAGCAACATATTTTCCCATAGAATCATTAAGACGTCTTCCTGCCAATATGATTTCTGGATGATATCCTTTTTCTTGCGCTTTTTGCGCTAAATAATATGGATCTACACCAATGCAATGTCCTCCAACTAAACCTGGTTTGAATGGCAAGAAATTCCATTTTGTACCTGCTGCTTCTAAAACTGCATGTGTATCGATCTCTAATAAATTGAAAATTTTTGCTAACTCATTAACAAAAGCAATATTAATATCACGTTGAGAATTTTCGATTACTTTTGCAGCTTCTGCAACTCTAATTGTAGGAGCTAAGTGAGTTCCTGCAGTAATAACCGATTTGTAAATATCATTTACAATTATTCCAATCTCAGGTGTAGAGCCTGAAGTCACCTTCAAGATTTTCTCTACTGTATGTTCTTTATCTCCTGGGTTGATACGTTCTGGAGAATATCCTGCAAAGAAATCTTCATTAAACCTAAGTCCAGAAATTTTTTCTAATACGGGAACACATTCTTCTTCCGTAACTCCTGGATAAACAGTTGATTCATAAATTACAATATCTCCTTTTGATAATACTTTACCAACTGTCTCTGAAGATTTATACAATGGGGTTAAATCCGGACGATTGTGCTTATCCACAGGTGTAGGTACTGTTACAACATAAATATTTGCATCTTTAATATCATCCAAATTATTTGAGCAATACAATCCATTCGAATTAGTTTTAAAAGGATTTTCTTTCACTAAAACAGATTTTAATACATCATCAGAAACTTCTAAAGTAGAGTCTGTTCCAGTACTTAATTCTTCAATTCGTTTTTGATTAATATCAAATCCTACTACAGGATATTTAGTTGCAAATAAACGTGCTAAAGGTAATCCTACATACCCTAACCCTATAATTACTATTTTCTCCATTTTATTTTTTTATTTTTTTTAAAAATTCATATATATCTTTACTAAAGGCCTCTCCTACTTTAGAAGTACCATAATAATTCATATGACCACCATCATAATAAGCCAAAGTATCATTAATCATTGGTAGATTTTGAAACTCTGAATAATCTAATTTCAAATAATGAACATTTTTATTCTGACTAGCTACTTCCATTACATAATCGGGTATATCAGATTTTGTCTCTTTTATTTCAAACCCCTTCCTTTTTATAAACAAAACCTCTAGTAATTCTTAATGGATTTCTATCAAATTCTGGGTAATCAGAAATAATAATAATATGCTGATCCTTATTTAAACTTTGAACAAAATCTTTAAAAGCTGGCTCTAAAGAAAAAATAGATTTTGCCCAAATAGAAGAGATAAAAATAATTTTAGATTCCTTAAATAACCTTCTGCTTTCCTCGATTAAATTTTCATATTGATTATAATACTTTAAAGAAATAAAATCATTCTTATCTAAATTAGGAATATTCGGATACAAATCGTTTGTTATTGTTTTAAAATTAAATTTATATTCATTTCCACTAATCTCCAAAATTCTTTTATATACTAAAGCATGACTATCTCCAATCAATAAAATAGAGTCATTCGTTTTTATTGTATCACCTAGAAAATCGGCTCTTTTAAATGTCTTGCCATGTGAATTTAACCCAAATATTGGTTTAGAATATATTTCTGGTATAGGTGACAAATAATTATTTAATTTTGGCATCCCAAAAACCACTAATCCTAAGCTACAGATCATTGCTCCAAACTGAATAAAAAATTTTCTATTGGTATAAGTTCTAAAAATATTTTCAACATAAGTATAAGACAACCAAGATAAAATATAAGTTAATATTACAATTAATAGCATTTCATACCAAACAAAATCAACTCGAGCATTATAATATCTAACAAAAGCCATAATAGTCCAATGCCATAAATAAATAGAATACGATAGCTCTCCAATATGTACTAATATCTTATTCGAAAACAAGATATTCATTTTTGATTCTGTAGTAACTAATATAATTCCAGTAAACAAACAAGGTAATATTACCCATAAACCAGGGAAGTTAATATATTCTGTATAGAACAATCCACATAATATAATACCTATTAAAGAAGCTATAGCTATTACATTCTTATTATTACCTATTACCTTTGTTATTTCATTTGCTTTTACTGCAAATACAGTCCCAATTAGAAACTCTGGAATTCGCGCTATTAAAGAAAAGTACATTGCACTTTGATTATTCAAAAAAGTACTATTATAGAAAGAATAGCTAAATAATAATATTATAATAGCCAAACTTATTGACACTATATACTTC
The DNA here is from genome assembly GCF_013488205.1 of Empedobacter falsenii. Classification (NCBI taxonomy): domain Bacteria; kingdom Pseudomonadati; phylum Bacteroidota; class Flavobacteriia; order Flavobacteriales; family Weeksellaceae; genus Empedobacter; species Empedobacter falsenii. The sequence goes on along the minus strand of NZ_CP040908.1, from coordinate 3,717,590 downwards.
CTATTGAATAATATCAAAAACAAAGGAAGTAAAAAGTAAAACTGCATCTCAATAGACAATGTCCATGTATGTAATAAAGGGTTTTCCTGGCTACTTGCTCCAAAATAATTATCGAGACTTGCTAAATAATTATTAGAATTAAAAATAGCTGAATGAAACATATTTTTACGAAGTCCTTGTATATCTCCACTTAAATAAATCCACGCTCCTACAATCCCAACAAAAACTAAAAGCAATAATAACACAGGAACAATTCGTTTAATTCTTCCTATATAAAAATCTATAAATCCAAATGTAGCTTTCTCTTTTTTATGTAAAATAATACTACTAACTAAAAATCCAGAAATTACAAAGAAGATATCAACTCCTATAAAACCTCCAGTTAACCAAGAGGAATTCAAATGAAAAACAAATACCAGAAGAACAGCTATAGCTCTTAATCCCTGTATATCGTATCTAAACCCCATAATTCTATTTCAAATTATCCCAATACCATTTTACAGCTTCTTTTAAGCCTTTATCAATTGTATGAGTAGGTTCGTAACCTAATAATGTTTTCGCTTTTTCTATAGACGCTAGCGAATGAGGAATGTCTCCAATACGATTTGGTCCATGAATCACTTCTACATTTGCAATATCAGCATCGTATTCACTTAAATATTCACGTAAATATTTCACTAAATCATTTAAAGTAGTTCTATCTCCTACTGCTGTATTATAAACTGTATTTATTGCTCCTTCATTTTCTGTTAACATTGCACGTTCATTCATCTGAATCACATTATCAATGTAAGTAAAATCGCGAGAATAATCTCCTGTCCCGTTAATCTTTGGAGATTCATAATTCATAAATTGTTTTACAAACAATGGAATAACTGCTGCATAAGCTCCATTTGGATCTTGACGACGACCGAATACATTAAAATAGCGCAATCCTATACATGATAAACCATAAGTTTTGCTAAAAATATCTGCATACAACTCATTCACATATTTTGTAATGGCATAAGGAGAAAGTGGTTTTCCAATAATGTCTTCTACTTTCGGTAAGTTTTCTGAATCTCCATATGTTGAAGATGAAGCGGCATACACAAAACGCTTAACTCCAGCATCGCGTGCAGCAACCAACATATTCAAAAAACCTGAAACATTCACCTCATTAGAAGTAATTGGATCATTAATAGAACGAGGTACCGATCCTAAAGCTGCTTGATGCAACACATAATCTACACCTTCAACTGCTTTATGACATGTTACTAAATCGCGTATATCACCTTCAATTAATTTATAATTTGGATGTCCCAAAAAAGGCTCTACATTATGACGATGTCCTGTTGCAAAATTATCTAAACAAGTCACTTGATAGTCATTTCCTAAAAAAAATTCGGTTAAGTTAGATCCGATAAATCCTGCTCCTCCTGTAATTAAGATGTGTTTCATTGCTCTGTATTGTAGCTTATTTTATTATTCTAATCAGATACTCCCCATACCCACTTTTACGTAATGGTTCTGCAATTTTTTCTAATTGCTGCTTGTCAATATAACCCATACGATAAGCTACTTCTTCAATCGCACCAATTTTCATTCCTTGACGTTCTTCAATTACTTGAACAAATTGTCCAGCTTGCATTAACGAATTGATTGTACCTGTATCTAACCATGCTGTACCACGGTTGAAAACACCAACTTTCAATTTACCTCTTTTAAGATATTCAGCATTGATATCTGTAATTTCTAATTCTCCACGAGGAGATGGTTTGATATTTTTAGCTATTTCTACCACATCATTGTCATAAAAATATAATCCAGGAACTGCATAATTTGATTTAGGTTCAGAAGGTTTTTCTTCGATAGAAACTACTTCATTCTTCTCATTAAACTCTACTACTCCATAACGTTCTGGATCAGAAACTTGGTAAGCAAAAACCACTCCTCCGTCAGGGTTTGCAGAATCTTGCAATAGTTTTGACATTCCAGATGCGTAGAAAATATTATCTCCTAAAATTAATGCTACTTTATCATCTCCAATAAACTCTTCTCCTAAAATAAAAGCTTGCGCTAAACCATCTGGACTTGGTTGTTCTTTATAAGAAAATTTACATCCTATTTGCGATCCGTCACCTAATAATTTTTCAAAATGTGGTAAATCATGAGGCGTAGAAATAATCAATATTTCATTAATCCCTGCCAACATCAAAGTTGATAATGGATAATAGATCATTGGTTTATCATATACTGGCATTAACTGTTTACTAACCGCTAATGTTAATGGATGCAACCTTGTACCAGATCCTCCAGCTAAAATTATTCCTTTCAATTTATAGTATTTTTAGTTTAGTTATTTTGTTTGAAATGTTTGAAATGATTGCGCTTCTTGATCTTTATCAGAAATAATCATTTTATCTGAAGGAACCCCCCAATCAATTCCAATTTCTTGATCTAATGGATAAACTCCATCTTCAGAGGCTTTATTATAGCCATTGTCACATTTATATAAAAATGTCGCTGATTCAGAAATAACAGAAAAACCATGTAAAAATCCTCTTGGAATAAACAATTGTCTTTTGTTATCAGCAGATAATTCAACTGCAACTGATTGTCCATATGTTTCAGAACCAGGACGAACATCAACTGCAACATCAATCACAGCACCTTCTACAACACGAACCAGCTTTGCCTGCGAATGCTCTCCCGCTTGCATATGTAAACCACGAACAACTCCGTAAGATGAATTAGATTGATTATCTTGAACAAAAGTTGGTTTATAGCCCAATATTTCTTCCATTTTATCTTCATGATACGCTTCGAAGAAATATCCTCTCGAATCTTCAAAAACTGTTGGTTCTAAAATAAAACAACCTTTTAATTTAGTTTCTGTCGCTTTCATCTTAATTATATTGTTTTTCGTAGTAATTTTGGTAATCGCCAGACGTTACATTATCTAACCATTCTTTGTTGGATAAAAACCAATCAATTGTTAGACTCAAACCTTGCTCAAACGTCACACTTGGTTTCCAGCCTAATTCTTCGTTGATTTTTGTTGCATCAATTGCATAACGTAAATCATGTCCTGGACGATCTTTCACAAATGTGATTAATTGTTTTGAAGTTCCTGCTTCTTTCCCTAATTTTTCATCCATTTGCTTGCACAATTCTTTTACCAAATCGATATTTTTCCATTCGTTGAAACCTCCTACATTGTAAGAACCTCCATTTTTTCCTTCATGGAAAACTAAATCAATCGCTTTGGCATGATCGATTACAAATAACCAATCGCGTGTATATTTTCCGTCTCCATAAATTGGTAATGGATTTCCATTCAAAATATTATGAATACACAATGGAATTAATTTTTCTGGAAAATGATTTGGTCCATAATTGTTTGAGCAATTCGTCATCACAATTGGTAAACCATATGTATCATGATATGCTCTTACAAAATGATCCGAAGATGCTTTTGATGCTGAATATGGCGAATGCGGATCATAAGAAGTTTCTTCTGTAAAAAAACCTTCATCACCTAAAGCGCCAAAAACCTCATCTGTCGAAACATGATGAAAACGTTTTCCTTCAAAATTATTGTTCCAAATCGTTTTTGCAGCATTCAATAAGTTTACTGTTCCAATCACATTGGTCATCACAAATTCTAACGGATTTGTAATAGAACGATCCACATGAGATTCAGCTGCTAAATGGATGACACCATCTGGCTGATATTTTTCAAAAACTTCTAATATATGTTTTGCGTCAGTAATATCAGCTTTTACGAATTCGTAATTTGATTTAATTTCGATGTCTTTCAAATTCTCTAAATTACCCGCATACGTTAACGCATCAAGGTTGATGATTTTCGTTTCAGGATATTTTAAGACAAATTCTCTTACAACGTGAGAACCGATAAATCCAGCTCCTCCAGTAATTAAAATAGTTTTCATAGTATTTTTATAGTCGTTTATCAACTTCTTCTTTAGGCAAAGCCCCTTTTACATCATAAATCACACCATTTTCTTTTAAATAATCATTTAACTGAAGATTTAAAAATTCGTCGTGTGAAACAGTCAAGATAATCGCATCAAATTTAGATCCTTCGATAAGTTCTGAATGACATTTTATTCCATATTCGTGCATCACCTCTGTTGTGTTAGCCCAAGGATCTAAAGTTGTCACCTCTATTCCATATTCTTCTAATGCATTAATTACATCAATTGCTTTCGAATTACGAATATTAGGGCAATTTTCTTTAAAGGTAATTCCTAAATTTAGAACTCTTGCTCCTTTTACTTTTATATCGTTATTTATTAACAATTTAACAACTTGCGAAGCTACAAAAGCTCCCATCGAGTCATTTAATCGTCTTGCTGCTAAAATCAATTCAGAATAATAACCAATTTCTTGTGCTTTTTGAGCCAAATAAAATGGATCAACACCAATACAATGTCCTCCAACAAGACCTGGTTTGAATGGTAAAAAATTCCATTTAGTTCCAGCAGCTTCTAAAACATCGTTTGTATCAATATCCATTAGCGAAAAAATCTTCGATAATTCATTGATAAATGCAATATTGATATCACGCTGCGAATTTTCGATCACTTTTGAAGCTTCTGCAACCTTGATTGTAGGTGCTAAATGAGTCCCAGCAACAATTACTGATTGATATAAATCATCAACAATTTTTCCAATTTCTGGCGTTGAACCTGATGTTACTTTTAAAATTTTCTCAACCGTATGTTTTTTATCTCCAGGATTAATTCGCTCTGGCGAATATCCCGCATAAAAATCTTGGTTAAACTTCAATCCCGAAAATTGTTCCAATACTGGAATACATTCTTCTTCTGTAACACCTGGATAAACCGTTGATTCGTAAATAACAATATCATTTGGTTTTAACACTTTACCTACCGTTTCCGAAGCTTTTTTCAAAGGAGTCAAGTCTGGTCGATTATTTTTGTCCACTGGCGTAGGAACGGTTACCACATAAATTGTAGCATCTCTAATATCTTCTGTATTTGAAGAGCAAAACAGTCCGTTTTGAGATTCTTCGACAAGGTCAGAATGTGAATTAAAAGGGTTTTGTTTAACTAAAACATTTTGTAGAACATTATTTTCAACTTCTAAAGTTGAATCAATTCCACTATTTAATTCAGCAATACGTTTCTGATTGATATCAAACCCAACAACAGGGTATTTTGTTGCAAATAATCGAGCCAAAGGTAAACCTACGTACCCTAAGCCAATTACTGCTATTTTATGTTGTTGATTCATTTATTATAATATTTTCTGTACCATTGTACAAAGTTATACACTCCTTTGTCAACAGGATAATTAGGATTATAACCAAATTTATCTTTCAACTCTTGGACATCAGCCCATGTTTGATTGACATCTCCTGCTTGCATCGGATACATTTCTAAAATAGCTTTTTCACCTGTCGAAAGCTCAACTTCTTTGATAAAATCCATTAATTGAACAGGTTTACTATTCCCAATATTGTATAATTGGTATTTTTCTTTAATATTTTTATCTTCAAGTATTTTGTCTATTCCTTGAATAATATCATCAATGTAAGTGAAATCACGTGACAAATCACCGTGATTAAAAACTTTTAAGGGTTGATGATTCAAAATAGCATCTGTAAACAAAAACATGGCCATATCTGGTCGTCCCCAAGGTCCATAAACCGTGAAAAAGCGCAAACCTATCGTTTGGAAATTGTATAAATGACTATACGCATGCGCCATTAGCTCGTTTGCTTTTTTAGTAGCTGCGTATAAACTAATAGGATGATCAACGTTTTGATTTGTTGAAAAAGGAACATCTGAAGAGTTTCCGTAAATACTTGAACTACTTGCGTACAGTAATTTTTTGACGTTATAATTTCGGCAACATTCTAAAATATTTAGAAAACCAACTAAATTACTCTGTCCATAGGCATCAGGATTTTCGATACTATAACGAACACCAGCCTGAGCTGCCATATTAACAACCGAATCAAAAGAATATTCTTTAAAAAGTTGAGCTAATGACTCTTTGTCTTCTAAATTCATTCGATAGAAAATCATCTTTTCTTCGTGTTTAGAAGATAGAACTTTCTGATCAAAATTTGAAGCAAATTCTTGATTGATTCCTAATTCTTTTAATCGATCATATTTTAACTGAATAGTGTAATAATCGTTAATATTATCAATTCCAACAACTTTGATATTTTTTTCGATTAATTTTTCAGCTAAATGGTAACCTATAAAACCAGCTACACCAGTTATTAATACTGTTTTCATTATTTCTCCTTTTCAGAAGTCGCAACTACTTTTCTTAATCCAGAACTAGAGAAGCGGTGTGTACGCTTGTTGTAGTAAATTTGAATATTATTATCTAAACAATATTGTTTTCCCGTAAAGTCGATATTTCGATATTCTTCGCCAATAACTCTAACATTTATTGGTAAAGCACTTAACATATCAAACAAATCTTGTTCGGTTTCGTAGGGAATGATTTCGTCGACATATCGACAACCTTCTAATTGAATATAACGCTCTACAATAGATTGAGTAGGACTATTTTTTGAAGGGTCTACACTTGCAGGATCAGTATTAAGCCCTACAATTAAGTAGTCGCATTGTCTTTTGGCTTCTTCGAGCATCATCACATGACCTGCATGAAGAAGGTCAAATATACCGAATGTAATTCCCGTTGTCATTTTATAATAATATTGTTGGAACGACAAATTTAAGGATTTATATTGAATTAATTTTAAGCTTTTATGACATAAAAAAAGCACTCAAATCGAGTGCTAAGTATTTAAATTAATTCAGAATTTATTTTTTCTAAATGCGTGTAAACATTCTTTACTTCCTGCGAATATTCTTTTTGTAGAATTAAATTCGCTGTCGGGGTATTCACAAAAATGGTATTTTGCAAACCAACAAAAGAAGTATAAACATCTGTTCCAATCACCATGTTTCCATTACGATCGACATAATGTCCGTTCATTATAAAATAATCATACAACGATTCGAAAGAACCTAAATCATTCCAAACAAATTTTGCTGGAACTACTTTTATCTTCTTGCTTCGTTCCATTACGGCGTAATCGATACTATTTGATGGAATATTCATTGAAAGTTCTTCGTTCAATTCTCCGTTAATATTGTCAGACCAAGCAATTTTTGAAGCTTCGTAAATATCTTTCTCAAATTTCTTTAATTCTTTCAGTAAAATTTTTGCTTTGAAACAAAACATTCCACTATTCCACAAAAAGTTTCCTTGCTCGATAAAATCTTGCGCAGTAATATGATTTGGTTTTTCGCGGAAAGAAAGTACATTATCTCCTTTGTGCTCAATATAACCATAACCCGTTTCTGGACGAGTCGGATGAACACCAAATGTTACGATATAATCTTTTTCGGCTAGCGCAATCGCTTTTTTCATTGCAACTTGATAAGCTTCCATATCTTCAATCAAATGATCAGATGGTGTAACAATTAGAATATCATCATCCTCAACTGCTAAAGCTGCAAATGCAATTGCCGCTGCTGTATTACGTGGAACAGCTTCTACAATTTTTGTGTATTCAACATCAAGTTTATCTAAAACTTCTTGACTTAAATGGTCATTATCTTTATTCCCAATCACAATTAATTTATCGGCAATTGGACGATTACGTTGAATCGTTAACTCAAATAATGATTGCTCATTAAACAAAGGTAAATATTGTTTTGGATGGCTTTTACGAGAAAGTGGCCATAAACGACTTCCTACTCCTCCAGATAATATCACGTTATAAATACACATAAATTCTTCTAATTCGAACTGACGAAGTTAATAAATTATATTTTAACAAATCTTTTAAAATCATTTTTTTCTTTAACATACAAAAAAAGCGTTCAAAAATTGAACGCTTTAAACTATTATTATTGATTTTATTAAATCATCGAAATACGTAATGTATTTGTAATTCCTTTCTCAAATGCTGGCATTGCATTAAGATTGATGATATAATCACCATATTCTACATAACCTGCATTTTTCGCCAAGATATTTACCTCAGTTACCGTTTGATCGGTAGAAGTATCGCGAGGATCGTAATTGATTGCTTTCACTCCCCACAACAAATTCAACATACGGTTAATACGTTTACTTGGGTTGAATACCAAGATAAATGAATTTGGACGATGAGAAGAAATTTGGAAAGCTGTATAACCAGAATACGTTAAAGTTGCAATTGCTTTCGCTCCTGTATCTTCTGCCATTCTAGCCGCATTATAACAAACCATATCAGTTACAAAACGTTCGTTTTTGATCTTTGGTTTGTGTTCTGGTACATGTACGTGATCATCATCTTCAACAGTTTGAAGAATTTTTGTCATTTTCTCGATAACTTGTACAGGATATTGTCCTACAGAAGTTTCTCCAGATAACATTACCGCATCCGCACCATCAAAAACTGCATTTGCAACGTCAGAAACCTCAGCACGAGTTGGTGTCAAACTAGAAATCATTGTTTCCATCATTTGCGTTGCAACAATAACTGGTTTACGAGCTAATTTCGCTTTGTCAATTAATTTTTTTTGGGCTTTTGGAACGATTTCAAACGGAACCTCAACTCCTAAATCTCCACGAGCAACCATTAATCCATCAGAAAATTCTAAAATATCATCAATATTTTCTAATGCTTCTGGTTTTTCGATTTTAGAGATAATTGGAATTTTTAATGTTCCATTTTCTTTGATAAATTCTGATAAATCTTTTACATCTTGTCCAGAACGAACGAAAGATAATGCAAACCAATCTACACGATTTTCGATTGCGAATTTTGCATCTTCTTTATCTTTTTCTGTTAAAGCTGGTAAAGAAATATTTGTATTTGGTAAGTTAACTCCTTTTTTAGAACGCAATGGACCTCCTTGAATCGTTTCTGCTTTTACAGTATCCGTTCCGTTTGTCTCGATTACTTTGAAGATTAATTTTCCGTCATCAATCAAAATATTTTCTCCCACTTGCACGTCTTGCGCAAACTTTTTGTACGTCATAAAAACTTTTTCTTTCGTTCCTACAACATCTTCGTTTGTGAAAGTTAAAATATCTCCTGGATTGATGATAAAATCTTCGTGTTCCATTTTTCCAATACGTAACTTAGGACCTTGTAAATCTGCTAAAATTGCTGTATTGTAGCCATGATCGTTATTTAATTGATGAATTGTTTCAATCTTACGTTTCACATCCGCATAATCTGCGTGTGAAAAGTTGATACGGAACACATCTGTTCCTTTTCTCATCATTTCTAATAAAATCTCTGGACTTTCTGTTGCCGGACCTAAAGTCGCGACAATTTTTGTCTTTTTAAGATATTGTCTATCGTAAATCATAATTTTTCCCTTTTTTTATGCACAATATTTTGTTAGAAAACCAATTGATCTGCATTGTTAATCAAATCGATATCTATTTTTTTGATCGTTTTTATAAAATCTTTTTCTACAAATGGTAGTTGAAGATATTGTAGTTCATCTTCCCAACCAGAGATTTTTACAACATAATTGCAATCCTTGTAATTTGGTACAAGAATAACGCTCTCTTTGAAAAGATTTGATAAATCTACTTCATTTTTTTTAAAATCGGATTGATTTGGTGTATTTTTAATGATATGATAATCTATTTTATTTGCTTCATCTAACCATTGATAGGTTTCGAAAAAATAAGTATGCTCATCTAACCGAATATCCAAATCGTGAATACGCTCAAAACGCGTATCAAAAGTAGAGTTGAGATGGAAAATAAATTGTGTAGAAGTGTTAAAACTAGAATTTACGCCTATGAGATGAAAATCTATCCAATCATCATATAAGAGTAATTCTGCCATGTTTCTAAACTTTTTCTATTTTCTTTTGTAGCGAATAGTAGGCGCGTTTTGCTGCACTTTCCTCCGCTTTCTTTTTAGAAGTTCCTCTCCCTTTCGAGATGACTTTATCATTGAGACGGATAACTGATACAAAAACCTGCAAATCTTCTGCGTTTTGCTCCTCAAATGTATTGAATCTTATCGTATTTCTCGTTTTTTGACTCCATTCCAAAATCAACGATTTGTGACTTGTAATCGTGTGTTCCAAACGATCTAAATCCGCATAAGGGTCAATAATTTTGATTTGAATAAATTTTTGTACAGCATCTATGCCTCCATCAACATAAATTGCTCCTACCAACGCCTCCAACATATCACCATTTACGTCTTCACCCAAATTGTTGTGATTGTTCATTGGATCCAAATAATCTAACAAGCCAAGTTGTTTGGAAACGGCATTCAATTGTTTACGCGAAACAATTTTAGAGCGCATTTTTGTCAAATAACCTTCTTGTTGATCGGGCGCTTTGTAGTATAAGTACATTGCTGCAGAAGCACCAAGTAATGCATCTCCTAAAAACTCTAATCTTTCAAAGTTTATACTGTTTCCATTTTCATCTTTTTTCTGTGCAGATCTGTGGGTAAATGCTTCTTTAAAAACCTCAACATTGCGAGGAGTATAACCCAAAATCGACTTCAAAAATTTCAAAAAAGGATCAGATGAATTTGAATCATCACGATGATTTTTAAAAGAAAATAATTTTTTTAAGAAAGACATTACTTATACTTCTTAAATATCACACAAGCATTGTGACCACCGAAACCAAAAGTATTACTCAATGCATAATCTACATTTTTCTCTTTTGCTTTGTTAAATGTATAATCGATTTTCGGATCAAGATTTTCATCATCCGTAAAATGATTAATTGTTGGTGGAACGATACTGTTATTGATTGCTCCAATAGCCGAAATCGCTTCAATAATCCCTGCGCCACCTAATAAGTGACCAGTCATAGATTTTGTTGAATTGATTTGAATATTATAAGCATGTTCTCCAAATAATTTTTGAATAGCTTTAGATTCTGCAATATCTCCTAATCCAGTCGATGTACCATGCATATTAATATGATCTACATCTTCTACACTGATATTTGCGTCTAATAAAGCCTCTCTCATCACATTAAGTGCGCCTAATCCTTCTGGATGCGGTGCTGTAATATGGTGAGCATCTGCTGTCATTCCTGTCCCTACTAATTCTGCATAAATTGTAGCTCCACGCGCAATTGCATGTTCGTATTCTTCTAAAATAATACTTCCAGCCCCTTCTCCCATTACAAAACCGTCGCGGTCTTTGTCGAATGGACGAGAAGCAGTTTGTGGATCATCATTTCGTGTAGATAACGCATGTAATGCATTGAAACCTCCAATACTTGCAGCTGTAATCGCAGCTTCTGACCCTCCTGCAACAATTGCATCAGCTTTTCCAAGTCTTAATAACATGTAAGCATCAATAATTGCGTTTGTAGAAGAGGCACATGCCGAAACAGTTGTATAATTAGGTCCCATAAGACCAAATTCCATTGAAATATGACCAGGCGTGATATCTGCAATCATCTTAGGGATAAAGAAAGGATTGAAACGTGGTGTTCCATTTCCTGTTGCGTAATTAGAAACTTCTTCTTCAAAAGTTTTAATTCCACCGATACCAGATCCCCATATAACGCCGATACGCTCTTTGTTTACATTTGCATCTTCTAAGATTCCACTGTGTTTTATTGCCTCTCTAGCTGCAATAATTCCCAATTGGGCACAACGGTCAATTTTTCTTGCCTCTTTACGATCAAAATGATCTTCGATATTGAAGTTCTTGATCTCACAAGCAAATTGTGTCTTAAAAAGAGTTGCGTCAAAAAGCGTAATAGGCGCAGCGCCACTTACACCATTCACTAATCCATTCCAATATTCTTGGTATGTATTTCCGATTGGTGTTAGCGCGCCTAAACCTGTTACTACTACTCTTTTTAATTCCATAAAATAGGAACTATTACTTGTTTAAGTCTTCGATGTATGTTACAGCTTGACCTACAGTAGAAATTTTTTCTGCTTGATCGTCTGGAATTTGGATATCAAATTCTTTTTCGAATTCCATGATTAATTCTACTGTGTCTAATGAATCAGCTCCTAAATCGTTAGTGAAACTTGCTTCTAGCGTAACTTCGCTTTCGTCAACTCCTAATTTATCTACGATAATCGCTTTCACTCTTGATGTAATGTCAGACATAATTTTCTAATTTTAATTGTTGTAAACTAGTGCAAAAATATAAAACTTATATTAAATACAAGCTTTTTTTTATATGCACGCATAAGAACTTGCAAATATAAGCTGAATAAATATTCACGAAAACGTTTAAGTGAATGACATAAGTCAAATTTTTCACGCTTTTTTTTATTGTAACTTTGTGCAAAGTTTTTACCTTTAATATTTTAAAATACTATAAAAATCACAAAAATGAGCATAGAATTGGCATCTTACGGAATAAAAAATTCCAAAATTAACTATCAATTATCTCCTGAAGAGCTTACGGAGAAAATGGTAGAGCTAGGACAAGGAGAAATTACATCTTCTGGAGCAGTAAATATGTTAACAGGAGAATTTACAGGACGTTCGCCTAAAGATCGTTTTATTGTAAAAGATGATATTACAGCAGAAAACGTTTGGTGGGATGGAAACATCAATATTCCTTTCGATTCTGATAAATTTGACGCTTTGTATGATAAAGTTGTTGAGCATTTAAGCAACCGCGAAATTTATGTACGCGATGCTTTTGCTTGTGCTGATGATGCTTACAAAACAAAAATTAGAGCAATTACAGAAACTCCTGCTGCTAATTTATTTATCTATAACATGTTTATTCGTCCAACGGAAGAAGAATTAAAAAACTTTGGTGATGCTGAATGGACAATTATCAATGCACCAACTTTTGTTGCAGACGCTAATGAAGATGGAACAAGACAACACAATTTCTCTATCTTAAATTTTAAACGTAAAATCGTTTTAAACGGTGGAACTGGTTATACAGGAGAAATGAAAAAAGGAATTTTTTCTGCCTTAAACTTCATCATGCCAGTATTCAGAAATACTTTACCAATGCACTGTTCTGCAAACTCTGGTGAAAACGGAGATACAGCAATGTTCTTTGGTTTATCTGGAACAGGAAAAACAACTTTATCGGCAGATAAAAACAGACGTTTGATTGGTGATGATGAGCACGGATGGACAGAAGACAATACTGTTTTCAATTTTGAAGGTGGTTGTTACGCAAAAGTTATCAACTTATCTCCAGAAGGTGAGCCAGAAATTTTTGCAGCGATCAAAGATGGAGCTTTATTAGAAAACTGTAAATTAATTCCAGGAACTAACGAGGTTGATTTTACAGATACATCTATCACAGAAAATACACGTGTTTCTTATCCAATTGATTATATCGAAAATATTGCAGTTCCATCTGTAGGAAAAAATCCTAAAAATATTTTCTTCTTATCGTTTGATGCTTACGGAGTTTTCCCTCCAATTGCAAAATTAAACCCAGATCAAGCGGCTTACTTATTTATCTCAGGATATACATCTAAAGTTGCTGGTACAGAAGCTGGTGTTACAGAGCCTCAAACTACATTTTCTACATGTTTTGGTGCGCCATTTATGCCGTTACACCCAACTAAATATGCTGAAATGTTGAGCGATAAAGTTGAGAAAACTGGTGTAAATGTTTGGTTAATCAATACAGGTTGGAATGGTAAAAAAGAGCGTATGTCTTTAAAAGATACACGTGCGGTTATCAATGCAGCTTTAAACGGAGATTTGAACAACGCAGAATTCAAAAAAGATCCTTATTTCGGGTTTGAAGTTCCAGTTGCAATCGAAGGTGTTGCTTCAGAAAAATTAAGTCCAGCGACTTCTTTTGATTCTACAGCAGCTTACGAAGCAAATGCGAAAGAATTAGCAGATAAATTCAAAGCGAACTTCAAGAAATTCGAAGAATTTGCAACGGCTGATTTATTAGCTGGTGGACCAACTATTTAAGGTTAAGATTGAGGTTGAGAATGAGTTTTTAACTCATTTTGAAAATCAGAAATAAATACAAAACCGAGCAAATTGCTCGGTTTTTTTTTATGTTTTTAAATTTTGGAATAAATCATCAAATAGATACATAGAAAATCAGTAGTTTACTCATCGTTTTTCATCTTTGATAAAAATTACATTTTCAAGTAAAAATCCTTTGTCAACTTAATATAATCTTCTGTGTATTGATGGCGATCGACTTCGATGATTAATTCTTTTTCTTCTACTTCTTTTTCATGAAAACTAAATTCTAACAACACACGTTTTGTTACCGTTGTCGAATTCCCTTTGATATAAACGACTCTAGATAGTTTTAAAGCGTTTTGAGCCGCTATCATACAAAAATCACCCATTTGATCGTATGGAATTATAAAACTCGCTAATCCGTCTTTATGTAGTAATTCAGCAGTTTTTTTTATTAATTCTTCGAAAGTCAACGTTTCTTGCTGGCGTGCTTGTTTACGCGCATCAAAATCAACCGTATCATTCACCGTAAAAAAAGGTGGATTACTGACAATCAAATCATATTTTTTATTGGTTGAATAATCTTGAAGCGATGAATTAAAAATGGTTAATCGATCTGAAAAAGATGCATTCTCGAAATTTTCTTTTGCTTGTAAAAAAGCATCGTTATCAATTTCTATTGCCTCAATCATAGAAAGAGGAAAACGTTGCGCTAACATCAACGAAATTAATCCAGTTCCTGTACCAATGTCTAAAATAGTATTTCCACTTTTTAAATCAGCCCAAGCGCCAAGTAAAACACCATCTGTGCCTACTTTCATTGCGGTTTTATCTTGAAAAATTTCGAATTGTTTGAATCGAAAAGGTTTTCTATTCATTGTAAGGAATCAAAATGTAGAATGTTGTACCGACAGAAATTTCGGTTTCGAAACGAATTGATCCGTCATAATCGTCAATAATTTTTTTCACCATTGGCAAACCAATTCCCATTCCACTATTCTTTGTTGTAAATTTCGGAACAAAAATAGAATCTTGTGATTCGATAGGAATTCCATTCCCATTATCTTGAATGGTGATATGAAGAAAATCTTTAACTAACGCCACATCTACTCTCACTTTTGCTGTACGAGATTGTGGAATAGATTGAAACGCATTCTTAGTAATATTGGTAATAATTCGATTCATATATTGTTTATCAAAACGCATCATGATGATGTTAGGCGAATAATTAAATTCTATAAATTCCATCGGAAATACAAAAAGGGTATTTTTGATAACATCAACCACATCTATTTTTTCGTCTTTACGAGAAGGCATTTTAGCAAAATCTGAAAAAGCTTCGGCTATCGCAGAGATGGTATCAATTTGTTGCAATAAAATATTAGTTGTTCGCATCGTCTTTTCTTCAAGATTCGGATCATTGATATCAAATTTTCGCATATAATTCTGAATCATTAATCGCATTGGTGTTAATGGATTTTTGATTTCATGCGCCACTTGTTTTGCAAAATCTCTCCAGGCTTCTTCACGTTCTTGTTTAGCCAACAAATCTGATTGTTCCCGCAATCGGTACAACATATCATTATAAGAATCTACCAGAACCTTTATTTCATCGTTACCATCGTAACGAATCGGCATATTGTTTACAATAACTTCTGTTTCGCGAATACGATCTGCAAACGACCAAAGTTTATTAAGCGTACGTTTAGTAACAAAATAGACCGCAAATGTTCCAAACAAAAGAATAACTCCAAAAGCCAATCCATAACTACCAATTAATGTAAACATGTCTTGTTGTAAAAAATCTTGGTTAGATTGATAAGGTAGACAGAGAACAGCAATATTTTCGTTGTAATAATTTTTGATATGACTATAAGACGAATAAACATTGTTATCGTAAGCCGTATCTTTATTGGTTACAATAAAATCATTTGATTTTTGTAGTTGGTCTAATATTTTCTGAGGTAAAACATCATAAGTCGTTGAAACTGGCTGTGTGGTTAAAATTTTATTACCACGCAAATCATAAATTACAATATCGGTTTTATTGATATCAGCAATGCGAAGAAAACCATCTTCTAAAATGTCATGAATATTATCTTTGCTTGCTATCCCAGGGTAATTATCCATTTCATAATCTATCGCAGATTCTACCGCTCTAACTTTTCGTTTGAGAATATCTTCGTGATATTGTTTAGTTTGTGCATTGAAATGATTGGCAGTAATCAGCAAGATAGCTCCTGCTGTAAATAACAAAATCGTTACCATATAAATGATAATACGAACGGGTAGCGATAGGTTATTTTTTTTTCTAATCATTTTATTTTTGGAATAATCTTTTGACGTATTTTCCTAAGATATCAAATTCTAAATTCATTGTATCGCCAACTTTCACTTGATTAAGGTTTGTAAACTCCCAAGTATATGGAATAATTGCAACCGAAAACTGCCCTACTTTACTGTCAACAACTGTTAAACTAATTCCGTTAAGACAAATCGAACCTTTTTCTACTGTAACATTTCCAGACGATGCTTCATCATATTCTACTGTAACAAAAAAGCTACCATTTTGGTTTTCTATCGAAACAATTTTTCCGGTTTGATCTACATGACCCTGCACAATGTGACCATCGATACGACCATTGAATTGCAAACATCGTTCTAAATTGATTAAATCACCGTTTTTTAATGTGTTAAAATTTGTTTTTTGTAGCGTTTCCTCTATAGCAGTGACTTTGTAAAGCCCATCTTTGAAATCAACAACTGTTAAACAAACTCCATTATGTGCAACACTTTGATCAATTTTTAATTCATCACAAAAATCAGCCTCAATCCATAAATGTAAATTAGATTGATCTTTCTCCGCTTTAATAAGCTTTCCTACTCCTTCTACGATTCCTGTAAACATGATGTTATTTTTTGTGAAATTAATAATTAATTTAAACTTATAAATGAAAAAGGGATGATTTTAAAACATCATCCCTTAAATATATTAACTCTGTAATAATTTTTACTCTACAGTAACAGATTTTGCCAAGTTACGAGGCTGATCTACATTCTTACCTAATTTAACGGCAATCCAATATGATAATAATTGTAATGGAATAGCTGTTAAGATTGGAGAGAATTCTTCTGCTGTTTCTGGGATTACCACGTAATCATCTGCCATAGCAGTTACTTGCTCGTCACCATCATTAACGATTGCAATTACTTTAGCGCTACGAGATTTAATTTCTTGAATATTAGAAACTACTTTTTCGTAATAACCTTTTTTCGTTGCAATAACAATAACTGGCATATTTTCGTCCAATAAGGCGATTGGTCCGTGCTTCATTTCTGCTGCTGGATAACCTTCTGCGTGGATATATGAAATTTCTTTCAATTTTAATGCTCCTTCTAAAGCCGATGGATAGTTATATCCACGTCCTAAATAAATTGCATTTCTGTTGTCTTTGTATTTTTCTGCGATTTGATCAACAACACCTTCACAGTTGTCTAAAATTTGTTGAACTAAATCTGGAATACGCTCTAATTCGCGTGTTAACAACGTGAATTTTTCTGTTGATAATTCTCCATTGTGTTTACCTAATTTTAAGGCAATCAATGCTAAAATTGTTAACTGAGCTGTAAATGCTTTTGTTGATGCAACACCAATTTCTGGTCCTGCGTGTGTATAAGCACCTGCATCTGTAATACGAGCAATAGAAGAACCTACAACATTATTAATTCCGAAGATAAATGCTCCAGCCTCTTTTGCTAATTTAAGTGCTGCCAATGTATCTGCTGTTTCTCCAGATTGAGAAATTGCAATCACGACATCGTGTTTATTGATGATTGGATTACGGTAACGGAACTCTGATGCATATTCTACTTCTACAGGAATACGAGCGAAATCTTCGATCATATATTCTGCAACTAAACCTGCATGATAAGAAGTTCCACATGCAACAATGATGATACGTTTTGCATTCAAGAATTTTTCTTGATGATCCCAAATACCAGCCATTTTGATAACGCCTTCGTCTACTAATAAACGTCCACGCATTGTATCACGAATAGAACGAGGTTGTTCGTTGATTTCTTTTAACATGAAATGCTCGTAACCACCTTTTTCAATCGCTTCGATATTTAATTGTAACTCTTGAACATCTAAAGAAACCGCTTCGTTATTTTGGATTGTGCGTACATCAACTTCTTTGTCTAAAGTAATTGTTGCCATGTCACCATCTTCCAAATAAACCGCATCTTTTGTAAACTCGATAAACGGAGAAGCATCAGAAGCTACAAAAAATTCGTTTTCTCCAATACCAATTGCCAATGGAGAACCTAAACGTCCTACAACAATTGTATTTGCTTCTTCTTTGTCTAAAACTGCAATTGCATAAGCTCCAATCACTTCATTCAAAGCTAAACGAACTGCATCAGTTAAATTTAAGTTTTGTTCTTCTTGAAATAATTGAATAAAGTTTACTAAAACTTCTGTATCTGTATCACTATGAAAAACGTACCCTTTGTCTTTTAATAATTGTTTGATTGATTCATAATTTTCAATAATTCCGTTATGAACCAATACCAAACGTCCATTATTAGACATATGAGGATGAGAGTTTACATCATTTGGAACACCATGTGTTGCCCAACGTGTATGCCCAATTCCTAAATGAGGTGTTTTATCTAAATTTGCTGATTTATCTTCTAAATCTGAAACTTTTCCTTTTGTTTTTACCAATTCAAAATCGGTACCAGTAGAAAGAACTAAACCTGCACTATCATATCCACGATATTCTAGTCTTTTTAGTCCATTAATAATAATTGGGTACGCTTCGCGATGTCCAATATATCCTACAATTCCACACATAATATTTTATAGTATTTTAGTTAAATTCGTTAAATATAATACGCCCTATTTTTGAGAGTAATATACCAATAATTTCAATTTTTTATCCGCTACTTCCGAATTATTTCCATGTAAAACAATTCTGTATGGATTATAAGCTCTATTATTTTGATAAGGATTTGTACTATTAATAGTTGTTGCATAACTAACAGATGTTATAAAATTACCCATTGTAATAAACATCGTTTGATCTTTAAACTCATTTCCTTTCTCTAACATGCTTTTTAGATGTTTCGTGATATCAATTGTATAATAATCAGTATCTCCTTTTACAATAGGATTAAAGTGAACTGATGTAGGATATGCATTATAGAATTCTAAAACGTCTGCATACAATTCATTTATAACTTTATCATCTTTTTTGTAATTATTCCAAGCAACTAAATAAGGTGGTTTTGGGAAACCTGTAGAACCATCAATATAGAATTTTAATTTTGCACCAAGAATCACAATGTTACTTTTTGTCATCTCAGATTTTAATTCATCTAATTGCGTTTGATTGATTCTTAATTTTGCATAATTCCCACTCATTCCGCTTAAATACAATCTTGCATCACCATTCACTTCATCAGGTTTGATTGTAGAATAAGTTGAACCTACTGCATTGTTCACAATTTGAGAAGCAATAATATTTGCATTATTTGCAGTACCAGAATTCCACTGATTTGTCATATCAAAAGCATAAGTAACACTTACACGTTCTTTATAATCAGTATCAGTATCTTTTTTTTCAGTTGGATTCTTTTTAGAATAATACATATTCAAGTCAATTTTATTTGGATTAAAATTGACAATAAATCCATTTGATTCTTCTACAGAAAACTCTAAACCTTTGATATTTTCACGAATAAATGTTGCGTAATCAGAAAGTAATCCTGTTTTAGCATTTTTAATAATTTTTTCGTCAAAATAATCTGGATCTAAAGAAACTTTGTAACCAGGAACAACCTCAGAAATATTAGAAGTTCCAGTTTTTTGTTTAACAACTTTTCCTGTTACTGTTTTTCCGATTGTAGCTTTTCCAATTACTCTTGAATTAACAGAAATTGGCGTCTCAAGTCCACTTAATGTTGAAAAATATTTTGTGTCTTTGTATAAAACCGTATTAATGTCTTTAATTTTCAACGTCATTGTCAAATCCTTATTACCATACAAAGAATCTACTGCATACTTTGTTGTAATTTGGATTGTATCTGTATCTTTTGGTTTCTCTCCTGGTTTAGAAAGATTGATCGTATCTTTAGAAATTGGATCTTTAGTCGTGTTGTAATAAACTGGAATTACCAAATTCACAGAATCTACTTTAGGTTCTGTTCCAAAATCCTGATCACCAATAGACGAAGGTCTAATTTGTGTATAAAACTTAGAGGATGTAGAACCAAAAATTGGTTCGTTGTACACACCAAAAGCTCCATTTTGAAGTACAAATTTATCTGTACGAAGCGTATCAAAATTTGCATTAAAAGCAATAACATCTAAGGATTTTACATTTCCTTCTGCCTCACCTCTAATCACATTGTTATCTAATCCTAGTGTTTCATTCTCACACGAAACAATTGCTCCCATTCCAATCATCATTGCAACAGACACAGAAAGGACATTCAAAAATTTTTTCATTAATCTAAACAGATTTTAATTAGAGTTCATTACTTCCTCAAGATAGAAGTTATTGTAAACTTCTTTTGCTTGTTCTTTAGAACAATAGTCTAATAGAGGAATATTTTGTTGGTTGATATAGTTTTTCACATCTTCTGGAATCATCTCTTCTCCTTTCGCAACTGCATCTGCATATTGTAAAGAAGCTTGAATCATACCCAAATGTGTAGGTTTTTCTAAATATGTTTGTACATCAGCTTCTACCTTATCAAAAGCTAATTTTTTAACTAATTCGTTATCTAATTCTCCTTCAAATCCGTTGTCAAATAAAGAAACAACAACTTTCGCATCTTGAAAGAAAGGATCGTCAGAATAATATTTTTTTAGATACAATGGTACTAAACTAGACATCCAACCCATTACGTGAACAACATCTGGTTTCCAGTTTAATTTTTTTACTGTCTCTAAAACTCCTTTTGCGAAGAAAATAGAACGCTCGTCGTTATCAGAAAATAATCCATTATCTTCTCCATAAACTTCTTTACGTTTGAAATATTCTTCGTTATCAATAAAATACACTTGTAGTCTTTCTCCTGGAACAGAAGCGACTTTAATGATTAATGGTTGATCCAAATCATTAATAATCATGTTCATACCTGAAAGTCGTATTACTTCGTGTAATTGGTGTCTTCTTTCGTTAATTGCTCCAAATCTTGGCATAAAGATTCTTACATCTGCGCCACTACTTTGCATGATTTTTGGCAAATCTAATGCTTGTGAAGACATCGGATTTTCAGGAAAGTAAGGTACCATTTCTGTTGTTACATACAATATGCGCTTTCCTTCCATAATTTCTACTCTCTTTTCCTAATGAATAATAAGGCACAAATTTACAAAAAAATGTTGATATATTATTTGCTTATAGTAGCTTTGCGAGATATTAGTTTTTTTTTAACAAATCAATGTTATGGTTATATTTAACGAAAAGGAAAAATTAACTCCCGCAATCGTCGAGTTAAAAAACCAAAACAAAACCATTGGCTTTATCCCTACAATGGGCGCTTTACACGAAGGTCACATGTCTTTAGTCAAAGCTTCTAAAGCTCAAAACGACTACACAATCGTCAGCATTTTTGTCAATCCGACACAATTTAATAATGCAGAAGATTTAGCAAAATATCCTCGAACTGAGGAAAATGATAAAGAATTGTTAATGAAAAATGGATGTGATTTTGTCTATATGCCTACTGTTGAGGATTTATATGATGCAAATGAAGGTGCAAAACATTACGATTTTGGCACAATAGACCAAGTGATGGAAGGCGCTTCTCGCCCTGGACATTTTGATGGAGTTGCCACAATTGTTTGCAAATTATTCAAAGCAGTTCAACCAACAAGAGCATATTTTGGAGAGAAAGATTTTCAGCAAATTCGTATCATTCAAGAAATGGTAAAACAAGAAAATTTAGATGTCGAAATTGTTCCAATGCCAATTCATAGAGCAGATTCTGGTTTAGCATTTAGTTCAAGAAATGCACGTTTATCAACGCAACAAACTTCGGATGCCCCTCAAATTTATTCAATTTTATCGCAAGCTGTAACGCTAAAAAATGAAGGAAAAGATGTTGCTGAAGTAAAAGCTTTCGTCGAAAATGAATTCAAAAATTCTCCTTTCGAATTAGAATATTTTGAAATCACAGATGAAGAAACGTTATTGTCTATCGAACATTTTTCTGATGCCAAACATATTCGTGGATTTGTCGTTGCTTATGCAGGCGATGTACGTTTAATCGATAATATTCAGTTTTAATAAAATATAACAAATCCTTTACTCCAATCGAAAAATATTGGAACGGGTTTTGAAATTTATAAGTTCAGTGTAACTTTGCAAAATTATGATGATAGAAGTATTTCACTCTAAAATACATAGAGTTAAGGTAACAGACGCAAAATTAAACTACATCGGAAGTATTACAATCGATGAAGATTTGATAGATGCTGCAAATATGGTAGTTGGTCAAAAAATTCAAATTGTGGTTCAAGAAAACGGAGAACGTTTTGAAACTTACATTATTAAAGGAAAACGTGGAAGTGGAGAAATTTGTTTGAATGGACCAGCGGCACGTAAAGTACAAGTAGGTGATACTGTCATTTTAATCACGTATGCGATGATGGAATTTGAGGAAGCCAAAACCTACGAACCAACAATTGTTTTCCCTAACGAGAACAATCGTTTAGATTAAGAAATTAATTTTCAATAATTTATATGAAGAGTAAGATCAAACAATCGCTCTTCTTAATCATTGCTTCATTGTTAGCCGTTTTTTTTGTCGTGGTAACAGTGAAGCAAATTGATTTCGAACGAGTTGCAAAAGTTTTAAAACAAACCAATTATTTTTGGATTTTTGCATCTATGGCAATCAGTATTCTTACGTATTGGATACGCGCCGCTCGTTGGAATCTTCTTCTAAAACCGATGGGCTACAACACACAAACCTCATCTGGTTTTTGGGCTATTGCATTTGCATATTTTATGAATTTGACCATTCCTCGAAGTGGTGAAGTTGCTCGTGCAACAAGTTTCTATAAAATGGAAAAAGTGCCGTTTGAGAAATCTTTCGGAACAGTAGTTTTAGAACGTGTAATTGACGTTTTATTTTTGGGATTATTTTTCGGTTTAACACTTATTTTCAATTACGAAACATTCATCAAATTTGTTGAATTAGGAAACAAAGAAAAGGCACACCAACCAACAACAGAACCTTCTTTCTTAAAATATTACATCGCAATTGGAGTTCTTGTTTTAGGAATTGGATTAATTGCTATTTTCTGGAAAAAGATTAGTCAATTAAAGTTTTTTGAAAAGATTAAAACGTTTCTATTTGGACTTTGGGAAGGAATAAAATCAATCTCAAAATTAGAAAAAAGAGGTTTATTCATTTTTTATTCTTTCGCACTTTGGATTTGTTATTTTTTAATGACTTTTCTTGTTTTCTTCGCTTTTCCGGACACCAAAAATTTTGGAATACCAGAAGGTTTATTCCTATTGATTGCAGGATCTCTAGGAATGATTTTACCTGTTTCGGGCGGTTTGGCTTATCCGTATATTATGTCGATTGCATTTTCGGCAGTTTATTTAGCAAAAGGCGGAGATCAGCACGAAGGACGAGCAATTGGAGATTATTTTGGATTAATCCTTTATATAGCTCAAGTTGTATCAATGATTAGTTTTGGATTGATTGCTATTTACAAAATCGCACGAATTCGACGAGATTCTACACAATAGTTACATACCTCCAAAGCTACGATTCCAAAGTTTTACCATTTTATTGATTTCCCAAGGATTTATTTTATAAAATATTTTCATAATTATAAAGAAAATAAGATTGACTAACAGTACAAAAAGTAATTCCATAGCGAATAAGTTTTTATTAAATATACATTTTATTTCTTTATCATTTCCAAATATTTAGGTGCTTGTTCCTCTAAAATTTCTGTGATTTTATCGTATTTGTTTTCTTTTACGAGTTTCTCCAATTCAAAATTCGCATAACAATATCGCACATAATCGGTGACTTTATTTTCTGGAATATTTAAACTTTCGATGAAATAATTTGAAGTGAAATAATTCTCTAAATCTTTGATTTTATCTACCTTTTTGAAATACTCGTTTTGTTTTTTATCTTTTTTCTTTTGCCCAGAAATAGATGCTATCCACAAAGAAGGATCCAACAACCCGTTATTATTAATTGTAGAAGTCATGTTAGGATTTATCTTTCGGAAGCGCAAATTTGGATCAAAACCCAAATTCAAATTATCATACAATTCATCTACTTTTCCGTGTTCTAACTTGATGTTATTCTTAAAATTTTTGTCTAATGTATTAATTCGCGCTTCAGCTAGTTCAATCGTTTCAATATTCAAGTGAATCATCAGCATTCCTTTTGCTAAAATATCCGATGTAATTTTGATTTTTCGGTCGATATAAAAATCATGTGTAATCACCAATTCATCTCCAACTGATGCTTTGATCGAAAACATTCCATTTTCGTTTGTCAAAACTCTGGCATTAGTCATTTCATTCAAAATTAAAATATGATCCACAGCATCTTGCCCAACAACGCCATCATCAATGACCACTTTTCCAGTAATCAAAGTTTTTTGCGCAAAAGAAAAAGTGCTTATCAAACCAAAAATTATAACGTATAAAATTTTATTCATTCTTTTGGATTTTTGACAAATAAATCGGTGCTTGTTCCTCTAGAATCTGAGTTATTTTGTCGTAATTATTTGCTGTGACCAATTTGTCTAATTCAAAATTAATATAACAATACTTTACATATTCACTGACTTTATTTTCTGGAATATTCAACGTTTCAATGAAATAATTTGGGGTAAAATAATTCTCCAAATCTTTTATTCTATCTTCTTTTTTGAAATATTCGTACTGTCTTTTTTCTCGCTTCCGTTGACCTGAAATTGCAGTAATCCATGCCGCAGGATTCAATAATCCAAAACTTCCAATATTTGATGTAGCATTAGGATCAATTTTTCTGAAACGCAAATTAGGATCAATTCCCAAATTCAACTGTTTGTACATTTCATCAACTTGGTCATATTTGAGCTTGATATTGTTCTTAAAGTTTTTGTCTAACGTATTAATTCTCGCTTCAGCAAGTTCAATTGTTTCAATATTCAAGTGAATCGTCAGCATTCCTTTTGCTAAAATATCCGATGTAATTTTGATTTTTCGTTCGATATAAAAATCGTGCGTAAAAATCAATTCATCTCCAACAGACGCCTTAATCGAAAACATTCCACTCGCATTTGTAAACGCTTTCGCATTCGTCGATTCATTTGTCACCAAAATATTGTCCACCACATCTTGCCCAGCAATTCCATCATCAATCACCACTTTTCCGGTAATCAAAGTCGTCTGCGCAAATGTAAAAACGCTCAACAAATTCAATAATATAATGTATTTTATTCTACTCATTTTTCTTCATTTTTGCTAAATAAATTGGTGCTTGTTCCTCAATTATAAAAAGAATTTCATCAAAATTATTATCTCGCAACAATTTGGGAAAATCAAAATTTGAATAACAATAATCCAAAAACTCGTTTATTTTTCCTTCAGGAATTTTCAAATCATTCACAAAATAATAGGTCGTAAAAAATTTATGTAACGCCGACAATTGATCTTCTTTCACAACTTTTATCGGAACAGGATTTTTCATTCGCTTTTTTGGACTTTTAAACACATTTAACAACCCAAGCAAATTAACTCCACCAACTTGTTTAATCGTTCTATTCACTCTTTCCTCATCATGTTTAAGATTCAGTTCCGCTTTAAATTCTAGAGAAGTAAAACCTGCTTCATCATTCAATTTTTCTTGAAATGATTTTTCTTTTCCCAAATTTTTGAGCGAATTTTTATCCAATTTCGAGATATTCGCTTCCTTCAATTCAATTACTTCAATATTTACGTGAATCATCACAAAACCTTTCGTAATCGTGCTTTCAGAAACTTTTAATCTTCTTTCTTCAATTCCCGTATGTTTGATTAACAATTCATCATTCAAATTCACATTTATCGAAAATAAGCCAACATTATTCGCTTTTGTTTTGGCTTTTGTCGTTAAGTTTTCAATCAAAGTTCCTTCCAAATCAATAACTTCATCTGCATCATCCACAATAATTTTTCCTGTAATTAAAGTACTTTGAGCATAGGCAGAAATACAAAAAATATAAAAAAAGCTAAGAAGTAAAGTTCTTTTCATTGGCATTTTAAAATATGATTAAAAATAATCGAGAAAACAATTGAAAATCAATATTTAACTCAACTTTATCTAAAGTTGATAATTTGTTAAAAAAGTAAATTATCGTTAACGTTTTTTAGTTGTTGTATTAAAATTTTTCACACTTATAACTCCATATCTTGTCGCGATAAAAGATTATTTTTGTCTAAATTTGAAACTATGGCTAAAACAAAAACTACATATTTCTGCCAAAACTGTGGCACGCAAACCTCGCAATGGATGGGACAATGCAAAAGTTGTGGCGAATGGAATACCATTGTTGAAGAAATTGTGGACAAAGGCGACGAAAAAAAATCGTGGAAAGATAAATCGGATAAAAAAGAGAAAACTTTTGCACTGAATATCCGAGAAATAAATCCATTAGGAGAAATAAGAATTTCGACAAAAAACCAAGAATTAGACCGAGTTTTAGGTGGTGGAATTGTTCCTGGATCAGTGATTTTGGTTGGTGGAGAACCTGGGGTTGGAAAATCCACATTAATGTTGCAAGTAGCCTTAAAGTTAGATACGATTAAAATCTTATATGTATCTGGAGAAGAATCTGTTTCACAAGTAAAACTTCGTGCTGAACGAATTGGAATTGAATCGGATCAATGTTTTATTTTACCTGAAACCAATACGCAAAAAATATTTGCTCACGCCAAAGAAATTCAACCTCAACTGATTGTTGTCGATTCTGTTCAAACACTTCAAACAACTTATGTAGAATCGTCTCCAGGAAGTATTTCTCAAATTCGAGAAACAACTTTTGAGCTAATTCAATACGCAAAAGAAACTAACACACCGATTATTTTAATTGGTCATATTACAAAAGAAGGTGTAATTGCTGGTCCAAAAATTTTGGAGCATATGGTAGATGTTGTGTTACAATTTGAAGGTGATCGCAACCATATTTACCGAATTTTACGTGCAAATAAAAACCGTTTTGGCTCAACTGCAGAAATTGGAATTTACGAAATGCAAGGTGCTGGTTTGCGCGAAGTGACAAATCCATCTGAAGTATTAATTACAAAGAAAGATGAATTATTGAGCGGAAATGCAATTGCAGCAACTTTGGAAGGTGTTCGCCCGATGTTAATTGAAATTCAAGCTTTGGTTTCTACGGCGGTTTATGGAACTCCGCAACGTACGGCGACTGGTTTTGATGCCAAACGATTGAATATGTTGTTGGCAGTTTTAGAAAAACGTGCTGGGTTCAGACTGAATATGAAAGATGTTTTCTTGAATATTACAGGCGGAATTCGAGTGGATGATCCTGCAATTGATTTGGCTGTTATTGTGGCAATTCTTTCATCGAGCGAAGATTCTGCTGTTCCAGATAATTGTTGTTTTGCAGGAGAAGTTGGTTTGAGTGGAGAAATAAGAGCTGTAAATCGTGTTGAACAACGCATTACCGAAGCCGAAAAATTAGGTTTTGATGCAATTTTTGTTTCAAAATACAATAAAATAAAAGATACAGATTTTGGAATTCGAATCGTTAGAATTTCTAAAGTTGAAGATTTATATCGCATGTTATTTCAATAACTTATGAAGAATATTTTTAAAATTAGTTTTATCAAAACTATTATTTTCAATTTTGTCTATTTTAAATTTAGTCAAGCAATTAAATTCCCTGTAATAATTAGCTCTAATTTTAGACTAAAATCTTTACATGGTAAAGTGAATATTCCAATTGATTCTCCTTTTGGATTAATAAAACTTGGTTTTGGAG
The DNA here is from genome assembly GCF_013488205.1 of Empedobacter falsenii. NCBI lineage: Bacteria > Pseudomonadati > Bacteroidota > Flavobacteriia > Flavobacteriales > Weeksellaceae > Empedobacter > Empedobacter falsenii. The sequence continues at coordinate 3,689,651 of NZ_CP040908.1, read as the reverse complement.
ATGTTTTGATTTTTGATCGAAAATTATCAAAAGGTATATGGGAAAACAAGGGAATAATAAATTTTATTGGTCGATCAAATATTGGTCACGGCTCTAAAATTTCAGTGAGCAAAAGTGGTAGTTTAACATTTGGTCAAAATTTTAACATAACTGCTGAATCTTCTATTGTATGTTACAATAACATTAGTTTTGGCAATAACTGTTTATTATCATGGGATATTCTTATTATGGATACAGATTTTCATAAAATTTATAATCAAGATAAGTCACTTATTAATCCTAATAAAGCAGTAAACGTTGGTGATAACGTTTGGATATGTAATAAAGTACAAATTTTGAAAGGTTTATCTATTGCAAATGGCTGTATAGTAGGAAGTAATACCGTTGTAAGTAAATCATTAAAAATAGAAAACGCTATATATAGTGGAAATATAAATACACCTATCAAAGAAAATATTTCTTGGGAAATATAATTTTTTGATTAACAGTATTTTTTTTTACTTTTATTTCAAACAAAAAAACATTATTATGGATTATTCTAACCAATCTACTCAAGATTTTAATCAACCTCAACAATCTTCTTTTGAAGAAATTAAACCAAAACAAGAAAACAACCTTGTTTTAGCAATCATTAGTACTGTTTTAGGGCTTTGTTCTCCTTGTTGCATCGGTACTATTGTGGGTATTATTGCAATTGTTTTTGCAAATCAAGTGAATACAAAACACAATATTGGCGATTATACAGGTGCTGAACAAGCAGCTAAGAATTCTAAATTATTAGCTTATGTTGCAATTGGTTTAGGCGTAATTGGTGTTATTATCAATGTTGTGATGTTAATTACAGGAGGTATGGATGCCTATATGGAGCAATATAAAAGTATTTTAGAAAGCTCTAACGGAAATTAATCATATGATAAAACGGATTTTGGTTTATGGACTAGCAACGCTTTTACCCATTTTGGTAATTGTCTATTTTTATAGTTATTACAGCAACCAAAATCCGTTTTCTATCAAATGTATGTTTCATGAAATAATAGGTTTATGGTGTCCTGGCTGTGGTGGTCAACGTGCTCTTTCCTTGCTTGTTCACGGGCATTTTTTACAATCGTTACGCTACAATCTTATTTTGCCTTTTGCACTTTACATTTGTGTACAATTGTATTATGCTATTGTTGGAAATATTTTTTTAGGCAAACCAATGTCAGGCAAATTACATCTCCCTGCAAGTTTTGCGCGAAATTTCTTAATCTTCCTTTTGATTTATTCTATTTTGAGAAACATTCCTCTTTCACCTTTTATATATTTGGCTCCAGAGAGTTAGAATCAAAAAAAAATCAGAGAACTATTCCTCTGATTTCTTATTTGTTGTTCGTGGATTTTGGCGCTCCTCGCCTTCTTTCAATTCTCCTCGACGTATTCTATTTTTGTCCGAATCTTTATCGTCATTTGGTAAAGAAACGGGTTGATTTGCCTCACCTAAAACCCATGTTTCAGTCGCATCCCACATCGCTCTAATTTTGATTGGCTCTGGATACAAATAAATTGGTTCTGGTTGTTTACCTGATAAGTAATCGCCTGTATCCCATTTTCCATTTTCATTTTCATCAACCAATAAACGGAATAAATATTCTCCCGGTTCAATAAAATTAAATTCGAAATAGTTTTTATTTGCTGGATTATATAATTCTTCAATTACTGTAAAGTCTTTATCAGTTTTTAGAAATTGTAGGATAAATGGTTTGCTTGGAGTATTTTGAAGCGTTAATTTCAAATGTCCAAAATCGCCACGCGTTCCCATTTTTATTGGATAAGCAAGCGTATCATTCTTCTCTCCTAACACATCTGTCAAAGCATTTGGATAAATATTAACTTCAAATTTTTCGTCTAAATTTTTATCAAAAGCAAAATTCAAGTTCTGTGCATTCACTGTATCAATGGAAACTTTGAATGGAATTGAAACTGTATCTTTAAACACATAAATTTTAGATAAATCCAATGATTTTATTGGCGCATTTGCCTGAATTTTAAATGGTTTATTTGGTGCTAATTTTTGATCATTTAATGCTTTAAATTCTAATTTTCGTTCTGTATTCGATTTTGAATATAATGCACTTACTTCATCTATTTGATCTTTATGTTGAACCTTGAAATTCAATTTAGCGCTTTTTCCTATAATTGTATCCACCTTTGGATTAAACCAAAAGTTAATCGAATCTTGTTTTGGAAACTTCTGAATATAAGCCGTTTTAAATTCTTTTCCTACCGGTGTTATCGTAACATCATCCGTTGCGCCAGTCGTTTTAAAAACAATTAAACCTTCTTGTTTAAAACTCGCTTCAGGTTTACGATAAGCTGGTTTTTGATTGAATAAATTCAAGTTGATTTGTTGATTTGCATTCAACTCAATTGGTTCGTTATGAAAAGCCAAGCGCTCTTTCCCATAATCGTACATCACATTTTCTACCTTATCCTCAAAAGCAATCAATTTATATTTGCCCGAAGCCAAATAATTTAATTGATATTCTCCTTTATCATTGGCTCTAGCAATGTAATATGGTTTCTTTTGCAGAATAATGCTGTCTTTGTATGTACTATCTATTTTATATAGCCCGACCAATATCTTCTCTGGCAATTTGAAATCATAAGACGAATTTACTCGACCTGTCACCTTCAACGAATCAATAAAACTACCTGTCGAAAAAACATATTGAAAGTTTGACAACTTATTATTTTCATTAAAATCTTGAATCGCATCACCAAAATTGAAACTATATGTCGTATTTGGCAACAATGGTTCTTGAAATTTAATCGAAATGTTTTTCTTCGCTAAAGCTTGCGGCGTCACAATTGGTGGAATTTGAAACGATGGCGAAACAACCACATTTTTGCTGTATTCTTTCAGAAGAATGTACTCATCAAAGTTGATTATTGCCTCTTGCAAATTGACATCTACATTTGTTGCCAACGTATCTGGATCAGCTTTTAGGAAAACTGGCGGAGTTTCATCTTTAGGTCCTCCCGTTGGTGAACCTTGTCTTGCACAAGAAATAACCATCAAAATGGTTAACATCAAAAGCGAAAAACGTGTCGTCTTATTCATGGGCGCAAGTTAAGAAAAAGCTTGTTATTAAGCACAAGCAATGGTAATTACACTTATCTTAAAATTTTCTGAAAGATTAAACTTTTTAATGGCTGATGCAATTGTTGCGCCAGTTGTTAACACATCATCAATCAAAATATAATGTCCTGGTTTAAGATTTGGATTGATTTCAAACGCATCTTTCAAATTTTCTAATCGATGTTTTTTGTCTTCATTTACTTGAGATGAATTGTATTTTGTTCTGATTAATCCATCCGAAAAATAATTAATCTGGTTGATTTCTGCCAACGTTCGCGCAAAATCTTCTACTTGATTGTAGCCTCTTGTTTTCAATCGTTTTGGATGCAACGGAATCGGAATAATTCCGTCATAATCACTCAAATCAAACTTAATCAATTGTGCTAAATCAATTCCAATTTCTGGGCGGTTTCTATATTTCATTTCATGTAAAATGGCTTGTGTGGTATTATGATGTTTAAATTCTAACAAAGAAAATGCATTTTCGACCTCGCAAAAATTTCTCAATTTATCATAAGCACGATTATTTTGATCAAAATTAAAATGCGTAAAAACGAGTTTTGTTGAGCACGAAACACACAGAAATTGCGAAGGTTGAATGACGTCTTGACAATCCAAACAACGCATCGGAAAAAATAAATCAACCAAAGAATTTACGATTGTTTTGATTTCCATTACCTTTGCAAATTAAAGTTTAGTACTAAATTTAATGAAAATCATTCGACTTACAAAAGCTTTTACGTTCGAAACTGCACATGCTTTGCATGGTTATGACGGAAAGTGTAAAAATATACATGGACATTCGTACAAATTATTTGTAACTGTGAAAGGAACACCTTCTGAAGACACAAACGATGTGAAACTTGGAATGGTGATGGATTTTGGCGATTTGAAAAAAATTGTGAACAAAGAAATTGTTAATCTTTTTGATCACGCAATTTTATTGAACGAAAATTCGCCTCACAAAACATTAGGAGAAAAATTATTAGCAGAAGGTCACAATGTTGTTTTTACAGATTATCAACCGTCTGCTGAAAATATGATTTTATGGATTGTGGATAAAATCAAGCCTCTTTTACCAACGAATATCGATTTGGTTGCTTTGAAATTACACGAAACTGAAAATTCTTATGCAGAATGGTTAGCGGAGGACAACCAATAAACATTCAGTTAGAAGCTGGTAAAAAAGCCTATTTTTCTTCGGATCATCACTTTGGTGCTCCGAATGAAAAAGATAGTTTGGTGCGTGAAAAATTGTTTGTAAAATGGCTTGACGAAATAAAAGACGATTGTGGTGTTTTATTTTTAATTGGCGATTTATTCGATTTTTGGTTCGAATATAAACACGTTGTTCCGAAAGGATTTGTGCGTATTTTAGGAAAATTAGCCGAAATTTCTGATCGTAGAATTCCTATTTATTTCTTTGTTGGAAACCATGATTTATGGATGAAAGATTATTTGGAAGAACAAATCAATGCGATTGTTTTCCGAGATAAGCAGGATTTTATTATCAATGGGAAAGAATTTTTTATTGTTCATGGCGATGGAAAAGGTCCTGGTGATAAAGGCTACAAACGCATGAAAAAGGTTTTTACAAACAAAGTTTGTCAATTTCTTTTTTATCTACTTCATCCGGATTTGGCAATGTGGTTGGGAATTACAGCTTCGCGAAAAAATAAAATGATTTCGGGTGACGAAGATGTTAATTTTTTGGGCGTTGACAATGAATGGTTAATCATGTATAGCCGCAAACAATTGCATCGAAAATACTACGATTATCTAATTTATGGACATCGACATTTACCAATGGAAATTGCGATAGGCAAAGCGCGTCATATCAATCTTGGCGATTGGATTAACTACTTTACTTATGGTATTTTTGATGGAAAAGAATTCGTATTAAAAACTTACCTCCGTAATCAAGGAGAAGAATCTCGGGATTCTATCATAAAAATTATAGATTAGCAAGCAAATCATAAAAACCCAAAGAAATGCCTCTTTTAGCCATTCTATTTTGGGTTTGCTTTCGCTAAAATATCTTGTTAACATCAACATAATGCTAAAACCTAAGAAGGCAAGATAAGCATCATTATTCCCTCCGTAAAGAATATACGTAATCAGCATTGTTCCAAACATAAAATGCATCAACAAAAAGATTCGTTTCTTTTGCGCTGTCAATTTATTCACATTCTTGAAATGATTAACGATTGAATAAACTAGTATGATTGCAATTGGAATTAAAAACAATTGTTTCCATTCGAAATGCACTATCGTTAGCATCAATTGTTCTTTATAAAAATCGAACATAAAGTAATAATCGAGCAGAAAACTAACTTGAGCAACGATTAATATTGGAAGAATAAATCCTAGAAAACCAAGAATAGGAATTTTTGGTTCTACAACTCTTAAAGTCAAGAAATAAGTAAAAACTACAATTCCTAAGAAAATAAGTGGCGGACTTAATAAAATTGCAAAACTCATAAAAACGCCTATATCAAAAGCATTGTACGTATCGTTTTTTTCGGACTCAAAATAGAGTAATTGCACTGTTACATAAGTCACAAGCAACAAACTTCCAGCAATTCTATAATCTGATAAACCTGCAATAAAAGGCATTATCCACAAAATGTAAGTAAAAGTTGGATAGGAAGAAGTCGAAATTAAATCATTCGTATTGTCGATATACCCCACAAAAGCAATCGTCAAAATCGTCAGGATTACACCTAATTTTTCTAAATTACTCAGATCAATACTGTTAAAATTAGTAACTCCAAGCAACGTAAACAACACAATGATAAAAATCTGTATAAAAAAATTCCTTTTGTCAAGTAGATTAACCAACATTTTATTAACTTTGATGCAAATTAAGCAATAAACTAGAATATGGGAGTTATAACTGATTTATTTTTTGCGATTGGTGATATTTTCAAATGGACTTTTGAAAACTTATTATCTCCAGTTGGTGTTATCTTTGGATGGTTATTTACATTCATCGGATGCGCATTACTTGGATGGTGGTTATATAAAATCGCTAGCTTTGGAACCGAAAATGAAAAAAGATACGAAAGATAATTTATCTTATATTGTATAAAATATATTTTCGAATTAATTCGAAAAACCTCTTATAAATTTTATAAGAGGTTTTTTTTGTCTCCTAAACGTAGAATAAATCCTATTTTTCTACGTTGTAGAAGAACGACTTGTAGATCGATAATTAAATTTTTTGAATTACTAAAACTAAACATACACGATAAAATGGATAATAATTCTACTCAACAAGAGAATAATGAAATTGACTTTGGAAATGTAATTTCTAAATTCTCTAAATCATTTGAAAAATTATTTATTAAGCTAATCCAGTTTATTACTTATTTAAAATCAAAAAAATACATATTTCTATCTTTACTTTTATTTGGTGGAGTAGTTGGATATGTATTAGATAAAATGACAAATAATTATGAGTATAAATTATTTGTAAAAGCAAAATATGGGTATGTTGATAATCTATATAATAAGGTTGATTTAATCAACGCTAAGTTTGCAGAAAAGGATACTATTTACTTAAAAAAGCATGGTTTGTTTTACAATGGAATCTCAAAAATAAAAATTGAGCCAGTAGTGGATCCTTATGAATTTGGAGGAAGAAATGAAGCTAATCTTGAGTTGATGAAAACCTTTTCAGAAGATATGGATTTGAAAAAAATTGTAAATGATGTTGAATTCTATAAAAATTATCCTAATCATTCAATTATTATACAGTCTAATCATCAATATCCAATTGATAAATTTGAAAAAAGTTTATCAAATTATTTAAACAATAATCCTTTGCTTAATGAATTGAAGAAAATTAATTTAGAGAATGATTATGATAAGTTAAAATTCAATGAGAAAACCATGTCTCAGATTGATACTATCTTAAATTCTATAGCTAAAAATAAAGGAAGTCAATCTCTAGTTATAACTGCTGAATCTCAAGTTGGGGATATGCTAAAGATGAAAGACAATTTAGCTAAAGAATCAACCTTTATCAAAATTGGTATATTTGAAGGTAGTGATTTTTACAAAATAATAGATAGTGAAGATTCTTTCAAAAAACTGAAATCTAATCAATTGAAAATCATTTTACCTATTTTTATTTTGTTTTTTACTTTTTTCTATTACTTATTTGCTTATCTAAAAAAATCAATTACAAAAAGAATCACAGAAAAATCATAGATGATTAGTTTAGAGAAAATAAAGCATCTAAAGAATTCTAAACTTTATGAAAGTTTTACAACGAGTGGATTAACATTTATTTTCAGAATACTTGGTATGGGACTAAGTTTTTTGATTATTCGAGTTATTGCAAAAAACTTTGGTATCGAAACTTTTGGTAGTTTTTCCATCATTCAAACAATTGTCAATGTATTATTAATCATTTTTACATTGGGAATACAAAATACATTATTGATTGAATTTAATCGACAAGAGCTTGATCAAAATAGCTTGTTTTCTTTTGTAAATCATACATTCAAGCTAGTCTTTTTTTTCATGTTGATTCCTTCTATTCTACTAATTTTTTATGCAAATTTTCTCGCCAAAAGTTTCAATGATACTAGTTTAGCTAATAGTTTTCGCTTGTTAGGTTTCTTTTTGTTTCCTATTTTGGCTCACGATATTATTGTTTATTATTTTATTGCAACAAAAAATTATTTCAAGTTTGGATTTTTCATGTTCTTTCTACCAAATTTTTTGTTTATAATATCATTATTTTTCTTAAATAATGAAGATAAAAACATTACCAATATTAGTCTAATTTATTTTATAAGCTATCTAGTAACTTTCTTTATTGAATACTCTAGTATTTATCTGAAAAATAAAAAAAACAGGTCTTATATACCGCCTTATAAAAGCATACTAAAAAGATCTATTCCGATGATGATAAGTTGGTTAATGCTATATTTATTAAGTTGGACAGATGTTATCTTGCTAGGAATAATGTCCGAACCGAAAGAAGTAGGGGAATATAATTTAGCATACAAAATAGGTTCATTGTTATTGATATTTTTAAGCACTTACACTGCTGTTGCTCTTCCTAAAATGTCTGAATACTTTGAAAGAAAAGAAATTCATTTACTCAAAAAATATTTAAAGAAATCAAGCTTAAATCTAACTTTAGTTTGTTTACCTTTTTTCTTAATTTTATTATTTTTTGGAAATTTCGTCATTTCTTTCTTTGGAGAAACAAGTTCTAATACTGTCCAAATATTAGTCATTATATCAATTTCAAGTATGCTTAGTGTATTTTTTGGTTGTGTCGATCAAATCTTAAATATCTCGAACAATCAAAATACATTACTCAAAATAAATCTTTTTTATTTTGTAGCGAATATTATACTAAATATTATTTTGATTACATATTTTGGTGCGTTAGGATCAGCTATTGCAACCTTGGTAATAACTATATTAATGAAATTAACTTGTATCTTTTTTATTAACAAAAAACTTGGTTTTTTACCAATTGGAATTTAGAAATGGAAAAAGATTTATCAATTATCATTGTTAATTACAATGGAAGAAAGTATTTCGAAAAATGTATTCAATCAATACAAGAAAATCTTACTCATGTTGAGTATGAAATCATTGTGTTTGATAATTATTCAAGTGATGATAGTATTTCTTATTTAACTAATCATTTTCCAGAAGTCATTCTTATAAAGTCTGAGATAAACTTAGGTTTTGGAAAAGGAAATAATGAAGCTGTAAAGTATGCAAATGCAGAAACAATACTCTTATTAAACAATGATACAATTATTCTTAATGATTTTTCGGAGTTGATTAATTTTGTGAGAAATGATCCTAAAGCTGGGGCAATTGGAATTAATATGCTCGATAAAAACAAAAAATATCTTGTTCCAGGAGGAAAATTTCCAAGTATAGCTTCTTGTTTTAAAATAAAAAATGGTGCTTATACAGGTGATTTTGAGAAAGGAATATTTACTGCTCCTTATTATAAAGTTGATTGGTTGGGAGGTTCTTTTATCTTAATGAGAAAGGCTATTTACAATGAAATAAATGGTTTTGATGAAGATTATTTTATGTATGTTGAAGATGTAGATTTATGTAAAAAAATAGCTGATAATGGTTATCAAAATTACTTTTTTGCAAAATATAATTATATTCATTTTGTTGGTTTCAACCCTAAAAAAAACCCTTTACTCATTAAAGGATATCGAACATATTTGAAGAAACATACTCATGGTTTAAATTATATATTATGTTCTATTGCTTTAACATTAAACAGCTTAGTAAAAAAAATTAAATTAATTATGGTGAAATAATGAAAATTTCTAAACAAAAATATTATTCAATTCTACTTATATTACTCATTCTATTTCAATTATATATTGGGTCTTATAAGACTATTTTTGTTTTAGAGCTTATTCTATTAATACAATATTTTATTACAGAAAAAATTGTACTTCATATAAAATTCATCAAAATTATAGCCTTTATAAGCAGCTTTGTACTCCTTGGATTTGTAGGAACATTCGTTTACAACTATGCTTTTATAGATATTTTTAAGGATTTCATTTTCTTTTTCAAACCTATTTTAGGCATTATATTGGGATATTTATATGCTAGAAAAATTGATAATACTGCTTACTTTGCAAAAGTAATCGTATACTTAGGTTTAGCTTGTGCTATCGCGCATTTATCTATTGTTATTATTTCTTCAGATTTAAGAAATATTTCTTCTATGAGATTGATTACTAAAGATAATTTTATAGAATGTTTTAGCCTAGTTTTCTTGTTATTTTATAAATACTTTTTCAAGAAATCATTCACAAAAAACAAACTTTATAGTACAATTATTTTATGTATTCTTTGTTTATCTATTTTCATCTATTTTTCTAGATTAATGTTTATCATTGTGATACTAGTTTCTTTAGGAGCTTTAGGATTAACAAAATTGAACAAATTTAACTTAACAATAATTATCGCCTTAATTTTTTCAATTATTGGACTATTCTATTATCTAAATAATACGCCTATTAATAGAAATGCTAAGGGATTTGATGGTTTTTTATATAAAATTAAAATGAGCCAATCTGAGATTTATCAATCTAAAGTTAGAATAACCGATCATGGAAAACTTTGGGATCATTGGCGTGCTTACGAAGCCTTAAAATCCATACAATTAATTGAAAATAAACCAGAAACTATTATTTATGGAAATGGATTTGGTTCTTTAATTAATCTTAAATTTCACGCCCCTTTAGATGGTTCTAAAAAAGGAATGAAATACATTTCACACACACATAATGGATATACGTTTATCCTTTATAAATTAGGTGTTTTTGCATTATTTGCATACTTATTTTTTATCTTCAGACTTTACTGGGTTGGACAAAAAAGTAATACATTCGAAGCCAAATTTATTTCTGTATTAGCAATCATTTACTTCTTCACAACACTAACAATAACAGGTATTTATAACCAAAGAGATAATATGATTATTATATTAGGATGTCTATTATTTTATTATTTTAATACATTTAATAAATCGTCTGCCGAAGTTGACCAAGCATAATTCGATTCAATTTCTTTTTTAATCCCTTTAATGTCTGATTGATTATTCAGTATAAAATCATCAAAACATTGTTGAATATTTTGATGCTCAAAATTTATTAAATAAGGCTCAAAAAAAGTAAAGTCTTCCATTGCTGTCATATTATTACATAAGACAGGAATTTTTGCTGCTGCTGCCTCTATAGGAGGAATTCCAAACCCTTCATAAAGTGAAGGATAAATAAAAAATGAAGCACTTCTATAAAAATCAACTAGGTCGTCTTGTGGAACTTGCTCTATGTATTTCACTTTATTCTTTACCTCATCTGGTAATTTCATAAAATATTCTTCAAAGGAATTAGATTCCAACGACTTTTTGCCAACAAAAACCATTGTATAATTATTATAAATTGATTGATTATTAGAAAACAATTGCAATAACTGTAATTGATTTTTACGAGGTTCCACTCTACTTACGTATAAAATATAATCTTTCAATCCATATTTTGATAAAATCTTTTCCTGTATCCTCTTCTTATCATAATCTTCTAAAAACTCTTCATTTACACCATTTGGTGTTACAAGAATTTTTGTTAACTGTATATTAAAGTGTTTAGCAATTTGTTTTTTAGAATAGTTAGAAACTGTCAATAAAATATCTGTTTTTTTTGCACTCCATTTAAACAAAATTGTTCGAGAGATTCTATAGAAAAAAGGAAATTGGTTAGGATAATCAACAAATAAAATATCATGAATTGTATTAATGTATTGACAATTTTCATTTAATTTTCTGAATGGAATAATGTATTGAAAATGCATATAATCATACAAAAAAGATAATTTTGGCAATTCTCCAAACATCCTTTTCCAACGATTTTTTTCTTTGTATTCATATAAAGAAATATTATCAAACTCCAAAAACTCATTCATAATCTCTGTTGTCTGTTCTACGACTCCAAATGTTATTTTAATATCTTTTCTTTTTCTTGATAATTCTTTATATAGCTCTACGATATAAGTTCTAGTCCCTTGATATTCTTTATTCAGTAAATAGGCGTCAACAAATATTTTCATATATTAATTTGAATAAAAGTACTACTTCTTTTCAATAAACTATATTCAAATCCGTTTATTATATGAATTCTGAATATTTTTCATTCGAATATACATCAATTATGAAAATTGCCATTTTAGGAACAAGAGGAATACCAAATTATCACGGTGGATTTGAACAATTTGCTGAATTTTTTGCTGTTTATTTAGCTAATAAGGGAGAAGATGTTTACGTTTATAACTCTTCATTACATCCGTATAAAGAAAAAAAATTTAATGGAGTTAAATTAATCCAATGCAAGGATCCAGAAGATAAAATGGGAACTGCAGGACAATTTCTTTACGATTTGAATTGTATTTTGGATGCTCGCAAACGTAATTTCGATATTATTTTACAATTAGGATATACAAGCAGTACAATATGGTGGTGGTTAATGCCTAAAGGAGCGAAAATTATAACTAACATGGATGGTCTAGAATGGAAACGTAGCAAATATTCAAAAAAAGTCCAACACTTCTTGAAATATGCCGAAAAATTAGGCGCAATACATTCTGATCATCTAATTGCAGATTCTTTAGGAATACAAACCTATCTGAAAAACAAATACAATAAAGACTCTACTTATATTGCTTATGGCGCCGATGCATTTATTAACCCAAATAATTCTATTTTAGATAAATATAAAATTCAAAAAAATAATTATAGTTTATTAATTGCTCGATTTGAACCCGAAAATAACTTAGAAATGATTCTAGATGGTGTGACATCATCTAACAAACATGAAATTTTCTTAGTAATTGGAAAACATGAAACTCCTTACGGAGAATTCTTAAAAGAAAAATATAAATCTTTTTCTAACATTATATTTACTGGAGGCATTTATAATTTCGAGGAATTAAACAATATTCGTTATTATTCACGTTTATACTTTCATGGACATTCTGTTGGTGGTACAAATCCTTCATTATTAGAAGCAATGGCATCCAACTGCTTAATTTGTGCTAATAATAATGAATTTAACAAAGGAGTTCTAAAAGAAAATGCATTTTATTTCTCTAACAAAAATGAAGTAAAACAACTTTATGACACTTTAGTTAAAGAAAATGAATTAGAAAAAATTAAGAAAAACACAGCTTCTATAGAAAATGAATTTAGCTGGAGTATTATCAATCAAAAATATTATAATTTATTAAAAGAAGTTATTTAAATGTCGAAATTAGCAATAATAATTCCTTGTTATAATGAAGAGTTTAGATTAAATTTTAATGAAATTGATTTATTACTAAATCAAGCAAACATAGATGTTTATTTTGCAAATGATGGAAGCAAGGACAATACTGTAAAAAAAATAAATCAGTACATACAAAATAAACCAAACACATTTTTATTTGATTATAAAAAAAATGAAGGTAAAGCCTTTACAATTTATAAATCTTTGGTTTCTTTATATGAACAAAATAAATATACTTATATCGGATATTTAGATGCAGATTTTTCTACAAAATCTGTTGATTTCCTTAGCATGTATAATTATTTACAAAATTCTCCCAAGGAATTTATTCTAGCCTCGAGAATAATGTTGCTTAATTCAAACATCAAACGAAAAAAATACAGACATTACATTGGTAGAATAATACTTACTATAATCAATATAAAATATAAATTAGGAATTTACGATACTCAATGTGGAGCTAAAATTTTTTCTCAAAACATTTTGAATGAAGTTTTAAAAACACCTTTTCAAACCGCATGGTTATTTGATGCAGAAGTCTTCATTCGATTGAAGAAAAGCAATTTGCTTACAAATGGAGTCGAATTTCCTATAACTAATTGGGAAGACGTAGCAGGCTCTAAACTTAAATTAACTGATGGTTTTGAGATTTTAAAAGAAATAAATACATTATATAAAAATTATTAACCAAAACAATGAAACTAAAACTGCATATAGACTATCTATCAGGATTTATTATAAGCTTGATCATATTTATTCTAAAGTTTGGACTTCACGTTCTAAACCCTTCCAATACCAAATGGTTATTAGAAGTTTATCACGATTGGGGACAGCATTTTTTAGGATGGAGTTTCTATCGCAATAGCCCATGGACATTTCCTATTGGAACGAACTCTGAATGGTATTATCCAATTGGAACAAATGTAGGAATTACTGACTCTATTCCTTTATTCGCAATTCCTTTCAAGCTTATATCAGGAATATTACCTATTGACTTTCAGTATTTTGGATTATGGTTTTTAGTATGTTATATCTTAAATGGATTTTTTACCATCAAACTTCTAAAAGTTTTTAATGTTAAGAACATTCTTATTCTATCAACAGCGGTAATAATTATTAATACAAATCCAGTTCTTTTATTTAGAACATTGCACCCTTCTTTATGTGCGCAATGGCTAATTATAGCAAGCTTTTACTTTTATTTCAAACCATTAGAAAAAGGCAAATATGCAGATAAATTTGCTCTATATCATATTATTTTATTGATTATTAGTGGTCTTATACATCCGTATCTTACCTTAATTTCTTTAGCATTTTTCTTCATATATTTTGTTAAAAACATTTTAATTTCTAAAGTTTACGATTGGAAAAAAGGACTTTTCTATTTCTTAAGCGGTATTATTGCTTTATTATTTATATGGTTTATTGTTGGAATATTATCTTTCGATTCAACAAATCTTGAAGTTACAAATGCATACGGCTTATATAGTTGGAATCTAAATTCCTTTTTTAATGGTGGAGGGTTTTCAAAATACTTTCCTCAACTTCCTCAAAAAACTTGGCATCAATATGAAGGATATTCTTATCTTGGAATTGGAAGCATGTTTATGCTTTGCTTGGCTTTTATCTTAACTTTCCCTATTTTTATTATTAGAAAAAAAATAGAAAAAAAAACCTACTTAACTTATTTGCTTTTTAGTGTTGCTCTTTTATTTTTTACAGGTTTTGCTATCACAAATATTGTAACTTATAATGATCAAACGTTATACGAACTAAAAGCCCCTGAACTTATTATAAAATTAGGAAATGTTTTCAGAGCTAGCGCCAGATATATTTGGGTAATATATTATGCTCTATTACTATTTGCAATAATAATTATTTCAAGAATTAAAATAAACCAATATATTATTGGAACCTTATTAATCATATTAGCTTTCGTTAATATTTATGATACAAGCATGTTTTTCACCAACGATAAATATAGCGATGGAAAATATGAAGTCCCATTTGAGAAAGTTGATTTTTTAAATCAAGTTTTTTCTAAAGTAGATCATATCATTATGTATCCACCTTATGAAAATAGCTTAGAAAATCAGAACGATTATCAAGATTTTGGATATTTGGCCTATAAAAATAATTGTAAAATTACTTCTGCTTACGTAGCTAGAACAAATGGTGAAGAACAAGTAAAATTTGAACAGTTAATAAATAAACAATTATTAGAAGGTAAAACTCCAGAAAAATCTGCATTTATTACAAAAATTGACTATTTAGATCGCTTTGCATTATTAATTAATACAGGTAAGTTTGCGATCGAAAAATTTGGACAATATTATATTATTTATCCAAAAGAAATTATCAATCAACAATTTGATTTGAATAATTTTATTAATCAAAACTTAGAAACTAAGTCAAAACTATTTTTAGCAACATTCGAAAAATCTATTTTATCGCAAAATAGAACAGAAAATGTAAAAGGTAATTTTGATGAAATCCTAGTAAAAGAAAAAGTATTATTAATTAGTGGATGGGCTTATATAGAAGGACATAAGAATCCAAGTATAACACATACCAAATTTGTATTAAAAGATATGCTAAACAACGAATTTGTTGTAGATGCTAAAATTTCTGATAGAAATGATATCATGGAAATTTTCAAAGGAGATAGTGCAATGTTAAAAACAGGGGCTCAAGGTGTTTTTAAAATAAATAACTTAAAACCTGGTGATTATAATCTATCTATCGTAATAGAAGATGAAAATAATATTTTGCATTCTTCTGATATACAACAAACAATTTCTATAGGTACTAATGAAATTTTACTTCCTATTTTGACTAAAAATGTTAGTAATAATACAACTGTTAAAGCAAGTATTGATACCATTGAAAAAGACAAAGACAAAGAAAACTCTTTCAAAATAAATGGATGGAGTGCTATAGAGAATCGAGATAATGAAAAAACTAAAGTAGAAATTATCTTAAAAAAGGATAATCAACTTTATGCTATAAAAACCTATAAATCATCACGACCAGATTTAAAAGAAGCATTTCCTAATGAAAAAAACATACAATTTGCAGGTTTTAAAACAGAGTTTTCTATTGCTAAATTACCAAAAGGTAAATATGCGGTTGGTTTAAGAACAATCAGTGATGATGCTAAATTAGTAAACATAACATTCTATAATGAATTGGTTGTTAAATAAAATAAAAGACATTAAGATAGAAAATGCAATAAACTTTTCTATCTTATTGTGTCTTGTTACTTTACCTTTACCTTTTATATACAATAATATCGCAACTATATTATTGCTTATAAGTGTAGTTCTAAATTATAAGTTACTGAAATTTAGTTTTAATCTTTCACTCATACTTCCTGTTATTTTGTTCTGCATTGGAGCAATATCTATCACATGGAGTATCAATAGTGAAGAATCTATTAAAGCTATAAGCAAAACAATTCCTTTACTAATAATTCCTTTTATTTTTATACTGATTCCTCCTATTTCGAATCAGCAGCTACGAAAACTATGCTACACATTTAGTTATAGCATAGCTACTTTTATGGTATTTTGCTTGATAAGAGCTTTATTTAGATTTTTATCAGATCAACAATCTAACTGGTTTTTATATCATAACTTGGTCAGTCTTAAAGTAAATGCCATCTATGTATCTGTTTTTGTATCCTTCTCATTTTTAGCTTTAATTAGTAAAAAATCAAAAAAATGGTTTGATTTTACAGCCTTAGCTATTCTTTTTCTTTCATTAATCTTATTATCCTCAAAAAATCTTATTCTTATTACTCTATTTATTTTTGTTATTTATCTATTCAATAATTATAATAAACTAAGCAAAAAGAACTTATTAATAATTTTTTCTGTAGGAATTATAGTTGCTATTACTGCAGGTAATTATATGTTTAGTCGCTTTTATGCAGAATTAGAAGACACAAAAGATAATACAATAATAGAAGACGGTGTAATTAATGTTTCTTTACATAATGCTTTATATCAGCCAGAATTTGGCGAAAACTATTACTTTTCTGGTACAGCAATTAGACTATATCAATATAGATTATTCAAAGAGTTTATTCAAGAAGATAATATTTTTTGGACAGGTTTTGGATTAAATGCTGCTCAAGATAAAATAATAGAAAAACAAATAGATAGAGGTTTAAGTAAATATTTTGGCGAATTAAATTTTCATAATCAATATTTACAGACTTTTGCCGAATTAGGATTTTTTGGTTTCTGTATAGTACTTTCTTGTGTTTTAATAAATTTATATCATGCAATACGTACCAAAGATTTTGTTCATCTTTCTTTTGCATTAATTACAATAAGTTTCTTTATAACAGAATCATCTCTAAATAGACAAAGAGGTATTATGTTTTTTATTCTATTATATTGCTTATTTAATGTAGTTAAATCGCATTCTCATCTCCTTTCACAACAAGAAGAATAGTTAGATAAATAATCTGAATATCTAATAGAAAAGACCAATTTCTTACATAATATACATCTGTAAAAATACGTTTTTCCATATCCAAATCAGAATCTATAGCACCTCTGTAGCCTTTTACTTGAGATAACCCAGTAATACCTGGCTTCACATAATGTCGTAGATTATATTTTTCAATAATTTCTTTATAATAACTATCTTGAGAAATCATATGCGGGCGAGGGCCAACAATTGACATATCACCTAACAATACATTTATAAACTGAGGCATTTCATCCAAAGAAGTTTTTCTCAAAAATGAGCCTACTTTAGTTATTCTATCATCATTACGTACTGTTGCCTTTATTGAATTTAATTTTGAGTGACGCATTGTTCTAAATTTAATACATCCAAATTCATTCCCATTTAATCCATTTCTTTTCTGAATGAAAAATATCGGCCCCTTAGAATCAATAAAAACTAATAAAGAAATAATTGGAATCAACCAGCTTAATATAAATAGACAAATGAACAGAGCAAATAACTTATCGAAACAAAACTTAATAAATTGATTATAAGATAAATCCAAAGGAAATCTTTTAACTTCCAATATTGGTAAAGTATCAATATAATCTATTTTCAGATTTGTAAAATTATTATATATTGAATAAGGGATATAATTTAACTCAATATGATTTTGTTCTGCTAATATGGATAATTTGCGATAGACATTCTTATCAATTGTTCCAAACTGAGAAATAAAAATATGGTGAATATCATTTGTTACAATAAAACTTTCTACATCTACCTTGTCATAAACTAGCTTGTCTTCTAGCAATTCAAATTTATTTCCTTGAGAAAAATTACCAGTAAGATTAAATCCAAGCTCTTTTCTTGATTCTACAATTTCTACAAATTTTTTGG
Source organism: Empedobacter falsenii (assembly GCF_013488205.1). Classification (NCBI taxonomy): domain Bacteria; kingdom Pseudomonadati; phylum Bacteroidota; class Flavobacteriia; order Flavobacteriales; family Weeksellaceae; genus Empedobacter; species Empedobacter falsenii. The sequence continues at coordinate 3,671,336 of NZ_CP040908.1, read as the reverse complement.
TATTGATATTTTCATCTACAATCAAAACATTCATCAAATCTAGACCAGCTTTATGTCTTGATCTTCTATAAAAAAATATAAATACACGAAAACAAATCATTAAAACAAGAAGAATCGAAATGTAAATTAATCCTAAATAAAAGGACATCAAATCATACTCTTTTAGACCTGAAATTGCAAACAAAATAACCGAGAAATAGATAAGTTGTAGAAATACTCGTTTAATACTCTTGATTAATTTTGTTTTTCTAGAATCCTCATAAAGTTTAATATTTTGAGAAATTATAATCCAAGAGAGAAGTAATAAGAATAATGCTTTATAATGAGCTTCAAAGACTTCTAAGTAAGAAGGTAAATGCATCAAAGGAAGATGTTCCTTTGGATAAAAATAGATATATTGAAGCCTAACAAAAATGAGAAAAAAACTGATTACACAAATAAAATCAAACATTTGTGGTACAAAATACAAAAACCAGTTTCTTCTTCTATACATAGTATCTTTGTTTAAAATTATTTAGCTGAATTTGAACTATATAATTTATTTAAAGATTTTTTTAATTCATCATTACTTATCATGAATGGATCATAAACATTATTTTGATCAGCTTTCAAGTTTAATGATAAAGTTACAGGATTATATTCTATACTAGGGTTATTAACAAAAAATTTACCTATTACATCTTTATTATCTACTTTAAAATCATTTTCGTTATAACTAAATTTAACTTCTTTAATCGTTGCTATAGTTTGCGCAGGATTAGATCCCATATCTACACGAATATACAATGGTTTTTCTCCTTCTGGAATTTTAAATACAACTTTTTGTAATACTTGTTGACCATAAACAGGAACATGAAGAGATTTTTTTTCATCATATTGATCAGTTGTAGAATAAAACAACTGATATACATCATTCGTCGGAAAAACCCCTTCTAGAGTTACTACTACACCTTTAGTAGAATCCTTCTCTACTTCTTCCTTTTCAGACAAATCATTTCTTCCACCTTTTTTATCTCCACAAGACGATAAGGTTAAAAACGAAGAAATCAATAAAGTGCTTAATAAAAATTTTTTCATACTCAAAACAATAAATTAGATAGTTTTTTCATTAAACGCAAAAAAATCTCTTTTCTTATAAATTCTATTGCATAAATTATAATTCAATAATCCCCAACATCATTGCTTTCTTTATTAGTTCTGCATTATTTGTAACTTCTAGCTTTAAAAATATATTTTTCTTATGTGTTTCTATCGTATGCTTACTCAAAAATGTTTTATCAGCCATTTCGTGTACTGTTAAACCTATTGCTATCAGATTAACAATCTCTTTTTCCCTTTTACTCAAAAAAGAAGAAAAAATACTAGTAGTACCCAATACATTGTCATGCTTTTTATAGGTTTCATTATGTACAGATTTTATTGTTTCAAATAACTCTTTTTTAGAAACCTCTTTCAATAATGCAGCATCTACACATGACTTATCTATGCTATTCGCATAAGAACTAATAACAATTATTTTCCCTAAAAAAAATTGATCCCTAATTTTATGTATTAATTCTAATCCATTTATATCAGGCATAGAAATATCTACAATCAAAATATCAATCAAAACATCATTTAGTTTATCGAGTAGATTAATGGCTTTTGTTGTTGAAAAAACAATTTCGAAATCATCTTCTTGTTCTAATAATCTTATTAAACCATCTAAAAAAAGTTGATGATCGTCAACCAATCCTATTCTTATCTTCTTCATTTAACGTTATAATTATTGTTGTTCCATTTCCTAATACCGAATCCACTTTCAATACTCCTCCTATAAGATTTATTCGCTCATTAATATTCAAAATTCCTATCCCTTGTTTTGTTTCTTTTATATCAAATCCTTTTCCATCATCTTCTATAATCAAATTAAACATCATATGATGTCTTGTCACAGTTATTGAGACATTTTGAGCATCAGCATGTTTATATATATTATGAAGAATTTCTTGTAAAATTCTATAAAGATGTATTTTTTGTTCTTCATCCAACAAATCAAAAGCCTCATTAGGATAGATAATTAATTCGATATTTATTGTTGTTTTCCGCTGAAAAGTCTCAACTAATTCTACAACTAATTCTAAAGCCGTTTTTTGATTTAAAATAGATAAACTCAAATTATGAGAAATTTCTCTAATTTCTTTCATCAAATTTTTTGTTCCAGTCTGTAAATAATCTATATCTTCTTGAGTAAAAACATCTTGATATAGAATATTTTTGAAAACAGCCAACTTATTTCCTACTCCATCATGCAACTCTTTTGCTATTCTGTTTCGTTCATTATCTTGACTTTTCACAACATCTTGCATTCGTTTCACCTCGCTCTGTTGTAGTTGCAATAAATTCTTCTTTCTTTGTTTACTTCGATACAATATTCCTAAACTCAGCAATCCTAAAATACTAATAAGTGATACGATTATTATCCAACGATTTTCTATCTCTTGATTCTTTTGTTGAAGATGCAATAAATCAATCTGAAAATCTTTTCGCTCCACATCAAATTTTGTTTGAATTTCATGAATTTGCTTATTTTTTTCTGTATCTGAAATTTGATTTTTTAAGTCATTCTCTAAACTCTTAAATTTATATGCATTCTTAAAATCAGATAATTTATAATAAACATCAGAAAGTTCTTTATACAAAGCCAAATTGTATTCTTTGTCTTTATTATTATTAATAAGTGATAATGCTGTCTCTAAATAGTTTTTTGATGTTATAAAATCTCGTTCTGCTTTTTTATAATAGATTCCTAAATATAAATTTCCTTGAAATTTGTACCTAGATGTCTTATGTTTATACGCTAGTTTTAATGCTTTTATTAGATTATACTTAGCTTTATCATAATTATTAATATCATTAAAATTAAGATAGATTATCCCGAGATTAAGATATTTATCAACCAATTCATTCTCCAATTTATTATTTATAGCTAACATTAATGAGTTATTGATATAATACAAAGCACTATCTTTATTCGTATCCATATATAATACTCCCAAACTATTATAAGTATTACTCAAAGATTTATACAACCTATTCTTTCGTTGAATCTTTACAGCTTCATGATAATACTTTTTTGCATTAATTGTATCATGTTCAGTAATATAAATATTAGCTATGTTACTCAACACATTAGCAGTATTATCAGATAATTGATCAATACTTTCAGAATATCTAATTGATTGATGAAAATAATTTAATGCTTTTTTATAATTTTTCTGATAATTGTAAATACTTCCCTTTACATTAAAAGCTTTCGCTAATATTTCGTAATCTTTTGATTTTTCAGCATTTAAAATAGATTCATTTAAATAAATCTCACTTATAGAATCTTTTTCAAAAACATAATTACAGTAACCAACACCATAAGCTGTTTTAGCTAACCATTTTTCAGATTTTATATACTTACTCAATTTATACGCTTTTTCTACAGCTATATATGCTTTGTTCAAATCTGCATGGTTTTCATAAATAGAGTAATATTGACGTACAACTTCATCATATTTATTTTGTTGACCAAAAATAATTGTTGAAAAAATAAAAATAGTAAGTAAGTAAAGTTTAATGTTCATGAAATAAAAATACCATAAATATGGTATACCACAGAGATTTCTCTTTACATATTTTTATAAAAAAATTATGAAGAAACTTTTACTCCTTTTTGTCTTAATAACATTTAATCAAACTAATGCTCAACAATTTATAACTAATTTTATTATGGGCGAAAATTTAAATGTATCACTTGATTTTGATTCAGAAAACATTGTAATTACTACAGATAACGCTAATACATATTTCAGCGGAAGTTTAATATTTTCAGATCAGGGGGGGCAAGTAAGAATAATTCCACAAGACAGTTATCAAATTAGAATAAAACCTGCTTCAAAAAACTTTAAATCTACTTTAGAAAATGAAACTGGAACTGTAATAGGATCTAGAAAAGATAACACAAGTAGAAAAGACAATAAAATACAAATTTTTCCTATACCCACAACACAATATCTTAACATATCATCTTCATTAGCTCAAATTGTAAGCTATTCTATTTACAACACAAGTGGAAATCTAAAAATTAGTAAAAATGTTTCTTATACACAAAATTTACTAATAGATGTCTCTTTATTTCAGAAAGGAAACTATATAATCATATTAGAATTTAAAAATTCAAACCCTATATCAAAATATTTTATTAAAAATTAAACAAAACAATTATGAAAAAAATTTTATTATCAACTTTAGTTGCACTTATTGGAGCATCTTCTTTATCTGCACAAATCAATACAAACGCCTTTGACTTATCAGCTTCATCTGGTGATCTTAAAATAAGACGCTATGATAATGGAGACTTAGTTTGGAAAAATGCCATCTCTCCTGTTAACAATCAACTTGTAATCAATTATCATTTAGGATTTACTGAAGGTGTAAGTATTGTTGGTAAAACAGCAATAGAAGGAGATTTATATGGCCAAAATGCAAGTTTTTATGGAACACTTTTAGGTTTTAATACTTTTAATACATTCGATTATAATAACCAAAAAGTAGCTCATTATGGTTTATCTAGAATAGGAAATGTTGTTGGCTTATCTGGATGGGATGGCTTGAAATTCTTTTCTAATGGCACAGAACAAATGGTTTTAACTGCTGGAAAATTAGGTATTGGAACCTCTAATCCTGACGAAAAACTAACTGTAAAAGGCAAAATACATGCAGAAGAAATTATTGTAGATCTGGCTGTACCTGCAGATTATGTATTCCAAAAATACTTTACAGGAAAATCTGAGTTAAAAGCAGATTATGAATTCCCTAAATTAGAAGAAGTAGAAAAATTTGTAAAAGAAAACAATCATTTACCAGGTATTCCATCTGCAAAAGAAATTCAAGAAAAAGGATTAAAAGTAGGTGAAATGAACAATCTTCTTTTACAAAAAATAGAAGAATTGACATTGTTACTAATTGAGCAAAACAAAAAAATGGCTCAACAAGAAGAAAGAATTAATGAATTAGAAACTAAAAAATAATCTATGAAAAAATTATTTAGTTTTTTATTACTTTTACTTATATTCAAAGTATATTCTCAGGTGACTATAGGGAATAAATCCGATGTAATTTCGTATGGTCAAACTGGATTTGTTGAAATTGTTTTTTCTAATAATAGATTTCCTTCAAATATGGGAGCTAATATACATCCTGTTTCTACAGACAATGGTTATACAGGTAAGTTTCCTGAAGGTACACAAGCTGTACAACCAGGAGGGCAAGTAAAAATAACATTAGGTTTTAAACACACTTTTACAACTCCAAGAGTTACAGAATACAAATTTAAAGCAATATATGGTTATGTAACAGCGCAAGGTCAAAATATTACTGAGGAAAAAATCATCTCTATACAGATAAATTATACAAGTAATAATATTCCATGTTCTTTACCAATCCCTACGAATTTACAAAATTATAATATTACAGATTCGCAAGCTAATTTTTCTTGGAATAGTGTCTCAGGTGCGAATGATTATGAAATACTCTTAACAACTCCTAATGGGACTAAAAGCTTTTCTTCAACTACAAACAATCGTCTTATCATTGATTTAGCACCCAATACAACTTACTCTTGGAAAGTTGCAGCCAAATGTTCAAATGGAATTAGAGGAACTTTTAGCGCTGAAAAAACATTCATAACAGCTCCTTTTATTTGTCAGGATGTTATGAATATTACGAATCCTATAATAAATTCAAAAGAATATAAATCTCGAAATATTATAAATGCAAGTGCTCCTATCAATGAAAATTTAAATGTTATTTTTAGATCAAATAGTATTTTCCTTAAACCTGGATTTAATGCTAAATCAAAATTTAGAGCTTATATAAAACCTTGTACAAAGGATAATGAATTTATATCTTTAGAAAATGAAGAATTAACAGCCTATATAGGAATGGGAGAAGATATGATTTCTATTTCGAATAATTTAAGTTATCAAAACACTTTCACCATCTCTCCTAACCCAACATCAAATTTTGTACAAATAAATAGTACAGTTGGTATTAACGAGTGGTTTGTCTATGATATCAATGCAAAAGTTGTTGTATCAGGAAATAATAAAAATGCAACTGCTCTTAAAGTTAATTTACAAACTTTACCAGCTGGCTTATATTACTTCAAATTTGTTGATGATTTGGGTACAATAAACGAAAAAACAATTATTAAGAAATAGTTCAAAAAGTCTCATACAAGTTGTGAGACTTTTTACTTTACTATAAAAGCGAACAACTATCTCCCATAAAAAAATAAAAGATTTACTAAAAATAACAAAAGGCAAACCTCCGTCTGCCTTTTTATGGTATTGTGAATTTATTTATAATAATATCTAGTGCAACTACACATCTGAAACACTATCTTGTCTTAAGATGTTCCTGGTAATTCATGTAAAACTTTAATCTTGTTTTCTATAATATAGGTAATGTCTTTTAGCTCTTTGGGTATTATTTCCGTATTGTTTGAATACCAAAATCCTTTCTTTATTCCATCTAAATATAGACTGTATTGCCAATTATCCTTTACAACAGAAGTATCTTTATATAAAGAACTTTCCGAAATTTTCAAAAAAGAAACTTTTAATGTTTCTATTTCTTTTAAGTTTAACGCAATAGTCTTAATCTTATACTTTCTATCTATATTAAATTTCCCATATTCAAAATTAAGTACCTGACCAATACAATAACTCAATTCACCTTTTTCAGACACAAAAAATATATGAGCTCTACTTTCTCCAGGAATCGCCTTTATTAAACATAATTTTTTATCAATTACTATTTTCTCTTGTTTTAAATTAGTTGTCGTAAAACAAGATTGAATAGTTATAAATACAACTAAGATATTTATAACTATTAATATTTTTTGAATAATTCTCATTTCTATTTACTACTTACAATACTTTTTATCATTTTCGATCTTATAAAAGCCCCATTTAGTAGCATCTTTTTGTATAAAATAGACAACTTCATTATGATACATATACTGAGAATTTAAATCTTTATGATTAGGATAATTTATGGGTAAATTTGATTTTAATTTTAATCTATATGTTTCTCCTTCAAGAAAAGAACAATTTTTATTTTTCTGAATTACAACAACATAAACTTCTGAATTATTTTCTAAAAATAATAATTTATTATATTGATAACTTGTTGAATCAATATTTACTAACCTATATTCTGTTTTATCATTAATATCCTGTAATGATGAACAAGAATACATAATAAAAATAAACAAGAAACAAAATTTTAAGGGTACTCCCATAATACTTCTCTTTTTTCCATTTAGGTACACCTCCTATCCCTATCCTCACTAAGATAAATAAAATAAATCTACAATAACCTTCATCAAAGATGATAAACTATGATAAACTACTGATTACTAAAATCAAAAATTCATCAATTTCTATGTATCTATGTGGTGATTATATTTAAAAGTATAAACAAGTTATTAGTTTTAATTTAAAATAATCTCATTTACAGGAATATCTTTTTTACCTAAAACCATATATATTTTTATATTTTCTTAGATTTAAAATTATTAAAGCTAAAAATAAATATCCTAAATATATCATTTTATAAAAATAAGTAGTTACATCTAGAGGAATATATTTAGATAGATAAATATAAACTTCAAGAGGTCTTCTCCTACACATATATCCGTAAAGATAGTTCGATATAGGATAATTACATTGTAAAGTATATGTTATTATACTTGAAACTAATAGAATAATTAAAAAAATCCAAGTGAATTTATTTCTATATAAAAAAAGAAAAATAAAAATTAGAGGAAGAACAACTCTCGTTAATAAAAATGGTTCATAATTTAATACATAGATTAAGGCAATTATCGAATAAAAAAATACCGAGAATATTAAAAAGTTAAATCGAAATTTCATAATTATTTTTATATATTAACATTGTATTCCATCCTTATATTTTACAATTTCCATAAGCTCAACCACACTCACATCATACTCAACACCTCCTATCCCTTTCCTCACTAAGATAAGTAAAATAAATATACAATAACTTTCATCAAAGATGATAAACTATGATAAACTACTGATTACTAAAATCAAAAATTCATCAATTTCTATGTATCTATGTGGTTATTTTATTCAAAAGTTTAAACAAGTACTAACCTTCATCAAAGATGAAAAAACGATGAGCAAACTACTGATTTCTAAAATCAAAGACTCATCTATTTCTATGTAACTATATGGTCATTTATTCAAAAGCTACAACAAACCACTTCCGTAATCAATAAAAACACACAAGTATTATTATTTTTAAGGGGGACAATTGGGGGGACAATTCACTTCTTATGTAAAATCAATAAGATAATAGATTAATTTTATATAAGTCTTACAACTTGTACTATGAAGAGTCAACCATTAAACTCAGTAAATTGGTTTCAACAATTAATTGAAGAAATCAACAAAATGCAACAAGCATTCGAAGATGGTAACATTAGTTCTTTAGATTTATACCTAATGGAAGAAAGGGATGTGCTACAATACCTAAAAATTTGTAAAAGCACATTATACAATTATAGGAAAAAGAAAATCTTAAAAGCATACAATTACTTTGGACGCAACGTTTATTTCCGACACGAGGTATACGAAGCAATCCTCAAACAATTAATCAAATAACCAAGAGCCTATCAAGGCTCTTTTTTTCTGCCCAATTTCTTCATCACAACCACACAAACACCGAACAAACACCGAAGCGTTACGGCACATAACCGAAGAACAACCGAACAGACGCCGCAGAAAAGTACAACACTAATCAAAACAGTACACACCCTTCCAAATCATTCCATTTCATTGCAACTTATAAAAAGATGTCAATTCCTGACCTAAATTCACTATAACAATTAAAACCAAGTTTAACTAAAAAACACAAAATTATGGGTAAAGTTATTGACAGCATCATTTCAGGTACATCAGGTCGTACAGGACGTATTGTAATTGCAAATGTCAACGGATACGAAATATCTCGTATTCGTCCTAAAAAATCAACCAAAGCTCCATCTCCAAAACAAGCCTTAATCAAAGATCGGTTCAACAAAGCCGTACTCTTTATTGCCAGTTACAGGGAATACGTTAAGGCTTTCTTTGGCACAAAAGTAGGTCTACGATCTACTTACAACGCTGCGATGAGTAACGTAATCAATGCATTTCAATGCGATATGGAAAACTTAGAAATCATTCCTAACTATCACCAAATCCAATTTTCCAAAGGAAAAGGAATCGATCCTCAACCACTAGCCATTAGTTCTCCTACACCACTTACTATTGTAATAGATTGGGCGGACAATGCATCAGGAACCATTGCCGAAACAGACTACATGGTAGCCTTATTAGCAGAAGATAATGATCTAAATGTTGGGACACTATTTTTTCAAACAACAAGTATTCGTGCAGATTTATCACACGAATTTACATTATTACCTCGCTACCAAGACAAAGAGCTACATGTATGGATAGCATTTGTAAATGCAGACAACTTATTTGCATCAAATTCAGCCTATATAGGCAAAATAAAAGTAAGTTAAGCGCGCTATACATCTACACTAAAGCTCATCTAAAGTTTCAAGATGAGCTTTAATCTACTTTTTACTTCTTTCATCTAATTTATTCCGTAAATTTGTTCTCACATTTTAATCTAAATTATTTGAACTATGTTCCTCGAAAATACCTTTAATCATAACAAAAAAAGTGGATGGATAGAAGTCATCTGTGGCTCAATGTTTTCTGGTAAAACCGAAGAACTTATACGCCGTCTAAAACGTGCCGAATTTGCCAAGCAACGTGTCGAAATCTTCAAACCTACGGTAGATACACGTTATGCAGACCGTGAAGTCGTTTCCCACAATCAAAATTCTATTACATCAACGCCAGTTGAGTATTCTTCGGCAATTCTATTATTGGCTGATGATTGCGATGTGGTAGGAATTGATGAAGCACAATTTTTTGATGACGGTATTGTAGACGTAGCTAATCAGTTGGCAAACGAAGGCAAACGCGTTATAGTTGCTGGATTGGATATGGATTTCAAAGGTCGTCCTTTTGGTCCTATGCCCAATTTAATGGCAACTGCCGAGTATGTAACAAAAGTGCATGCAATCTGCGTTCGTACAGGAAATTTAGCCAATTATTCACACCGAAAAATTGACAGTGATCGCCTTGTAGAACTTGGCGAAGTACTAGAATACGAACCATTAAGCCGAATTGCTTTCTGGGAAGAACATAACAAACACAAAGTTGAAAACTTATAATCTAAATCAAATTGCAAGTATCATCAACGGTACTTTGATTGGAAATGGAGACGAAATCATCGATCAAATTTTCTTTGATTCGCGCATGATTGTCAATCCAACTCACGGAATTTTCTTTGCTTTTCACGGAAACCAAAAAGACGGGCATCTGTATTTGCAAGATGCTTATCAAAGAGGAATTCGAAATTTTGTCGTGGAAAAAGCGTTGACGAATTTGCCTCATGCAAATTTTATCGAGGTCGAGAATCCGCTACTTGCTTTACAAAATTGGGCAAAAATTCATCGCAAACAATTTCATTTTCCTGTCATCGGAATCACTGGTTCCAATGGAAAAACGATTGTCAAAGAATGGTTGAATCAATTGTTATGGAAAAAATTCTCGATTGTTCGTAGTCCAAAAAGTTACAATTCTCAATTCGGAGCAGCACTTTCTGTTTTGCAAATGGAGGAGAAAAACGATTTGGGTATTTTCGAAGCTGGAATTTCGATGCCAAATGAAATGCAAAATCTCGAAGAAATTATTCAACCAACAATTGGTGTGTTAACAAAAATCGGAGAAGCGCATTTAGAGAATTTCAAAAATCAAGATGAATTGATTCAGGAAAAACTGAAACTATTTTCTCATGTTGATAAATTAGTTTTCAATATCGAAAATGAAAAAGTCCATCAAGCCATTTTTGAAAACGCTCATTTAGCACAAATAGATAAATACACTTATGGTTACTCCAATTCTGCCACTGTACAAATCAAGCAAATACAAAGTAATCAGACTAATACACAAATTTCTATTTTACATAATCAAGAAGAATTCACCTATTCGATTCCTTTTATCGATGATGCTTCGATTAAAAATAGTTTAATTTGCTTAACGACTTTAATCAGTTTAAATATTGATTACAAACAACTTAAAAACGAATTTAGTCAACTCCTACCAATCGAAATGCGTTTGGAAATTAAAGAAGCGATTAATCATTCAATTTTAATTAATGATACCTTCAATTCTGATCTAAATTCATTAAAAATTGGTTTAAATGTACTAAATCAACAACCGCGCGATAAAAAATCGTTAGTATTGACGGATATTTTACAAAGTAACTTATCTGATCAAGATTTATATCAACAAGCAGCCGATTTAGTCAACCCTTATCATTTTGATGAGATAGTTTTGATTGGAGAAAAAATTTCTCAGTTCAAACATTTATTCGAATCCTATGTTCGTTCATTCAATTCGACTGAAGAATTCTTAGAACAATTCAAACATCAAAATGTAGACAACGAAGCTATTTTATTAAAAGGTGCTCGTCCGTTCAAATTAGAAAAAATCTCGAATGAATTAGAAACACGTTCCAACGATTCTGTTCTCGAAATTAATTTGCAACACCTAATCGAGAATATAAATGTGTACCGTTCGTTGTTAAAACCTACCACAAAATTGATGTGTATGGTAAAAGCGAATAGTTATGGAACAGGAAGTTTTGAGGTCGCAAATACCTTACAAAATAACGGTGTCGATTTCTTGGGCGTAGCAATTGCAGACGAAGGAAAAGAATTGCGCGAAGCTGGAATTACGATTCCAATCATCGTGATGAATCCGGAGCAAAGTAGTTATTCAACGGTTATCGATTATCAATTAGAGCCAGAGATCTATAGCTTGCGCGTCTTGAAACTATTCATTCAAAAACTACAAGAAAAACAGATTTCTTCGCCTTATCCAATTCACCTAAAAATGGAAACAGGAATGAATCGTCTTGGTTTTCACGAAGATGATTTCGAAGAGTTAATCGCCATTCTAAAAGATAATTCGCATGTCTATGTTCGTTCAATTTTCACGCATTTAGCAACTGCTGATATGCCTGAGGAGGAAAATTATGCGAGATACCAATTGAATCGTTTTGATAACAGTTATGCAGCAATTACAACTGCGTTAAACATAAAACCAATCAAACATGCATTAAATTCTCCTGGAATTGTAGCGTATGGAGAGCATCAATATGACATGGTTCGCTTAGGAATCGGGATGTATGGCTACTCAGAATATACCGATTTTATGGAGAAATATTTGAAACCTGTTGTGCGTTTCAAAACAGTTATTTCTCAAATTTCAGAAATAGAAAAAGGCGAAACTGTAAGTTACGGTCGCCGTTTTACAGCCGAGCGTCATACCAAAATTGCAACTTTACCTGTTGGTTATGCAGACGGAATTCGTCGTTCACTTGGTTACGGAAAAGGAAAAGTGGGGATTAACGGACATTTGGCTACAATTACCGGAACTATTTGTATGGATATGATGATGGTTGATGTAACCGATATTCCATGTAAAGAAGGTGATGAAGTAACTATTTTTGGAAACTCACCTACTTTAGCCGACGTCACCGAATGGTTAGGAACAATTCCTTATGAAGTCTTAACTTCGGTTTCCCAACGTATAAAACGCGTTTATTACAAAGAATAATATACTAAAAGAGTTACTGAAAAGTAGCTCTTTTTTTGTATTTTTAAAAAAAATAAATGGATAAAATAATTAGATTAATTGAAGAGTATAGTAACTCTAACGATTCTCTGAACAATGAATTCGAATTAGAAATAACATCTGAACAGATTCTTTTTTATTTAAATGATTTTATCTTAAATGAGGATGATTATCCAACAGAAATTTATGATTCATATCCACTTTCTGTTTCACAAATAGAAAAACTAAAGCCTTTTCTAAAAGTAAATAAAGCTTTTTCTCCCAACTTTTCGAAGTTTTCATATTATTTAAGTTGTTATGAAAATAATGTAGAATAGTTAAACAATTCTACAACTTAGATTCAAAATTGTTATCTTTATTCCTCAATTTAGATCAATTTATGCGCAGTCTTTTTGCTTTCATTTTCATTATTTCAACCATGACCTTTGCACAAGAAACGAAGAACGATTCAACGCGTCTAAAAGTGGGTGTTGTATTGAGTGGTGGCGGCGCAAAAGGTTATGCACATGTTGGCGCTTTGAAGAAGATAGAAGAAGCAGGAATCAAAATTGATTACATCGGAGGTACAAGTATGGGCGCGATTATCGGCGGATTATATGCTGCTGGATATACACCTGACGAACTTGAGAAAATCATGCATCAGTTGGATATTTCTTCGTTAATTACGCAAAATAAAGACCGTGCAGAAATTCCTTTTTTCGAGAAAGCATACAAAGAAAAATACATCTTAGAATTACCTTTTGATAAGTTCAAATTAACGATTCCAAATGCCATCTCAAAAGGGCAAGGTCCACTTGATTTATTGACTTATTTGTTACGTCCAGTTCATGATATTGATGATTTCAATAAACTTCCGACACCTTTTGTTTGTATCGGAACCGATCTCGAAACTGGAGAAGAAAAAGTCTTTCGTTCAGGCTTTTTACCTCGCGTTATTTTGGCTTCGGGCGCTTATCCAACCATGTTAGATCCTGTCGCAATTGATGGTAAAATATATGTTGATGGCGGCGTTGTCAACAATTTCCCTGTGAAAGAAGTGAAAGATATGGGGGCTGATATTATTATCGGTGTCGAATTGGGTGATGGTTTACAAAAACGTGATGATCTAAATTCTGCTATTGATATTTTGAGTCAAATTATGACGATGAGTATCGTTAAAAAAACGGACGAACAGAAAAAACTAGTTGATTTATTGATTAAACCAGAGCTAAAAGAATATGCTGTGACAAGTTTTGATGAAGTAGATTCTATTTACAATCGCGGACTTATTGCATCAGAAAAAGTATATGATCAACTCAAAGAAATTGCAAAAAAACAGCATGCTTCAAACAAAACTCGAAACGAAATTAAACTTGATGATTATGTTTTAGTGAAAGAAATTGAAGTAGAAGGATTGAAAAACTTCAACACAAATTACATCGAAGGTAAGCTAGGGATTCGTACTCCTGAAATTATAAAATATGATGATTTAAAAGCTGGAATTTCGAAATTGTATGCTTCTGGAAACTTCAATAATATCACGTATAAAATCTCAGAAATTAACGATGAAGAGAATTTATTGACGTTAAAAGTTCAAGAAAATAAGACCAAACAATCAATCCGTTTTGGATTACATTACGATGATTTATTCAAAACAGGATTACTTTTAAACTTCACTTCAAAGAATTTATTTGTCAAAAACTCGGTGCTATCTGCTGATGTTGTGGTTGGAGATTATGCGCGATATAACATCAATTTCTTCATTGATAATGGTTATTTTCCAAGCATTGGTTTCAACTCTTTTTCGCATTATTTTGACAAAGAAATTGATTTGAGAAACTTATTCGGTCCAGATAATATCTACAAAAAAGTAAATTACAACTTTAGAGAATACATCAATCAACTCTACATTCAATCGACGATCAAAGAAAAGTTTGCGATTGGCGTTGGATTAGAGCATCAATATGCGAAAGTATTCACGAATAATTATATTACATCTAATGACGAATTTCCTGCAAAATCCGAAGGTTATTATTGGAAAGCGTATGGGTATGTCAAAGCAGATAATCGAAATAATGCAAATTTTGCACGGAGTGGTTTAAAATTTGATGGAAGTTTCAAGTATTTGTTTGATTCTAATGTAGCTGGGTTTGAAAATAACTATTTGTTAGAATCGAATTTAGAGGCAAATTTTCCGTTAAATAATTTCCTAAGTTACAGATTTACTGCTAACTTTGGAACCTTTTTCAACGATAATGTAACGTTGCCTCAGAAGTTTTATATCGGAGGTTATGTTGAACAAGATTTTTTCAATTATACCAAGTTTTATGGGCTTCCTTTTGGCTCTGCGATTGGCGACAATCAATTGCTGTTTGGCTCTCATATACAAGCTCGAATTTTGAAAAATCATTACACAAGTGTATTTATGAATATTGCAAATATCACAGATAGATTTGAGCAATTAAGTTTAACAGATTACAAATATCTTGGGTATGGCGTTACCTATGGCTACGATAGTCCATTAGGACCTTTAAATTTCATTTGGAGTTATTCGCCTTACACAAAAAAAGGATTATTTAATTTAAGTTTAGGTTACTGGTTTTAGAACAATGATAGAATTATTTTACGAAACAGATTTTGAGCTAAAAGATGCTCAAACTTGGATAGATTGGATCGTAGAGAGTATGAAGAATGAAGGGAAAACATTAGAAGATTTAAACTATATTTTCTGTGATGATGAATACTTACTTCAAATTAATCGACAATATTTAGACCACGATTATTACACAGATGTTATCGGGTTCGATAATTCTATTGAAGACGAATTGATGGGTGATATTTTTATTAGCGTCGAACGAATCAAAGATAATGCAGAGCAAAATGGTGTTTCTTTTGAGAACGAATTGGCTCGTGTTGTTATCCACGGAATATTACATTTTGCTGGTTATATGGACAAAGAACCAGATGACAAAGAATTGATGACTGCTAAAGAAAATCAATATTTAGAAACATTTAGTAGCTATCTAAATCAATAATGTTCCACGTGGAACATTTATTATTTTAACAAGAAAAATAAGTTTACAATCAAATGATATTTCAATCAGAATATGATGTAATTGTAGTTGGTGGTGGTCACGCAGGTGCAGAAGCAACAGCGGCAGCAGCCAATTTAGGAGCAAAAACGCTTCTTGTTACAATGAACTTACAAACAATCGGACAAATGTCTTGTAATCCTGCTATGGGTGGAATAGCAAAAGGACAAATTGTTCGCGAGATTGACGCTTTAGGTGGATACTCTGGTATTATTACCGACAAAACTGCGATTCAATTCAAGATGCTGAATCAATCAAAAGGTCCTGCAATGTGGTCTCCACGTGCACAATCAGATCGTATGCGTTTTGCAGAAGAATGGCGTTTATCTTTAGAGAGAACAGAGAATGTTGACTTCTTTCAAGATATGGTTAAAAATTTAATCATTGAAAATGGTAAAGTTTGTGGAGTAATTACAGCAATGGGAATGAAAATTCGTTCTAAATCTGTTGTTCTTACAAATGGTACTTTCTTGAATGGTTTGATTCATATCGGAGAAAAACAATTTGGAGGTGGACGCATGGGAGAATCTGCTGCTTTTGGAATTACGGAACAATTGGTTGATTTAGGTTTCGAAGCTGGAAGAATGAAAACAGGAACTCCTCCTCGTGTAGATGGTCGTTCTATCGATTATACGAAAATGGTTGAACAACCAGGTGATGAAAATCCTTCGAAATTCTCTTACACAAATACGCCAAAATTAACAAAACAACGTTCTTGTTGGATTACCTATACAAATCAAGAAGTTCACGATTTATTGCGCGAAGGTTTTGATCGTTCTCCAATGTTTAACGGAACAATTAAATCGACTGGACCAAGATATTGTCCATCTATCGAAGATAAAATTAATCGTTTTGCAGACAAAGATCGTCATCAAATTTTTGCAGAACCGGAAGGTTGGCACACAATGGAATTCTACATAAATGGATTCTCAACTTCTTTGCCTGATGATATTCAAGCAAGAGCTTTACGTTCTGTTCCTGGTTTTGAAAATGCAAAAATTTTGCGTCCTGGATATGCCATCGAATACGATTATTTCCCACCGACACAATTAAAACATACGTTAGAAACTAAACTAATTGATAATTTATATTGTGCTGGACAAATTAACGGAACAACAGGTTATGAAGAAGCTGCTTCTCAAGGCTTGATGGCGGGTATAAATGCTGTGTTAAAAATTAAAGGAAAAGATCCATTTATCTTAAATCGTAACGAAGCATATATAGGAGTTTTAATCGACGATTTAATTACAAAAGGTACAGAAGAACCTTATCGTATGTTTACGTCTCGTGCAGAATATCGTATCTTATTGAGACAAGATAATGCAGATGAACGTTTAACACGAAAAAGTTTTGAACTTGGTTTAGCCTCAGAAGATCGCTTGAGAAGAATGGAAGAAAAATTTGATAAAGCTGAAAAGCTTGTTAATTATTTCGAAGAAAATTCTATCAAGCCACAAGAGATAAATGATGTAATTGAAGAGCGTGAAGGAACACCTTTGAAACAACCAAACAAAATGATTTCGGTTATTTCTCGTCCTGAATTAAAGCTTTCTGACTTCACAAAATTGAATCGTGTGAAAGAATTTATTGAAACGAATGAATACGATCAAGAAGAATTAGAGCAAACAGAAATTCAGATCAAATACAAAGGTTATATTAAGAAAGAACAACAGAATGCAGATAAATTGCATCGTTTGGAAAATCTAAAAATTCCAGCTGATATAGATTATCATGTTTTTGGTTCGATGTCGATAGAAGCTCGTCAAAAATTAACAAAAATAAAACCTGCAACGGTAGCGCAAGCATCAAGAATTAGTGGTGTGTCGCCAGCAGACATAAGTGTATTATTAATTTACATGGGAAGATAATATGGAAAATGTTCCACGTGAAACATCTCAAGAAAATCCTTCAAAAGAAGGATTTTCTGGTATTAAGAAATTAGATTTAAAAGATTATTTTTTAACAGGAGAAAAGTTCGAGATTTACGAAGATTCAGAAACCGAAGTTTTGTATACTCTCCCCCAGCCTATCGAAAATTTAGGAAAGTATTACGAAAGTAAAAATTACATTTCCCATACCGATGGAAAGAAATCTATTTTCGAACGTTTTTATCAAATGGCAAAATCAATCAATCTAAATAATAAATTAGAATTGATTAATAAAGTTGGTACTGGTAAAAAAATTCTAGATTATGGTTGTGGCGTTGGAGATTTTTTAGAGCATCTTCAAAAAAATGGTTACGATGTTTTGGGAATGGAACCAAATGATTCGGCAAGACGAATTGCGCAATCAAAAGTTGGAATCGAAAAAGTTACTTCTACAGAATTAGAACAGAATACAGAAAAGTATGATGTGATTACCTTGTGGCATGTTTTAGAACATATCCCTAATCTGAAAGAAATAATTACAGAACTAAAGAAACATTTAACAAAAAGTGGTATCTTAGTAATAGCTGTACCAAACCACCAATCGTATGATGCTAAATATTATGGTGAACATTGGGCGGCTTATGATGTACCTCGTCATTTATGGCATTTCACAGAAACCAGCATGCGAAAGTTATTTAGCAACTTTGGTATGAAAATTGAATCTATCCACCCGATGAAATTAGATTCATTTTATGTGAGTCTACTATCTGAAAAATATAAAGGTAATAAGTTAGGTTTTATCAATGCGCTTAGAATTGGTTTGAAGTCTAATACTCAAGCTAAAAAAACAGGTCAATATTCGTCTTTAATCTATATTATTAAAGCTGAAAATTAAAATAAGCGTTTTTAAAGAATGATTATCTAATCAGACGTATTAGGAATCGTTTTTTTTCTAAAACTTTATTAAATCTAATTTATAAAAGCCGTTTTTTAAGATTAATAATAGATAAAATAAATAGCTATGAAAAAAAGTATTTTATTATTTGGGATATGCGCTTCAGCATTTTTAACTTCTTGTGCATCTACAACCGTTGCAAAACAAGAAATACAAACAGGTAAAGAAGTAAGAGGTGCATGGACTTTGACAAATGTAGACTACCAAGGTTTAACAACAAACGAGGTACAAGGTAATGTAAAAATTACTGATGCAGTTGCGAAAGTTTTTGACACAGCAAATCCAGAATGTTATGAAGGTTCTACTTGGAACTTGGTTCAAAACAACAAAAAAGGAACTTACACTTTCAATAATGCAGGTGGAGATTGTCCTTCAGGAACGGCTAACATTATTTGGGATTTACAACAAGATGGTTCTACAACTTATTTCATCTTCAAAGATGTTACAGGAATCAAAGCGAAACAAAATACAGCAGGATATAAAATGCGTGTAGATTATGTTGATGCAAATTCGATGAAATTGGTACAAGATATCAATGCAAACGGAAAAATTGCTCAAGTGATTTATAACTTCGTACGTTAATCAACAATTTAAAAAACTTAGAAATTATGAAAAAAATAAATACTAAAATAGCCGCAATTGTATTAGGAGGATCATTTATGATGTCTTCTTGTACAGCTGTACAAAATGCAAATAATACACAAAAAGGTGCTGGTATTGGTGCTGTAGCTGGTGGTGTTATTGGAGGAATCTTAGGTAATAATATCGGTAAAGGTGGTAACACTGCTTTAGGTGCTGTAATTGGTGCTGCTGTAGGTGGAGCTGCTGGTGGTGTTATTGGTAACAACATGGATAAACAAGCGCAAAAAATTGAGCAAGTTTTACCAGGTGCAGAAGTTGTAAGAACGGAAGAAGGGATTAACTTAATTTTAGATGAAAACTCTAAAGTTACTTTTGATTACAACAAAGCTTCTTTAACTGCTGTTGCTAAATCTAACTTAGATAAATTAGTAGAAGTTTTCAATGAATATCCTGATACAGATTTATTAATCGTTGGGCACACTGATAACGTAGGTTCTCAAGGTTATAATTTACCATTATCTCAAAAACGTGCACAATCTGTAAAAGATTATTTAGTTTCTAAAGGGATTGCTTCTTCTCGTTTAACATCGAAAGGAAAAGGTTTAGAAGAGCCAATTGCTGATAATACAACTGCAGAAGGACGTGCTCAAAACCGTCGTGTAGAAATTGCGATTACTGCAAACGAAAAAATGAAAGCGGACGCTGCTAAAGAAGCTAACGGACAATAATTCATTTCAATATAAAACAAGAAAAGCGTTCAGAATCTGAACGCTTTTTTTATGTTTAATAAGTTTGAGAATTATTTAAAATTAACCACAAACCATTTATTATTGATCTTTTCTAAAGTCACTTGATACGTCTTAGATGATTGATCTTTTAAGTTCGCTTGCACTTCTACCAAAGCTACTTTTTCATCCGCATCCAAAACTTTTGCATCATTAATTGTTGCTTGTTCTAAATTCTTCACCACATCATCAGAAGAAAATTTTTGGAACGTGTTCCACTCTCCACTTCTTGTCAATGCAAAAGCGCCAGAGTAATTTTTCTTTGATAAATTCGTCATAAAACGATTAGAAAGAGATTTTACCATTCCTGCTTCTTTACTCACATGTGCAGGCGTACTTTCAACCGCGGCAGAATCTACAACTTCAGAAGCTCCAACTAAATTCAACGGAACTTTTACTGCTTTACGATTCGTTAAATAACGTTCAGAATTCGGAATTCGAACCAAAATGTCCAAACGATCATTCTTCAATTTTGATGGATCTAAAGATGAATATTTAATATTAATGGCATTCTTTCTGTACAAATCATCCATCGAATTTGGATCGATTGTAGAACGAAATGTATACACAATATTACCTGAATTAAACACTTCTATCGTTGCCGTTACAGCTTGATCCAATTGAATTTCCTCACCTTGCGCATTATAAAAGAATGGCGAAATTGAGATTCCTGTATCATCTTGTTTTAAACTAAAATCAAAACGTTGCACATTAGAAGTTGGTTCAGCAGGAGTTTCTACAGTTTCGGTTGCACCTGGTTTTGGAATTCCATTCACCAAAGGAACTTGATTTCTATTCCATGTAAATTTATTTTGTAACGCAACTTTTTCTGCAATATCAAAAACTTCATCTACCGTTTTTCCATCCAACAACGTACGCACAATTCCCCAACGCGCTTCATTATCCATTGATTGACTTGTGTTATACTCGAAAATAATTTGCAGAGCTTCCTTAAATTTATCTTGTTGCATAACAGGCAAAGCCTTCGAAATTTTGTCTACTGTTTCACTAAAAGTTTGTACAGATGTAGAATCAATTTCAATGTTATCATTTTTACAACTGATAATCATTAAAGCGAAAGAAGCAATGATGAATAAACGTTTCATATAGTTTAGATTAAGTACGTTTTGAGTTAAAGTTATATAAGCAGTAAATATACTAAATACTTGTATTGAAAATGCTATTTTTTTTAACAAAAAAAGCAGACTCCATTTCTGAAATCTGCTCTATATATAAAACAACTAAAACTTGAAAAAATTTCTAAATATCCATAGGAACTTCGATTAACATCAAGCGAGAATCTTTGGCTACATTAAACGAGAACTCGTTAGTATCCTTGATTTCGATGACATCTCTACGTCCTAATTTGTTTCCGTCAAATTCAACTTCTCCTTCCACAACCATAAAGAAAACACCATTTCCTTCTTTTTGTACTTTGTATGTTTCTTGTTTATCTTCTGTATAATTTCCTAAGAAAATCCACGCATCTTGATGAATCCAAACTCCTTGATCATCTGCATTTGGAGAAAGAACTTGGTATAATTCATTCTCTTTTGCTACATCACGAACAGAAATTTGTTGATAACGAGGCTCAACATTCATTTTATTTGGAATAATCCAAATCTGAAAAAAGTGTCCTTCTTGATTTTCATAAGCATTCATTTCGCTATGAAAAACTCCTGTACCTGCACTCATTACTTGTACATCTCCAGACTCAATTACAGAACCTGTTCCCATTGAATCTTCGTGCGAAATTCCTCCTTTTGTAGGAATTGTAATAATTTCCATATTATCATGAGGATGTTTTCCAAATCCCATTCCTCCAGTAATTATATCATCATTTACAACGCGCAAAGCACCAAAATGAATACGTGCTGGATCGTAATAATTCGCAAAACTATAAGAATGTTTAGAGTTTAACCATCCGTGATTTCCTCCTCCTCTTGATTCTGATTTAAATATTTGGTAATTCATAGTAATTTATTTTTATACAAATTTATGGTGCAAAAAAAACTTATCTATTGATATGTGATAAGTTATCAATTAACACACCAAGATGAAGAATAAAACTTTTTTTAAATTATTAATAAAATGTTAAAAATAATTTATATTTTAGCATTCAGTTAACACATGAGACATATATATGCTATCAATTTCAGGCGAATCGACATTTAATGTTATACTTTGGATTCTACTCCAAATCGTTCTTGTTATTATAGTAGCAGTTATTTTGTATAAAGTTTACAAAAAACTTACAAAATGAAAAAAGGTTCCGAAATTTCGGAACCTTTTTAGTTAAAACTAATCGATATGAATGATATTTACGATCCAACCTTTGTAAAAAAACTCTTTAATAAAATGTCAAATTCATACGAAAGAATGAACTATATAACTTCTTTTGGTTTTTCAATTATTTGGAGAAAACAATTTATCAAAGCATTAAATAAAAAAGAATCGAAAATTAAAGTAATTGATTTACTATCAGGATTAGGCGAAAATTGGTCTTATTTAAAAAATAGATTTCCAAACGCAGAATTTTATGCCTTAGATTTTTCAGAAGAAATGGTTGAGAAATCAAGAAAAAAAGGTAAAATAATTTTCCAAAATAAGATAGAAATCTTTCAAGATGATATTTTAAAAAATGAATTAAAATCAGAAGAATTTGATATTATCACGTGTGCTTTTGGTTTGAAAACTTTCAATGAATCTCAAATTGATTTATTAGCGAAACAAGTTTATCGAATGTTAAAAAAAGAAGGACAATTTACATTTATAGAAATATCAAAACCTCAAAATAGTATACTCTATTTCTTATATTCTTTTTACTTAGGTAAAATAATTCCTATTCTTGGCAAACTATTTTTGGAAAATCCAGATGATTATAAAATGTTATGGTTGTACACCAAAAAATTTGAATCATGTAAAAAAGTAGAAGCGATTTTTAAGAAAAATAATTTAAATGTTCAATACAAAGAATACTTTTTTGGATGCGCTTCTGGAATTTATGGAGCAAAAAAAGCTTAGATAATTCTAAGCTTTAGTTATTATTGATTATCCTTCCAATCTATTATTTTATCACGAATAAATTCTGCTAATTTCACTTTACTTTGATGCGTCCAACCAGCAATATGTGGGGCTAAAACAACATTATCTGCTTGAATTAAATACTGAAATTCTTCTGGTAATTCAGATGCAACTAATTTCTCGAAACTCGATTTTTCGAATTCTAAAACATCTAAAGCAGCCCCCAAAACTTTTCCAGTTTTCATTGCTTCAACCAAATCTTTTGTTACAACAGATTTTCCACGAGCTGTATTCACAAAATAAAATGGTTTTTTGAAGTTAGAAATAAATTCTGCATTAATCATTTGCATAGTTTCTGGCGTTTGCGGCGTATGTAAACTCACAACATCAGCTTGCTCAAAAAACTCTTCTAACGTAACTTGTTTTGCAAATTCATCTCCTTTGTTTAGCAAAATATCATAACAAATTACATTGACTTCAAAACCTTGCAGACGTCTCGCAAAAGCGTTTCCCATATTTCCATAACCAATAATCCCAACCGTTTTTTCTTTCAACTCATCACCACGATTTTCTTCGCGTTTCCAAATTCCATTACGAACTTCGTTATCAGCTCTACGCAAATGATGCATCAACATCAACAACATACCAATCGCATGTTCACCAACAGAATCACGGTTTCCTTCGGGAGAATTAAATAAAACAATGTTATTTTCGGCAGCAAACTCTTCGTCAATATTCTCCAAGCCTGCCCCTACTCTACCAATAAACTTTAAATTCGTTGCTTTTGCCAAAAAATCTTTATCAATTGGAAATCTACTCCTTACAATCATTCCATCATATTCATTGATCTTTTGTTCGATGATTTCTTTGGGCGAAGTATAATCTTCATCAACAATAAAACCTACTTCGCGAAGTCCATTATTCAGACATTCATGATTAGAATCGATTGCTAAAATTTTATAAGGCGTATTCATTGCAAAAATTTTAATCAAAGTTACAACGAATGCGAAGATTAATAAATAAATTGATGATGAAATTGGTTACAAACAAATCGTTAATAACATTTTAATTAATTGAAAATGTACAATTTATATTGTTAATTAAATAGATAATTAAGGTTTAAAAAATGATTTTTAAAGCATTTGGTAATACCTTAACTTTTACTTGAAGTGAATCGGTTTTATGAATCTCTCCATCAAGCTGATACGTAATCGGATTATGATCTAAACTTTCAATCTTAAATTTCTTAACTTTTCGATACTTTGCTTTGTTCAAAAAATCAATCTTTTTGGCTAAAACCAATACCGAAAAATAAAACTGCTCGAAAACATCTAAATCTTCTATCATCAATAAATCCAATTCTCCATCAGACAAATCAGCTTTTGGTGTAAAAGAGATCCCGTAACCAGCAATGTTAGAATTAGAACAGAAAAGATAATAAAAACTCTTCTCGATAATTACATCATCTATATAAAGACGAAATAATTTCGATTTATAATTCAACAATGTTTTCACAGATGCATCAACATAACCAGTAATCGTACGCTTTTGATTTTCTTCATACGTTTTGATAACTTCTGCATCAATCCCAAAACCAAGATTACTAAAAAAAAACTTGTTCTCTACTCTACCAACATCAATCGTATGAACTGCATTTGATTTGATAATTTCAATCGCTTTGTTAGGATCTTTCGGAATATTAAGATTTGTTGCCAAACCATTTCCAGATCCGGCAGGAATTATTCCCAATGGAATATTTTTTTTCACCAAAGCACTCGCCACTTCATTGATTGTCCCATCACCACCGCACGCAACAATCACATCCGAATTTTCAGCAATCGCCTCCTTCACCAATTCTTTTGCATGAAATTGATAAGCAGTTTCTTTCAAAACGATTTCATCTGAAGAATCAAATTTTGATTGTAAAAAATCGAGCGAAATATCGTGTTTTGCGTTTCCAGAATTTGGATTAACAATGAAAGTGTACTTCATTTTTTGGGAATTGAAATTTATCAAAACACAAAAATAAGAAATCTAAAAGAATCGAGCTATTTAACGTCTTTTTTTGAGGAAAAACTATCAAAAACTTTCTAACTTTGTAGTATGAAAATTAAAGAAATTCA
Organism: Empedobacter falsenii; assembly: GCF_013488205.1. Lineage (NCBI taxonomy): Bacteria > Pseudomonadati > Bacteroidota > Flavobacteriia > Flavobacteriales > Weeksellaceae > Empedobacter > Empedobacter falsenii. Next base: position 3,646,107 of record NZ_CP040908.1, on the reverse strand, counting down.
AAACGAAATAGTAGACGAATTCTCATTTTTTGAAGATTGGGAACAACGCTACGAATATTTGATCGAGTTAGGAAAAAGCTTAAATACTTTACCAGAAGAAGCAAAAACAGATGATAAAATCATCAAAGGTTGTCAATCTTCTGTTTGGTTAGATGCAGAATTGGACGGTGATACTATCGAATTTAAAGCTGATTCTAATGCTATTTTACCAAAAGGAATTGCGGCATTATTGGTGAGAATGTACAATCATCAAACGCCAAAAGATATTTTAGAATCGGATACAGATTTTATCAACGAAATTGGTTTATCAGAATTTTTATCTCCAACACGTGCAAACGGATTATTGGCGATGATAAAACAATTCAAATTTTATGCGATTGCATTTCAATCAAAACAAAATAATAGTTAGACGCATCATCTAATCAACCTTATAAAATAATGAACGACTTTTTAGGCCAAGCATTTATTTTTCTTTTTTCCGCTGTAATCTGCGTTCCTATTTCCAAAAAATTAGGAATGGGTTCAGTTTTAGGTTACTTAATTGCAGGAGTTTTAATTGGACCTTATGTGCTGAAATTTGTTGGCAATGACGGAACAGACATTATGCACGCCACAGAATTTGGTGTAGTAATGATGCTTTTTTTGGTCGGATTAGAACTTGATCCAAAGGAATTCTGGAAGATGAAAAATAAAATCATCAACCTTGGTGGAATGCAAGTTTTGGGGACGATAATTATTGCAACTTTAGTCGGAATGTTTGCCTTGAAAATGGATTTTTCTTTGGCTGTTTCTATAGCTTTTGCAATAACCATGTCTTCAACAGCCATTATTATGCAAACACTTAGCGAGAAAGGATTGACCAAAACAAGCATTGGAAAATCAACTTTTTCTGTTTTGTTATTTCAAGATATTATGGTAATTCCAATCTTGGCAATTATTCCACTTTTAGTCGGAGATTCTTTGATTCAATCCATTGGAGATGATTCTAAAAGTTTGTTAGTTGGTGGACCAGCATTCATGAAAACCTTAGTTATTGTTGGTGCAATTACATTTATTTACGTAATTGCAAAGTACATTATTACACCTTATTTTAAGTATGTTGGACAATTACAAGTTCGAGAAATTTACACCGCTTCTGCCCTACTTTTAGTGATTGGAGTTTCAATTTTGATGCAAAAAGTTGGAATTTCTCCTGCTTTAGGAGCATTTATAGCAGGTGTTGTTTTGGCGAATAACGAATACAAACATCAATTAGAAAGTGATATAGAGCCGTTCAAATCATTATTATTAGGAATCTTTTTTATTGCGGTTGGATCGACGATTAACTTCAAATTAATTGCAGATAAACCTTTTATGATTCTTGGATTAACATTTGGAATAATGTTAATAAAATCATTAGTTTTATGGTTTATTGGAATCAAACATAAATTTGATTTTGATCAAAAATGGCTGTTCATTTTACTTTTATCGCAAGTCGGAGAATTTGCTTTTGTTATCTTATCATTGACTCGAAATTTAGATATTCTAAACAAAGAATGGTACGATCTGATGTTAGCAACAACAGCTATTACAATGGTGATTACGCCTTTACTTTTAGTATTGAATGAGAAATTAATTCTAAAATATTTTGGTGTAAAAACAAAAGTAAAAACAATCATTGAAAACGATAAAATAAATCCAAATTCAGCTGATGGACAAATTATCATCGCAGGTTTTGGAGATTTTGGAAATACAATTAGCCGTGTATTGAAAAGTACTGGAATAAAATCAATTGTTTTGGATAACGATAGCGAGCGTGTAGAGAAAATGCGCAAACAAGGTTTTAATGTATTTTATGGTGATGCAACAAATGTTAACTTACTAAAATCGGCTGGTGCTGAACATGCAAAATATTTTGTAGCTGCTTTGGATCCTCCAGAAATTAATCAAAAATTAGTTTATATTGTTCGTAAAAACTTTCCGAATTTAGAAATTATTGTTCGTGCAAAAAATCGTAGTTATGCGTATAATTATTTGAAAGATGGTATAGACGAAGTTTATCGAGAAAACTTTTTCTCATCTGTTTACGTTGGTAGACAAATCTTAATAAAATACGGTTTTTCTCATGAAGAAGCATCTAAAATTGGTGAAATTTTCATAAAAAGTGACCGAAAGTCGTTACGTAAAATTGCAAAACATGCCGAAAATTCTGATCAATATTTTGAAGCATCTAAGCAAGAATTTGAAAAGCAAATGAAAATGGTTGCAAAAGAAATTAACAATAGGAATAATGGAGAAAACGAATCATAAAAAACTATTAGTTTTACGTTTTTCTGCTTTGGGCGATGTCACAATGATTGCTCCTGTTTTACAAGAGTTTATTGAACAAAATCCTAATGTCGAAGTTTATGTTGCTTCGCGTCCTTTTATGGGAAATATTTTCAAGCAATTTCCTCAAATCAAATTTATTTCAGTTGATTTGAACAAAAAATACAAAAGCTTTTTTAGCTTGTTCAAATTATACAAAGAATTAAAACAATATAATTTTAATTATGTTGCTGATTTTCATAATGTAATCCGATCAAAAGTAATTACAACATTGTTTCAACTTAATGGAACAAGAACCGCTACTTTAGACAAAGGTCGTACAGAGAAAAGAGCTTTAATCAATCAAAAAAATCGCGTTTTTAAGCAATTAAAATTAACAACTGAACGCTATGCTGATGTTTTACGTCAACTTGGTTTTAACGTCGATTTAAAGCATAAAATCGAACCAAAATCGATTAAGGAACCAAAATCAATTGGAATTGCTCCTTTTGCAGCCTTTACAAGTAAAATGTATCCAATAGAAAAGATGAAAATCGTAGCGAAGAAATTAACTGAAAATGGGTACAAAATTTATTTGTTTGGCGGTGGAAAACCTGAAATTGATGAATTAAAAACATGGGAAAATTTCAATCCAAACATCAAATCTTTAGCTGGAACCATCTCTTTTGAAGAAGAATTACAAGCAATTGCTAAATTAGAAGTAATGATTTCTATGGATAGCGCAAATATGCATTTAGCTTCGTTGATGGGAACGCGCACGATTTCTATTTGGGGTGGAACGCATCCGTTTGCCGGATTTTTGGGATATGGACAATCTATGAATGATGTGATACAAGACGAATCGATGAAAATTCGTCCGACTTCTATCTTCGGAAAAGATCCAAAAAAGTTTAAAAACTATGATTATTTTCAAAATTTGAGCGCCGAAGAAGTTTATCAACAAATCGTTGATAAGTTAGAAAAATAATATTTTTAAAAGCATCATATCGATGCTTTTCCTATTTTTATAAGAAATTAAAATCACATGAAGTATACATTTCTTATTCTTGCCTTCTTCTCAAATTTTTTATTTGCTCAAGAACCGAAAGTTATTTTGGTTACGTTGGATGGTGTTCGTTGGAAAGAAGTTTTTCGTGGAGTTGAAAAATCAATTTTAAATGATAAAAAATACAACTCACTTATTGTTCAAACTAATGAAAAATATTGGACAGAAGATTCTATAAAACGTCGCGAATTATTGATGCCATTTACATGGAAAACAATTAAAGAAAAAGGAGTTATTTTAGGAAATCGTGATGAACAAAATTTTGTTAATCTTACCAACAAAAGATTATGGTCTTATCCTGGATACAACGAAATAATTACAGGAAAATCTGATGATGAGCGAATTAAAAATAACAAAGATATTCCGAATCCTAATGTTTCAGTTTTTGAAATTGCAAATCAGCAAAAGAATTTAAACAATAAAGTAATGGCTTTTGGAAGCTGGAGAATGTATACTAATATTTTCAATCAAGAGCGTTCTAAATTGTTTGTAAATGCTGGATATCAAAATAGTTTTAATCAAAATAAATCTGAACGAGAATTGCTTATCGAACGTTTTCAGTTAGAAACGCCAAAACAATGGTGGGGAACTAGATTTGATATTTTTACGCACGAATTTGCCTTAGAAGCCATGAAAAATCAGAAACCTAAATTACTTTTTATAGGTTATGGAGAAGCTGATGATTACGGACATGATGAAGATTACGATCAATATATCACTTCGATAAACCGCAACGATCGTATGATTGAAGAATTATGGAATTATGTCCAAAGCGATCCATTCTATAAAGATCAAACAACTATTATTATAACAACTGATCACGGGCGTGGAAATGGAAACGAGTGGACTGATCACAATGATGAAGTAAAAGGTTCTGACGAAGGATTTATTTTGCTGATTGGAAACGGAATTAATCCTAAAAATTTCAAACAAAAACAAACTTATCTCAATCAAATTGCCTCTACAATTGCTGATTTAATGAAAGTAAAAACATGGAATTATAAGGATTCTGGTAAATCATTACTATAAGGAAAATATAAATACAGAAAGATAAATTAGTATTAATACTTCTTTTAGCATTCCTAAAATTAAATGTTAAATGAAGTATTAATAATGAATCTTCACGTTTTCAAATAAACGATAAAAAAACATCGAAAGAATTCTAAAATCGAAAAATCAGAAAAAGAAGATAAATTTCTTGTGAAAATTGTAAACGATTTTTTAATATTCTATCTTTTTTAATTGATTTTGTAATTACCAACAAACAAATCTTTTAAAAGAGAGAAAAAAGTAGCTAATAAAATTATGTTGAGTAACCGAATTTTATGTTAATATTTTCTTAATTAAGAACCTTTGTGTAAATTTTATTCATTTTAAATCAACTACATAGGTTTATTCTCTAAATTAATACCTCACTATTTTTTTTATAATTTTTAATCTTAATTTAGATAAACATTAAAACATTAAAAATGAAAAAAAAATTACTCGCTACAAGCTTAGTCTTCGGACTATTTTACACAAATGCAAATGCACAAAGTAATTCTCTAAATGAAGTTTTAACGGCAGGTTTTCCTACAAGCAAAATCAAAACCGTAAATCTATCAAGATTAGAAACTCAACTACAAGGTACGTTACAAAACAAATCGAAATCTTTCGAAGTAAGCATCCCTGGTTTGAACAAAACGCAAAAAACTTTTACTATTGTTGAAAATCAGGTATTATCTCCAGAATTACAAGCAAAATATCCTAACATCAAAACTTATGTAGGATATTCTTCAGATAATTCTCAAGACAAAATTGTTTTATCTTATTCTCCTTCTAAAGGAGTAACAGCATTAGTTCTTTCTCCTAACAATAATTATTCTATTGAAAAAAAGAATGGAAATTACGAAATTCTAACATCTAAGGAAAGTAGTATTTTAGGAAATTTTGAGTGTGGTTCTGAAGAGAATTTAAAAACATTCTTAGCAGCAAAAACAGCTAACTCTAGCAACAACAATCCTCTAGGAGTAAGAAAATATAAAATAGGTGTAGTTACAGATTTTGATTTTAATAAATCTCAAGTAGCAGAAGGTGAAATACCTACTAAAGAAACTTCTATGCTAGCTATCGCAAATGTTCTTAATGTTGTGAATTTTGTATATGGTATAGATTTAGCCATAGAATTAGAATTAGTTGATGGTACAGATGAACTTTCTATTCTAACAAAAGAAGATGATAAATATTATTTTTTCAATTTTCTGGGAATAGAAGTAACAAACTTAAATGATTTGACCCAAAAAATATTAGACGACAAAATAGGTTCTGCAAATTATGACGTAGGGATTGTTTTGACAGGAAAAACAAATGGCGGTAAAGCAGGATTAATAGGAAGTGTTTGTAATAATAGTGTAAAAGGTTCTACTTACGCAGGAAATGTAGGTCATTCAGCGTACAAGGCGGCTATGATAGTTGCACATGAGTTAGGTCATCAATTTGGAGCAAATCACGTTCACGCAAGAGCAGAGGAAACTGGAGCTAATGTAGAAACAGGAAGTGGCGTTACTGTAATGGGATACCCAGGTGTTACTGGAACTCATGATGTTGTACCTGATTTTGTTTCTCAGTTTAATCACCATAATCTTAAACAAATTAATGATTATTTAGCAACAACTTCTTGTGGTGTTTTTACACCTAATAATAATACACCTCCTGTAGTTACAGTAGAAAAAAGCGAATATAATATTCCTAAAGGAACAGCATTTAAGTTAAAAGGAACAGTATCTGATGCAGAAAGTCCTGATTTTCTTATTTCAAATTCTTGGGAACAATCAGACCCTTTATTAGGAAAATATACAGGTAATTGGGTTGATACAAGCAGAAACAACACAGAAGGAGCAAACTTTAGAGTTTATCAACATCAAAGTTCACCAATAGCTTATTTCCCACCAATATTAAATGTTGCAGAGGGACAGTTATATTCTACTTGGAATACAGTATCTGATATTGCAAGAGATATGAATTTTACATTACAAGCAAGAGATCTGATAGATTTTGGCACGTCGAAGCTTAAAGGACAAATCGCATCTGAGAAAGTAAAAGTTTCTGTAAAAGAAGAAGGACCTTTTAAAATTACAAATATTGACCTTAATCAATCTATAAAAGCAGGAACTCCTTTTGAAGTGAAATGGGACGTCGCAGGAACAGACAGTGGTAATATTAATGTCAAAAATGTAGCTATTAAATTACTTAATTTTGAAGCGAATGTTAACACAATAGAAGATGCATATACAATATTAGCAAGTAATGTACCTAACACAGGTTCTGCAATTGTAACAATTCCTGAAGGAACTGAGACATCTAAAGCAAATATTATTGTAGAAGCTGTAGATAATATATTCTATGCAGCAAGTCCTAACGTTGCTGTTAATAGATCAATAGAATTGGTATGTAAAACATATGATGTAATTTCTTCTCCATTAACAATACCTGATATGACAGGGCAAAATGCAGGAATTCTAAATTTACCAGCTCTTACAATTGACAATTATAATGGAAATATTGAAAATTTCTCTATCCACACAGATATTACACACGCAAACCAAGGTGAACTTGCTTTTTTGATGGGAAAAGAAAATGTTGATAAAGGATATCAATTCTTGAATTATGCGAATTGTTCAGGAAAGCCAAATATGACTTATGAATACAATAGCTATGGAGGAAACACTTTCGAAAACTGTGGTGTAGCAGGTGCAAAAATCACAGCTATTGGAACAGATTTAGCGAAGTATTATAATGAACCAGCAAATGGAACATATTATTTTAGATTAGCAGATATATCACCTTCTAACCAAGGAACAGTTAACAAATTAAGTGTTGAATTTTGTACAATAAAATCTGAAAAATTAAGTATTTCTAACATTCAAGCGAATAATGAAGTAAAAGTTTATCCTAATCCAAGTAATGGAAATTTCTACATTCGTTTAAGTGCTGGTGCATCAAAAGTAAATGTAAATATTTTAAACATTATAGGACAATCTGTATATAGCAAAGATTACACAACAAACTTCTCTAATGAGATAAAAGTAGAAGTAGGACATTTACCTAAAGGAGTTTATATTGTAAAAACTGATGATGGAAAACAACAACAAACTAACAAAATCATCATTAAATAATAATTTTTAACCAAACAACTTAAATCCAACTGAAAATAAATTTCAGTTGGAATTTTTTATCATATTTAGCTATGAGAAAAATATTTTTTTTACCAATATTGATAGTTCTTAATTTATTATCTTGTTCTGTAAACACTAAACAACAAAATTTTCAACAAAAAGAAATTCAATATGAATTAATTTTAATGCTCAAAGAAAATTCAGTACAAACAGATCAAGAAATAGAAATTATAACTGACATACAAGATTTTACAAAAATTTATAAACAATTAAACTTAACCAGGTTTCCCGGAATTCCTATTCCTAAAATAGATTTTGAAGAAAATAGTATTCTCGTTATCAATAAGAAATTATCTGAAGATATAGAATTTACAGACATTGCGTTGGATAAAATTATTCAAAATAAAGAATGTATCAAGGTTTCTACCAAATTACACAATACAACTATGAATATTAGTAATAAAAATAGAGTATTAAAATTATATAAAATCCCTAAAATAGAAACATCTATTTGTAACTAAATTTAAACCAATATAAAAAATCATTTATTAAAAAATTACCTTTACAATTGCTGACTTGATGAAAGTAAGAACATGGAATTATAAGGATTCTGGAAAATATCTTCTATAAAAAAATCCGATCAAGAATCTCGATCGGATTTATATTTCTAACTTGTTTGTTCTTGGTTAATAAGCTGATTTTCTATTTTTTGATCGATTTCTTTAAAGAATCCGAAACCTTTTAGGATAATGATTAATCCAAAGATTAAAAGACAAATTCCGACTCCTTTTCGTACCATAAATACTTTTTGATCGGTAAAACGTTTTTGAAGCTTTCCTGCCAAAAATATTTTTCCCAGATCTATTACAAAATAGGTGGTCAAAACAACTCCCATATAGAGCATAAAATCGCTTGGATTTGGATATTGAATCATAATTGAAGAGACAATTACAAACCAAAAAACAATGACACCGATATTCAACAAATTCATGATAAATCCATTGATAAACGTTCTCAAATAATTGTTGCTTACAAATCCCGCTTCGCCTTCTATATGTAGCTTTGGTTTAGAGAAATACATAAAAATTCCGTAAATCAATACAAAGAAACCTGCAATGATATAAATGCGGTAAAACTTTGGATGATTGGTCACATAATCTGTAAAATCTTTACTTCCGTAATAGGCTGCTGCAATACACAAAATATCAGCTGCAATAACTCCTAAATCTAGAACTACAGCGGTTTTCCAACTTCTACGCAAACTGGTTTCAATAAGTAAGAAAAATACAGGTCCAATAAGAATTGTACTTAACAAAAAACCTATTAGTATGGCCGAAAATATTATTTCCATAACATAATTAAGGTCTGCAAGATAAGTCTAAAATATGAAACTTAAGCATCAACCAATTCAAAATCTAATTGCTTCTTGATTAAATCTGCATTTAAAACTTTGATTCTAACCGGACTTCCTAACTGATACTTCACTTTAGTTCTTTTTCCAACTAATGCATGATTTTTTTCGTCAAAAACAAAATGATCACCTTTCATAGCACGAGAACGAATCAAACCTTCGCAACGCGTTTCTGGAATTTCAACAAAGATTCCATAATCTTGTACACCTGTAATAAATGCATCAAAAGTTTCGCCAACAAATTGCTCCATGTATTTTACTTGCATGTATTTGATTGACTCACGTTCTGCTTCTGCCGCTATTTTCTCACGAGATGAACAGTGTTTTGCTTTGTCTTCGTAAACAGCCGCTGCAGGAGATTTTTTACCATCTAAATAATCTTGCAATAAACGGTGCGCCATCATATCTGGATAACGACGAATTGGCGATGTAAAATGTGTGTAATAATCGAACGCCAAACCGTAATGTCCAATATTTTCTGTTGTATATTTTGCTTTCGCCATTGTTCGCATAGCCAAAGTCTCAACCATATTTTCTTCTGGTTTTCCTTTCACTTCTGCTAACAATTTATTCATCGAATTAATAGTTGTTTTACGATCTCCAATTTCTAATTCGTAACCAAATTGACGAATAAAATTCTTAAGATCTAATAATTTATCTGGATTCGGATCATCGTGAACACGATAAATGTACGTGTTCGCATTTTCTTTTCCGTGTTTATCTAAACTGATGAATTCTGAAACTTTTTTGTTACATAACAACATGAATTCTTCAATCAATTTATTCGAATCTTTCGAAATTTTGAAGAAAATTCCTTGCGGATTATGCGCTTGATCTAAATCGAATTTTACTTCAACTTTATCAAAATTAACCGCTCCATATTTCATACGTTTTTGACGCATTGTTTTTGCTAATCGATCTAAAGTCAAGATTTCATCTTTAAAATCTCCGTCTTTTCCTTCGATAATTTCTTGTGCTTCCTCGTATGTAAAACGTCTGTCTGAATGCGTTACTGTACGGCCAAACCACGTTTTTACAATCTTCGCATTATCATCCATTTCGAACACACCGGAAAATGTATATTTATCTTCGTTTGGACGTAAAGAGCAAGCTACATTCGACAATACTTCTGGCAACATTGGCACTACTCTATCCACTAAATAAACAGAAGTTGCACGTTTGTATGCTTCTTGCTCAATCAACGAACCTGGACGAACATAATGCGTAACATCGGCAATATGAACACCAATTTCCCAATTTCCATTTTCTAATTTTCGGATTGATAAAGCATCATCAAAATCTTTGGCATCTTTCGGGTCGATTGTAAATGTCGTTACATTTCGCATATCTCTACGGAGCGCTGCTTCAGCTTCATCTATCGAAGTATCCAACTGATTTGCCTCTTCTTCTACTTCTTCTGGAAATTGAGCTGGCAAATCGTATTCTAACAAAATAGCATGAATTTCTACATCCGTATCATCTGGACTACCCAAAACTTGCGTGATTTCACCAAATGGTGAATTAGATCCTTCTGGCCAATTTGTTAATCGAACCACAACTTTTTCTCCTGGTTGAGCATTTTTAATTTTCTCTTTCGGAATAAAGAAATCATGATTACCATTTTGCATCGTTACAAAACCAAAATTTCCGTTTTTTCCTAACTCGAAAATACCAGTAAATTCAGTTTTATTACGCTCGACAATTTCTACAATTTCTCCTTCTGCTCTCGATTGATTGGCATGTTTTTTTGGATAAACATATACGCGAACCGTATCGCCCATTAAGGCATTTCGCGTTTTTCCTTTTTGTACAAAGACATCTTGTTCAAGACCATCAATCATAATATAAGCGCTTCCCGAAGAAGTCAAATCCGCAATCCCAACCATATAATCATTGGTCGCATTGATTTTGTATTTTCCTCTTTCTACTTCAGAAATCTTTTTGTCAGCTAATAAAACATTCAAATTCTTAATCAATAATTCTGTATCAATTCGATTTGTTAGGTTTAAAGCTGCTGCAATTTGTTTATAATTTAAAGGTTTATTCGGATTTTGAAATAAAACTTCGATGATAGACTTCGTAAACTTTGTTATGTTTTTGTCTTTTTTCGCCTTTGTATTTTTAAAATTTCTTCTTGGCATAATTTGTTTTCTGTAAAATCTCTTCTTGTTTTTTCGAGATTTATTTTAAAATAGTTAATAAATAAACATCTTAATTATTTGATTATCAAATTATTTTTAATAACTATTGATAAGATGTTAATAAACAACATAACCACTGCAAAGGTAATATATCCTTTTTCTAAAATAACAATTTACAGCCAATTCTATGTTACGGAAAGGATAAGATTACTTGTAACGTTTTGATTTATTGCGAAAATTGAGCCAAAAAAACTATTTTTGCATTGATAATTAATTGAATGAAAACTAAACCATTATACCAAACCTACTTAATTAACCTTGATCGAGCTATAGATCGGCTTGAATTGATGCAAAAAGAATTCGAAAAATGTGAGATTACTTACGAAAGAATTTCTGCTGTAGATGCCAAAACTTTGGATTCGTCAACCTATAAAGTAAAAAATAAATATGACCGCGATTTAGTTCCTGGAGAAATTGGTTGTTATTTGAGTCATGTGAAAACGCTAGAAACTTTTTTGACTTCTGAAAATGATTTTGCTTTGATTATAGAAGATGATGCAATTTTGGTTGATGATTTTAAATCTGCTGTAGAAAAAGCGATGAATCAATATGATGATCTAAAAGTAAAAGATCATTGGGATGTTTTGAAGTTGTTTAATAGAAAACGAAAACATATCAAAATAGCTGATGTTGACCAAAAATATATAATTGCAGCTTGTGGAACAAGTATTCCAATCACAACAATTGCTGCAATTTGGACAAGAAAAGCAGCAGAAAAATTTCTGAATAAAATTAAAACGCCGCTTCCTACAATTCAACGTCCTATTGATTGTGATTTACAGCATGCTTGGGAATTTGATTTAAGAATATATAATCTTCTTCCATCGCTTGTTAAACCAGCTCCAGTAGAAACGCAAATTCAGATTGATCGCAGTTTAAGAAAGTCTAAATTTCCAAGACAAATTCAATACGAATTGAATCGATTATTTCCTAAATATTTCTATTTAATCAATCATCATGGTTTCAAAAAATTCTATGATAGTTTTATTGCAAAGAAAAACGAACGTATTTCTTAGTTAACAATTTAAATGAAGTATAAATATTTTATTTAAAGTGAATTAACAACCATTATAAACAGTTATAAACATTGTTAATTTCAATATAAAACACAAAAAAAGCAGTTTCAAGACTTTGAAACTGCTTTTTCATTTATAATAATTCGATGCTTTCTTCTTTTAATTTTTCTTTTACTTTTCCGTCCCAAATACTTGCTTGTACTTCGCCAATATGTCGAGATTTTAACATAAACATACACATACGAGATTGTCCAATTCCACCTCCAATTGATTCTGTTAACTGATCATCTAACAACATTGAGTGAAATAATAAGTTCTTGCGATCCGAAGAATCTCTAATTTCTAATTGTTTCGTCAAAGCTTCTTTATCCACACGAATTCCCATCGAGGATAACTCGAAAGCAGATTCTAAAACAGGGTTCCAAACTAAAATATCACCGTTCAAACCTCTAAAACCAGCACTGTTTTCTGTACTCCAATCGTCATAATCAGCGGCACGTGCATCGTGTAATTCTCCATTACTCAATTCTCCTCCAATTCCATAAATAAAAACAGCTCCAAATTCTTTACAAATTGCATTTTCACGTTGTTTCGGCGTAAATGTTGGATACTTTTGTAGTAAATCTTCAGACGAAATAAATGTAATTTGTTCTGGTAAAACAGCTTTCAATTGTGGATATTTCGCCTCTACATTTTGCTCCGTTTGTTTAATAACTTCATAAATTGATTTTACTGTCGAAAAAAGATAATCCAATTGACGATCTTGTGGAACAATTACTTTTTCCCAATCCCACTGATCAACATAAATAGAATGAATTGGCGAATAATCCTCGTCCGGACGCAAAGCGTGCATATCTGTTATAATTCCTTCGCCTGGCTCAATTTCCAATTCTTTCAAACGAATACGTTTCCATTTTGCCAAAGAATGCACAACCACCGCATTTTTATCATTCAAAGATTTTATAGGGAACTTTACAGGTCTTTCGATACTATTCAAATCATCATTAATACCTGTTCCATCCAAAACTACCAATGGTCCAGAAACTGGAATAATGTTTAATTCTTTTTGTAATCCTTTCGAAAATTCTTCTTTTACAAAAGAGATTGCTTGTTCTCTACGTAATAATGCTCTGCTCATCTTTTAATCTTTAAATGATTTGTTTTTTTAACTGATGTAAAAGTAGAACAGCTACAATCAATAAATTTACTATTGACTTAAATTGGTTTAAAAATATTTAATTTAAAATCTAAAATATTATTTATACTTAACAATTTAAACTTTATAATAGTTTTAAATTTAATTTTTAAAATAAAAATCGGTCAACTCTTACGAATTGACCGATTTTGTATCTTATTATAGATGTATAAAATTATCCGTTGTATGAACAAGCAATTTTATCTACACGCCCTTGGTGACGACCACCTTCAAATTCTGTTGCTAAAAATGTATTTACAATTTCTTCTGCATATTCATACGCAATAAAGCGTGCAGGTAATGTTAACACATTTGCATTATTGTGTTGACGAGCTAACTTTGCAATATCAGTCATCCAACATAATGCAGCACGAATTCCTTGGTGTTTATTTGCAGTCATTGTAACGCCTTGCGCACTACCACAAATCAAAATTCCGAAATCTGCTTTTCCATCTTCTACAGCTTGTGCCGTTGGGTGTGCAAAATCAGGGTAATCAACACTCGCTGTTGAGAACGTACCAAAATCCTCAACCTCAAATCCTTGACTTGTTAAAAAGGGTACTAATTTCTCCTTATAATCGAACCCAGCATGGTCCGCTCCGATTGCAATTTTCATTTAATTAACAGGTGTTTTTGTTGTTTTTGTTTAAATAATTGTAAATCAAATGTTAAGTAAAAGTAACAACTTGTTAAAAGATGATTGAATAAAACTAATAACTTTTCGAGAGAAAAATTTGGAAATCTGATTCAAAAAATCAATTAGAAATAAATCAATACAAGTCAAGTAAAAGTTTTCATTTTGGCATAAAAGATTTACACACCGTTATGAATAGTTTTCACAAAACTTCTTTTTAACAAAAGTTGTTTATCAACCAAAATGATAAATTGTTGATAGAATATCTAACTCTTTCATTACAAAACAAAATTACAAATAATAGCTTGTTAATTGCTATTAAATAAAATTTATCTCACTTTAGTTATCCACATATTAACAGTGCTAATAATAATAACATATTTTTCTTTTTTAAAAATTTAAAAATTAATTAAACTATATATATTATTATGAATTGTTAATAGTTGAAAATTGTGTTGAATGATTTTAAGTCTCAAAATGAAAGTTTGATTACTTTTGTGTAGTTCAAAATTTCAAATCAAAATATGAAAACAATCAACGACTACAATTTCGAAAACAAGAAAGCATTGATTCGTGTAGATTTCAATGTTCCGCAAGACGAAAACTTAAATGTGACAGATGATACACGTATTAGAGCTGCAAAACCAACGATCGACAAAATATTGAAAGATGGTGGCGCTGTTGTATTAATGAGTCATTTGGGACGTCCAAAAGGCGAATTCAATGACAAATATTCATTAAAACATATTGCATCAAAAGTTTCAGAAATTCTTGGCGTTGAAGTAATCGTTGCAAATGATGTTATTGGCGATGATGCGAAACAAAAAGTTAGTAATCTAAAACCAGGCCAAGTTTTATTATTGGAGAATGTTCGTTTCCACAATGAAGAAGAAGCAGGTGATAAAGATTTTGCTAAAGCATTGGCTCAATTTGGAGATATTTATGTGAATGACGCTTTCGGAACTGCACACCGCGCACATGCTTCGACTGCAATTATTGCTGAATTTTTCCCGGAAAATAAATGTTTTGGTTTGTTAATGGAACAAGAATTAACAGCTATTAATAAAGTGTTAGCAGACGGAGAAAAACCTGTAACAGCGGTACTTGGAGGAGCTAAAGTGTCTTCTAAAATTACGATTATCAACAATATTTTACCAGTTATTGATAACTTGATTATTGGTGGTGGAATGACGTATACATTTGTAAAAGCAAATGGAGGAAAAATCGGAAATTCGTTGGTAGAAGATGATAAATTAGATTTAGCGAAAGAAATTTTGGCTGAATGTAAAAAACATAATGTAAAAGTTTATTTACCAGTTGACAATGTAATTGCTGATAATTTCAGTAATGATGCAAATACACAAACTGTTCCTTCTGATCAAATTCCTGATGGATGGATGGGAATGGATGTTGGTGTAGAATCGTCAAAAGTTTTTGCAGATGTAATTAACAATTCGAAAACAATTCTTTGGAATGGTCCTTTAGGTGTTTTTGAAATGTCAAATTTTGCAAAAGGAACTATTGCTTTAGGTGATGCAATTGCTGAAGCTACGGCAAACGGCGCTTTCTCGCTTGTTGGTGGTGGAGATTCTGTTGCTTTCGTAAAACAATTTGGTTACGATGACAAAGTAAGCTACGTTTCTACAGGAGGTGGCGCAATGTTAGAATCGTTGGAAGGTAAAGAATTACCAGGAGTTGCTGCAATTTTAAAATAAGAAAGGGAAAAAAATACTTAAAATAGTAGAAAAATTAAGCCGAGCATTTGCTCGGCTTTTTTTGTGACTTTTAAAGTCATCCTGAACTCGTTTCAGGATCACACCTTATAAGAAACTGAGTTTATTTCATTTTGATAATTGTTAATAGTAATTACTTGTTATTTAATAAATTAACTACTTTTCAACTGAGTTATAAAAAAAATGTTTATTGCTTGATTAATTACTCAAATTGTTAATAGTAAACTATTCAATATAAATGAATTAAAAAGTTATGAATAGACTTTATTAAAACTTGTGAATAATGATGATTTTAGAACTAAATTGATTTAAGAAAATTAAAATTGTTAATTATAAAATATTGCTAAACAATAAATTAAAAAGTAATTAAGATAGTTTATCAAAAATTGTTGAAACTGAAATCTCCCTACAATTAGCCATTTTATTTGTAGAAAAGGATTGTTATATTCGTAATGATTTAATAATCAATCTATGAATGAATTTAACCAACGACTAAACGAAGTAGAAAATCATTTGCAACACAATGATCTTGATTTGGGCTATCGCCGATTAATTGATTGTGTGTTGGATTTGGGTGAGAAATCTTTTTACAAAGAGATTATCTCCTATTCGGATCTTTATTATAACGAGAATTCTACGAACGAAAATAAAACAACGCAAGCTTTACAATTGGTGGTAAAGCTGAAACAAGCTCCTCCTCCGCCCTTTCAGAAAGAAGAAACGTTGATATCAACCAACAATGTTGAAAAAGCTTATCATCGTCGGAATTTTAAACTTCATCCGATTACTTTTGATTTGAAATCACGAGAAGTTGTTGGATTAGTTGGAGAAAATGGAAATGGAAAAACAACTTTATTACGTTTGATTTGTGGTGAATTGAAACCAACTTCTGGCGAAATAAATTATCATTTTCTAAAGCAAAACCGTTTAGTTTCGAGCTGAAAACTAAGTTGGTTTATGTGCCGCAACGAATTGAGGTTTTATATGGTTCGTTGATGGAAAATCTACAGTTTACCTTGACATGTTATGATATTTACAGCGAAGAAAATTGGTTGTTGGCGAATGTGATGTTAGCGCGTTTGGGGCTTTGGCCGTACAAGGATTTGCAATGGCGACAATTGTCGTCTGGTTATAAAATGCGATTCGAGTTGGCGCGAACGTTATTGCGTCGTCCAAAAGTGTTGTTATTAGACGAACCTTTGGCGAATTTGGATATTTTGGCGCAACAAATTGTTCTCGAAGATTTGAAATTTTTATCACAATCTATTCGCAATCCTTTTGGTGTTATTTTGAGTTCTCAACAATTGTATGAAGTTGAAAAAGTATCGACAGAAGTTCTCTTTTTGGAGCAAGGAAAGCTTAAAATACAAGGAGATACAAATGATTTGGAAGGTGATTTTACGATTGTTGAAATTGATGTTGAAAACACAAAAGAAGAGTTATTAACAGCTTTATCTAATATCGAAATTAAGCAAATAAAATTCAATGGAGGTTCGTATATCGCGTATTTTGATGATAGAATTTCGATGAATATGATTTTATCCGAAATCGGAAATTCATCATTGAAGGTAAAATATATTCGAGATATTTCGAAATCAAGTCGTCGCTTTTTTGTCAATTAAAACTAACCAACTATGTTCAAAAAAATAAATCAAACTTTAATTACAAAATATCCGCTGATTTGGAATCTAAAATTTATTTGGATTTTGTTGACAGTTTTAGTTTTTAACTTGATTGCATTTATCAACGGATTTCTATTTTTTACTAAAAAATCTCAACTGCAAGAAAGTGGACTTTATGAAGTGTTTTTCAACTCAGGAATTATTATTTATTATCTATTAATTGGTGTCATTATTGGCGTTATTTGGCTGTATTTCTATATTAAAAATAATCGTTTCAAATCAAATTATCCAACCTCGAGAAATTATTTATTCAAAGAATTTTTGGCTGTTTTCTTCATTATATTTTTGATGTTTTATGTACCAAATTCGTTCAAAACTGGTCTGAAATTTCGTGTTTCAAATTATATGAGCGAAGAACAGTATTTGAAAGATATTGACATTATCAATAGAACACAAGGTTTTACACTTCGATCAGAATTTGGTTACGATAATTATTCGAGAAATTTACCTGTTCCAGCTTTTGATTCGTTGGTTTCGGAGAAAGAAACAAGAGAATTGTATGAAAAAAATAAGAGAGAATATTTAAGAGAAAATCCACATGATTCGTATAATGTTTTTTTAGAACCGTATTTCAGAAATCCTGAATTTGAAACCTTATTAAGAGATTATTTTCCCGAGCGATTTAGTTATTCTAAAATTAATTTTAATCAAACATATCAACCTCTAAAAAAGAATAATTCGTCTACAAATCAGCTTTATGAAGAAGCGGCGTATCCCGATGCAGCAGCTGTAGATATGGCTTATGCAACAAGTATAGATTCTGTTTCGTATGCAAGTCCTGTAAACGCTTCAGAAAAACCACAAACGTATTTTAACTTAGCAAGTTTGTATAATTATAGTGTTTTGGCTTTTAACAACCCGAAAGATTCTACTTTAAATCATCAATTTTACGATGAACAATGGATTGCTTTGTTGCAAAAAAATGATCGAAAAGCAATTGAAATTTTATTGAATAGTTATACCGATTTATTAAAAAAACAAGAAATTGGTTATCAATTCAAACATAAAAATTGGATTGATTATTTGCCGCAATATCCGTATTATTTTATAGATTCAAATTTAAACTACAAAGAAATAAATTATAAAAAACAAGATTACATCAACCAATCAAGTTTAAATAGAGTGTATGAAAATATTGAGCTTGCTAAATACAGTTCCAGTTGGTTAGAACTTATTCAATACTATTTACTAATTGCTTTAATCATTACTGTTTTGATTATAACGTTCAGATTTAGTTCGTTCAAAGTTTGGTTAATTTCATTAATTGGCGCAGGAATTTTGGCAATTTTAGGAAGTGTTTTCGGAATTTCTATCAATGCAAGTATCGGTTATACACAATTTGCACCTTATATTATTTTATTTGTTTTTTACATTGCATTTATAGCGATTACACTAATTGGTTTGCGTTCCAAAAAATATAAAGTTTTAACTGGTGTTAATCTTAATTGGTTTGTTGCGACTAATGTTTTTATTGGAATTGTGATGCTTAGTTTTTACACAGATTTACGTGCAGAAATGTTGTATGATCCAACCAATCAAATAAGTGTTTATGATTTGAGACAAACAAATAAAGAATTGTTGATGTTGCAAGAATTTGCAGAAATTTTTCTATACATCAATCCAATTTTATATTTAATAAGTTTTTATTTCATCATCAATCTTTACAAAAAATGGCAAGCAATGCCAGAAGAATAAAAAAGAAAAGCGAGCTAAATCGGCTCGCTTTTCACTTGATAATTGAATGAAAATGAATTTTAAAAACTACTTTAAAAAAACTTACTTATGAAATGAAATAACACATTGTGTTATTCAATAATAATTTTTAAACTCACACAAATTTTAAAATATTCTTTCAAAATTTAAATTAATAGAGGTTAACCTACAAAATTTGTAGGTTAACCCTATTCTTTATGATTTTATGCACATTTAGACGAAGGTCTATTTCCTTTCGCATCACGTTTTTTGTGCATACTAAATTTATCAGATTTCATACGTTTTTCACGATCTTGTTTGTATTGATTGAACTGATTTTTGTCTAAAATTTTCTCTAATTTAGTATCAAAATCGTTTGTACCTTTTTCTGGTCGAGAACCTCTTTCTACTTTTTGAGTAGAATTTTTGTCTCTGTTTGTAAACTCTTTTTTCATGTCAGAATCTCTACTTTCTAACAACGATTTTACTTTTTTCTTTTGAGCAGAACTCAAATTGTATTGATCAAACTCTTTCAATTGTTGATCTACAGTTGGGTGTTCTCTTTGCTCTTTTCTGTTTCCAGATTTTTCACCTTGTTGTGGTCTTTCTTGTGCCGATAATGTCATTACCATCATCATGCTTGCTAATAAAAATACTTTTTTCATTTTGTTTAAATTTTATTGTGTTTATTATTTATGTGTTTTTCTACTATCTGTTGATTTAGATTTTTGAGAAACATTTGGTTTGTTCGATGTATTTTTTTGATCTTTTATATATTGAGCATATTGTTTTTTACTCAAGATTTTCTCTAATTTTTTATTGAAATTTGATGTTGATAAATTACTTTCTAACAGAGATTTTACTTTCTTTTTCTGAGAAGTTGTTAAATTATATTGATCAAATTTTTTCAGTTGTCTATCAACAGAATTTGTTTGCGTATGTTCTACTTTATTCTTTTGTTGTTGATTATTTCCTTGTGGTCTTTGTTGAGCAGAAACTGCCATCACCATCATCATACTTGCTAATAAAAATGCTTTTCTCATAATCTATGTTTTTGTTTACAACTATTACAACTAAATGTTAGAATTATATTCTTTTCATTTTTCTTGAAACAAAGTTGCAACACAAAAAAAAGACGTCAAAAATATTGAGGTAAACGAGTGTTAAGTAGCGGTGAAATCAGGGATTTATTAAAGTTTTTAACAAAATTGTCAAATTTATTAAATAAAAAAATCCATTCTTTCTCGAATGGATTTTGATATATTTTTTTGAAAGATTATTTTATTTTTTTCTCTAACATTTTAGAAAAAGTTTTAGCTGTTTTTGCGAATCCTTCTCCAATTCTCGATTCATCACTATAATTATTACCGAATTGAGTTCCTGGAGCTTCTTTGTAATTGATAACAAATTTTTTATCTTCAAAATTATTAGAATCAACAATAGTAATAGTAGTAGATACTTTTGCAGCTTGTTTCATTACAAATGCATCCCAACCTGGATAAATCCAATCAACTTTAACAATCATTGTGTAAGGAGCATCTGTAGCGTTTTCAGAGAATGAAATTCCAGTAGATTTTGCACCATATTTAGTTAATAACTCCATAAATTTTGGTTCCCATATAGACTCTTTTGCACCAGTCCATTTATCATTCCAAATATCTCCATTTCCAGCATTTTTGCCATTTAGATCAACAATCTTTTTTTGAACATATTCTGCTTCTGTAATGCTATCTGCATTAATTTTTAGATTTGAATAGTCAAAAATAACTTTCATTTTAGATTGTCCTTTTAAGAAATCAACAGTACCAGATTTTACTTTCTCTTTTTGAGCATAAATGTTAGAACCGAGTACAATAATGATTAATAATAAATAGTTTTTCATAATAGTTTTAATAAATTTCAGTAAAAATATAAATATTCTTTAAATAGTTATTGTATAATGATTTAAAGAAATATTATTTAGAAACGTTTATTGTTTATAAATAGTTTGTAAGTCTTGGAAAAATTTTCCTGAAAATAATAATCAAATCGTTTGGTACACTACTTTTGTCTTAACAAAGTTTAACAATATTGTATGAAAGTTTTAATTTCTAAATCAATTGTATTTGTTAATTTTAGAGGAAATTTGAATCAATAATATAAACATTAATTTCAACGAAATTTTGGATATACAACAACTAAACCAACAAATAGAAGCAAAAAGCGAAAGCATTGCAAGGTTGACATCGGAAATCAATAAAGCGATTATTGGACAAGAAAAAATGATTGAAAGTCTATTAATCGGATTACTTGGAAATGGGCACGTTTTATTAGAAGGTGTTCCTGGATTAGCAAAAACATTAGCGATTAAAACATTATCTGATGCTGTTGATGGATCTTTTTCTCGTATACAATTTACACCAGATTTGTTACCTGCCGATGTTGTAGGGACTCTTATTTATAATGTAAAAGAAAACGATTTTAGAATCAAAAAAGGACCAATCTTTGCGAATTTTGTTTTGGCTGATGAGATTAACCGTTCGCCTGCAAAAGTACAATCTGCCTTGTTAGAAGCGATGCAAGAGCGTCAAGTAACGATTGGTGATGAAACGTATCCGTTACAAAAACCTTTCTTGGTTTTGGCAACTCAAAATCCGGTGGAACAAGAAGGAACTTATCCTTTACCAGAAGCGCAAGTTGACCGTTTTATGTTGAAAACTGTAATTACTTATCCAGAATTTGAAGCAGAACGATTGATCTTGAGAAATTCGATTAATCAATCTTTTCCAAAAGTTGAGAAAGTAATCTCTATTCAAGAATTGTTGGATGCACGCGAAATGGTGAAACAAGTTTACATGGACGAAAAAATTGAAAAATATATTTTGGATATTATTTTCGCAACTCGTTTTCCAGAAAAAGTTGGATTAGAAAAATTGGTTCCAATGATTTCATTTGGTTCTTCACCTCGTGGATCAATCAATTTGGCACAAGCTTCTAAAGTGTATGCATTTTTACGCAAACGCGCTTATGTTATTCCAGACGATGTACGTGCAATGGCAAAAGATGTGTTGCGTCACCGTATCGGAATTAGCTACGAAGCAGAAGCAGAAAATGTTACGCCAGAAGAAATTATCGACAATATTCTTAATGTTGTTCCAGTTCCTTAAACCATTATTCAAAATCATTTAAACTTTGGATGCAAAAGAAATCATCAAACGTGTAAAACGTATTGAGCTAAAAAGCAAGCGTAAAGCGAGTAACCTTTTTATGGGTGAATATCACAGTTCATTCAAAGGAAGAGGTATGATTTTTAGTGAAATTCGTCCTTATCAATACGGTGATGACGTTCGTAATATAGACTGGAATAAAACAGCTCGATATAGCGAACCTTATGTAAAAGTTTTTGAAGAAGAACGAGAATTAACCATGTTTTTATTGGTTGATGTTTCGAATTCTGAAAACTTTGGAACACGAAAACAAATTAAAATGGAAACGATTGCTGAATTGAGTGCTACTTTGGCTTTTTCGGCAATTACCTATAATGATAAAGTTGGTTTGATATTATATTCGGATCAAGTGGAGAAATTTATTCCGCCCAAAAAAGGAAAACAACATGTGTTGCGTTTGGTAAGAGAAATTGTTTCTTACGAACCCAAAAGCAAGAAAACTGATTTGGCAGTGACATTGGAAACATTTATGAATTTGGTTCGCCGAAAATCAAATGTTTTTATTCTTTCAGATTTTATTGATTCTTCTGATTACGAAAAAGCGTTGCGAATCGTGGCAAAAAAACATGATGTGACCGGAATTAGAGTTTATGATGAAAAAGAGCAATCTTTTCCAGATGTAGGTTTGGTTCATGTGCAAGATAACGAAACAGGAGAAATTCGCTTGATTGATACTTCATCGAAGAAATTGCGTCAACAATATGCGCAATATTACCGCGATTTAGATCAACGTTATCAATCTATTTTCAAAAAAAATCATTCAGGCGCAATCAGTATTCGTACCGACGAAGATTATGTTCGCCCATTGTTAAACTACTTTAAAAGTCATAAAGCCTAATGAAGAATTTATTGCTTTTAGTAAGTTTTTTTATCCTTCAATTTTCGTTTGCGCAAGAAATTACACCAAAATTGGATCGCACGACAATCAAAATTGGCGAGCCAATCCAATATGAATTGAAAATTGATTACAAAGAAGGAGATAAAGTTGTTTTTCCTACGATTTCAGATTCAATTAATCATCACATCGAAGTTTTAGGTCAAAAAATTGACACGGTAAAAACGGATGGAAAATCTGAAATTGTTCAACACTTAGAATTGACTGGATATGATGCAGGGAAATTTAATATTCCGTCATTTATCATTAAGAAAAATGGAAAAGATTTAACAACAAAACAACTCGAAATTGATATTCAGGATATTGCTGTAGACACAACGAAAAATGCAATTTTTCCTATAAAACCTATAATGGAAGAAGAATATTCTATTGGAGATTATTGGAATAAATATTGGTTGTACGGCATTATTGCGTTGATTTTATTTATCATTGGAATTGTTTTGGTTGTATTATATGTTCGAGCAAAATCGAAATTATCTGGCAAAGATTCGTACAAAACGCCTTATGACGAAGCGAAAGCAAGTCTGAAAGCGTTGGATGCCAAGAAATATTTGAAACGTGGTGAACAAAAAGAATATTACACGCAATTATCATTTATTGTAAGAAGATATTTAGGACGTATTTATAACTTTTCGGCATTAGAAATTTTGTCGGATGATTTGGTAAAATATGTTGCGACAAAGCCAGATGTTTTGCCAGAAGATGTACAAAAATTTAAACAATTTTTGTTCGATGCTGATTTGGTAAAATTCGCAAAACAAGAGTTTGATGAACCGACAAATACTTCGCACCGAAATTGGGTAGATGAATTTGTAGATCGTGTAAAACCATTAGAAATTCCAGAGAATGAAGATTTGAAAAAAGATCAAGTGACGGGAGAAAAATATAAACAGTTTAATAACAATTAGGAATGCTAAATTTTGAGTTTCAAAATCCTTGGATCTTACTCTTATTGCTTGCTTTGCCTTTCTTTATTTTCAGAGAAATTCGCAAAACGAGCCAGAAAAAAGCATCCTTAAAATTACCTTCGCTCAAAGCATTTGGAGGTGCAAAAAGTTCGTTAGCGACGTACAAACCACTTTTATTTTTGATGCGAATTATCGCAATGGCTTTGTGCATTATAGCCTTGGCTCGTCCACGTTATGTAGATGTTACGACAAAAGTAAAATCGGATGAAGGAGTTGATATTTTATTGACTGTAGATACTTCGTTGAGTATGTTAGCGCGCGATTTGAAACCAGATCGTTTAACAGCGTTAAAAGAAGTTGCAAAAGACTTTTCACTTGGAAGAAAAACGGACAGAGTTGGTTTAGTAGAATATTCTGGTGAAGCTTTGACACGTGTTCCATTAACAACAGATCGTGATGTTTTGACGCAAGAAATCGAAATGTTACATTCAGGTAGTTTAGCTGATGGAACAGCAATTGGAGTTGGTTTAGCAACAGCTGTCAATCATCTCAAGAATAGTAAGGCAAAATCTAAAGTCGTTATTCTGATTACAGATGGTGTTGAAAGTGTAAATCCTTCTGGAGATTTGATGTATGTTTCGCCAAGACAAGCCGCTGATATTGCAGCAGAGAAAGGAATAAAAGTATATACAATTGGTATTGGAACAAATGGAATGGCGCCTATGCCTGTTGGTTACGATATGTTAGGTGATTATGTTTTTGAAATGCGTCCTGTACAAATTGATGAAAAACTGTTAGAAGAAGTTGCAGATAAAACTGGAGGTTTATATTTCCGTGCAACAAACAATGAAAGTCTAAAAAACATTTATGACGAAATTGATAAACTTGAAAAAACAGAGATTAACGAAGTCAAATATTATAATTATACCGAATTGTTTGCGCGATTCTTATTGCCTGCATTCATCATTTTGGTATTAGAAGCCATTTTACGTAGAACCGTTTTTAAAGAATTAATCTAATGCAGTGGGGAGAATTACATAATATTTGGTTGATGATTTTATTGTTTGTCGTTATTTTTC
This sequence comes from Empedobacter falsenii, assembly GCF_013488205.1. NCBI lineage: Bacteria > Pseudomonadati > Bacteroidota > Flavobacteriia > Flavobacteriales > Weeksellaceae > Empedobacter > Empedobacter falsenii. The sequence continues at coordinate 3,620,949 of NZ_CP040908.1, read as the reverse complement.
TATCGATAACAGTATTTCAGTGGCGCGAACGTGTAAAGAAAACATTTGCAGATAAAGAACTGTTTCCATTTGTTTTTCCAATCACATCTTCAAAGCGTTATGGTTTCAAAATCATTGCATTTTGTGTGGCTTTATTTTTAATGGTAATTGCATTGATGGACCCACTTTATGGTGAACGAGATGTACAAGTAAAGCGCGAAGGAATTGATATGGTTTTCTTGTTAGATTTATCAAGTTCTATGAATGCACAAGATGTCGCTCCTTCTCGATTAGAAAAAGCAACAAAATTAATCACAGAAACATTACATCAATTAGGTGGAGATCGAGCTTCTTTGGTTGCGTTTGCAGCGAATGCTTACACAATTTCTCCATTGACAAATGATTATGCAGCGATCGAAAGTTATTTGCAAAATGTTAATACTGAGTTAATTTCGAGCCAAGGAACAAATTACTTAAATGCGATTCAGGAAGCTGCAAAAACATTCAAAGGTTCGGCGAATACAAGTAAATTAATTGTATTAATTTCAGATGGAGAAGACAACGAAAATACAGTTAATCAAGCTTCTAAAATAGCAAAAGATAACGGAATTCATATTGTATCAGTTGGTGTTGGAACAGACAAAGGAGCTCCAATTCCGATGTACTACAATGGCTACGCAGAAGACTATAAAAAGGACGAAACAGGTTCTACAGTTATTACAAAATTAGAAGATAAAAATCTTCGCGAATTGGCACAAGATACAAACGGAACTTACATTCATTTGGATAATACACAAGATGCATTATCCGCATTATCAATGTATAAAGCCCGATTAGATAAAAACGAAATTGCTAACTCTACAACAAGAGATATGAATCACGTTTATCAGTGGTTTTTAGCGGTTGCGGTTTGTTTACTTTTTGTGGAATTATTAACATCTGAATATAAGATTTTTAACAAAAAGAAATAGTAAGTTTGTATGGTAAAATGATGTACTTTTTAAAACAAATAGGATTTTTAGGAATAATGCTTTTATCCGTTTTTGGTTATAGCCAATCGAAAGCGAAAAGCTACATTATTGAAGGTAATGAGTATTATCAAAAAGGAAAATTTGATAATGCAGAAGTTGCCTACAAGAAAGCTGCCATGGAAGATCCAACTTCTGTCAAAGCAAATTACAATTTAGGAAATGCCTTATTTCAACAAAAACGCTACAAAGAAAGTATAGCGCATTACAAACGTTCTGCTGAAGTATCTAAAACGAATAATGATAAACATTTGGCTTATCACAATTTGGGAAATGCTTTTATGCAGGAAAAAGATTATCAAAATGCTGTTGATAATTACAAACAAGCCTTACGAAATGATCCAAAAGATGATGCTACACGTTACAATTATGCATTAGCAAAGAAGATGTTAGAAAAAGAACGTGAGAAGCAAAAGGATCAGAATAATAAGGATAATAAAGATCAGAACAAACAAGATCAAAATAATCAGCAAAAACAACAACAGCAGCAAAACAAACAGAATCAGCAAAACCAAAATAACCAAAAGCAGAATCAGAATCAATCTCAACAACAACAATCTGATCAGCAAAAACAGCAAAATCAAGGAGGAAATCCGAAAGCTGGTGGTGAAAATGGAAATAATAAAGGACAAGGAAATAATCAATCTCCAGAAATCAAACAAGGAAATAATGGAGACGGTAAAGAACAAGATAATGCAAAGAATAATTTGGGAGACGGTTTGCTAAAAGCATTGCAAAATCAGGAAGCCAAAACCCAACGAAAAATTATTCAACAAAAAGCAGAAAAACAACGAACAACAACATCTAAGGATTGGTAATGACAACGACAAGCGTTTTAAATAGCTTTTTAGTGTTTGCCTTAACGTCTATCACAGCGTTAGCACAACAAATTTCTTTTAAATCTGATGCAGACAAAACGCAGGTCAGTTTAGGAGAAGCATTTAGCGTGGGCTTTTTTATCGAATCTAATACAGATAGTTATTCGATTGATCAACCAATGAAATATCCTCCACATAATGGATTACAAATTGTAGGTGAACAACGCTCGCAAAATGTTTCTTATGTGAATGGAAAAGGAGTGATAGAAGAAGGAATTATCCTTGCTTTTGTTGCTGAAAAAGAGGGTAAATACCGCATTGGAGCTGCTAAGATTGTAATTAATGGAAAAACCTATACATCGAAACCTGTCGATGTTGTAGTGAAAGGAACGGGATTGACGCACAATAATTTTAGAAGTAATACTTCTCAACCAGTCTTTCTGCAAAGTAAAGTTTCGAAAACGAATCCTTATGTGAATGAACAAGTTGGTTTATCAGTAAAATTATACGTAAAAGATTTATCTTATCTTAATCGTAAACAAAACTTTCGTCAAGGAAATTTAGATGGATTAAGCCCAAAAATAGTTAAAAGTTCTCCCGAAAATATCAAGCAAGAAATTGTAGGAGGAAAACAATATTTCTCTGAAGAAATTGCACGTTATTATGTTTTTCCTCAAAAACCAGGAAAGATAGAAATTGATCCGTTTTCGGTAGATGTCGTTTTGCCAACAACGTATGGAGCTGAGCCTGTAGAAGTGCGTAGTAATCCAGTTGTGATTAATGCAAAAGCGCTTCCAGAAGAAGGAAAACCAAAGAACTTTAGCGGCGCAGTTGGTCAATTTAAAATGAATGCTTCGGTTGATAAAAAAGAAGTTGCTACCAATGAAAGTGTAAATTTTGATGTCGAAATTATTGGAACAGGAAACTTTAATACCATTAATTTACCTGAAATTACAACGCCAAAAAATTTAGAAAAATTTGCGCCGAAAAAACGTGATGCATATAAAACATATGATACAGGAATGAAAGGAAAAGTTGCTGAGCAAACAGTTCTTGTACCAAATTTTGGAGGAGAATATACGATTTCGCCTGTAGAATTTAGTTATTTCGATCCTGTTAAAGAGAAATATGTAACCTTGAAATCAGATTCGATTAATTTGTCTGTTTCAGGTTCTAAAACTTCTTCTGCAACTGCTATGGCATCTAATTCACCAGATTCGACAATTTCTGATAAAATAGAAGAAATGACGAATGATGTAAAAGAAGGAAAAAGCGGTTGGTTGTGGTTAACTGGTGGTGTAATTGCATTGAGTGCCGGAAGTTTATTTTTGATGAGAAAGAAAAATAATTCGACACAAAAACAAACAATTGAACCAAAAATAAAACCTCTTAACGAGCAAAATAATTTTGAATCATATCAACCAAAAACAGAAACCCAAAAGTTTACTTTGGTTGAAAAACCAACGATAAATTCTAGTCAAATTTCTGCTGAATTAGATGAGTTGAAGAAAAAAATAAACGCTGAAGACCAAAAAGATTTTTATCAATTACAAGAAAATATTTTGTGTAATGCAGCGCTATTAAAAACAAATACAGATTTAGCTCATTTTTCTGACGAGATGATTGCAAATAAATTGATTGAAAATGGTGTAAGCGAATTAGCCGTAGAACAATGGAAATTGTTGTTGAATAATGCGCGACAAGCGAAATATGCCTTTGGTGGTTTGCATCAAAATTTAGAAGAAGTTTTCGAAGCAACGCAAAATATTTCCGAAGAATTATTACGAAAATAAATTTCAAGTTTTTTAGATAGTAAAAGGGACAATCTCAGTTTTTGAGTTGTCCCTTTTATTTTGAATATTTTTAAGCTTTACGTCCAACATATTGTATGCCAGAAAGCAACTTTTTTGCATCAACTTTCACTTCACTTCCTTTGATTTCTACTCCGTTTGTTGAGATTTTTCCGTTCGATCCAACTTTAGTTTTCCCTACAGAAACACCATCTTTTCCAACCGAAATATTTTCATAATCTTTTTGACTAATTCCAATGCAATCAACAGGATTATTCGCCGAAATTGTCAATTGATTTTCTTCGTTATCATATATAACACAACCTGTATTGATTTGATAATTCCCGACCAATTGTTTCGGAATTGTATAGATTACTTTTTCGTCACTTGCTAAATAAGAAATCGCATAAATACGCTTGTTTGGAATCAAATGATCGATCCAAATTTTCTTCGAAGATTGTTTGTCTTTTGTTATTTGCACATCATTTTCACTATCGCGCAATTCGTCTGGCGCAGTCAACGCAACTTGGCTGTAACGCCCTGTCACTTGCGCTTTCGTATTACTTGCAAAAGCCGTTACAAGTAAAGTAGCTAAAAAGAGTTTTTTCATATTCGATTGATTTAGTTTTGATTATGTTAATCCAAAAATGAAACCATTTTACAATTCGTCCTCGAAAATTGACAATTCGGTAACATATAATTTCAAACGAAAAGTGTTTGTAAGAACTTTGACTCAACAAATTAAAAAAAAACAAATGATGAAAACAATTTTCTTAACAATCGCAATTTTATTCGCTGTATCAACTTTTGCACAAAAGAATTTTGAATCAGATATGAATAAAACTTTAACGGAATGGAACAAAGGAAATCATTCTTCTGAAGCTAATTTTAAGCAATTAATAAATGATTATCCAAATGAATGGTTACCTAAATATTATTTGACTTTTTCTGAAGTTTTGAAAACTTTCGAATCAAAAGATGTGGATAAAAACGAAGAAATTCTTTCGAATGTAAAAACTCAAATCGATGATCTAGTTAAAAATAATCCATTAAATATAGAAATTCTCAATTTGAAAGCGTTGTATTTAACAGCAGAAATTGTGCAGAATCCAATGCAAAATGGTGCAATTTATTATCCAGAAGTAGTACAAATCTATCAAAAATCGTTGATGTTAAATCCTAGTAATCCGCGTTCTGTTTTAGGTTTGGCTGAGTTTAATATCAATGCTGCAAAATATAGCGGAATGGATATTACACAAGATTGTAAAAATGTAAAAAAATCTTTAGCTTTATTTAATGCTGAAAAGCCAAAAAATAATGAACCGATATGGGGAAAAAATCGTGCCGAAGCCTTGTTGAATAACGAATGTAAAAACGTACTATAATGATAGCTTTAGTTGCACAATTTATTCACGAAATTATTTTTTGGTTAATTAATTTGATTGCTTGATATGGATAAGTATTATAAAGGATATTTGAGATTATTTTCATTTGTATTTTCATTTGCAATTTTAGTATATGTATTTGATTTTAGTACAATTAATTTTCAAAATAATTCAAATTTTGATTTAGGTGTAGAAGTAGGCTTGTTAACAGGAAACTTTCTAAAATTTGTTGCTTTAGGGTTGGTCTTTTTAAAATTCTTAGAAGGAATTATTGTTTCTGACAAAAAGTTAATTGTTCGTAATATTTTGATTCTATTTGTAATCAATGTTTTGATTTATAGCGTGATATTTTTTACATCTCCAAATGTATCATTCAATCAATTTTTTCATCCAGAAGCTATCAAATATTTTATCGGATATTTTTCGTTCAGTGTTGCAGCATCTTTTGTGAATACAAGCATTTTTAATGAATATAGAATAGATGTACCAGATTCGCCTAAACCAGAAAAAGTTTTAAGAAAGTATTTTTTACGTTCTATTATTTATACGTTGGTATTGTATTATGTATTCGTGGAGTTTGCGAATCTCCTTTTGCAGAAATATATTTTTTACGATCAATCGATCAATTATCTTTTAGTTGCAGTTATCACGGTTTTCTTTTTGTTTTTATTCTTTATTATCGATCGAAAGAAAAATAAATTAGAACGTAAAATTGTTATCGAATCAACAAAAGCAGAAACAGCAACTGCACAATTCGAAACCTTAAAAAGTCAATTAGACCCACATTTTTTATTCAATAGTTTGAATGTTTTAACTGGTTTGATTGAAGAAAATCCAGATAATGCGATAGATTTTACAACATCGCTTTCTAAGATTTATCGATATGTTTTAGAACAAAAAGACAAAGAAGTTGTGTCGATTCAAGAAGAAATAAATTTTGCAAAAACCTATGTCAACCTTCTAAAATTAAGATTTGAAAATAGCATCGATTTCGAAATTGAACAAATAACTTTCTCTGAAACCGAATTTATTGTGCCACTTTCTTTGCAGATTTTATTAGAAAATACAATCAAACACAATATTGTATCTGATCAAAAACCTTTGAAAATTAAAATTTATAAAAAAGATAATTATTTGATAATTGAAAATTCTTTCCAACCAAAAGAAACCATTAAAGATTCGACAGGAATTGGGCTGAAAAATATTATTAATCGTTATCAATTAATTTCTAACCGAGAAGTGAACATCGAAAAAAATGAACAACTATTTCGTGTAGAACTTCCCATATTAACACAAAAAAATACAACTATGAATACACAAAATTTTGACGAACAACAAGCTTATTTACGTGCAATAGAGCGTGCAAAAGAATTGAAAAAGTTTTATGCGCATTTAGGAACTTATGTTGTAATGAGTTTATTCTTTTTTATTCTGAATTTAGTTACAAATAATGGACATTGGTGGTTTTATTGGCCAGTTTTAGGTTGGGGATTGGGCGTTGCACTAAATGCTGTAAAAGTTTTTGCGTATGGTTCTGGTTGGGAAGAGAATAAAGCCAAAGAAATCTTGGAAAAAGAGCAAAATAAAAAGTGGCAATAAATGAATTTTATAAATCAAATAAAGCAAACAAATTGGGTTAGAATAATTATTTTTTATGGATTGATATTAATCGGAACTTTTCTGATTCGTAAATGTCCTAATTTTTTACAATTGATTTTTGGAGGTTTAGTCGATTTTCAACTGCCTTGGAATATGAATCATGGGTTGATTATTTTTCTAATTAGTTTACTTTTCTATAAATTCTCTAAAGTTAAAAAAGAAGTCTCTCTTCTAGGAAAAGAAGGTTTCAAAACATTGATTTTTCCATTTATATTACTCGTTGGTTATTCAATTTATGGGATAAATAACGATTACGGAATTAATAAACATTTGTGGGCAGCGATTTTTATTTCTGTTACGTTGCTTTATGATATAATGGAAGAATATACTTGACGAGGTTATTTGAACGATGTTTTAGGAAATATATTTTGGATAATAAAAAGCATTGTAACAGGAGTATTTTGGGCTGTTTGGCATTTACTAATTTTTAAAGATTTCGATCAATTTGGAGGTTTTGGAATTTTCATGTTATTGTGCATTGTTTTTTCTTTTGTATTAACCTTTTCAACGATTCGAACAAAATCGATTATTGTTCCAGCAACAATTCATGCTTTAATGGCAAAAACAAATCTCGCAACATTGATCATTTTTGTCATTATACTTGCTTTATTATTTGTTTGGAATAAAATTTTTATGAGAAAACCGACTCGTGAACTAACTTAAAAAAAGATGAAAATATTAATTATAGAAGATGAAAAGCCTGCTGCGCGTTTATTAAAGCGACGTGTAGAAAAATTGGGTTATCAAATACATGAAATGTTGCATTCTGTAGAAGAAAGTGTAGCGTGGTTGAAAACGAATCCAAATCCAGATTTAATTTTTCTGGATATTCAGTTATCAGACGGTTTGTCGTTTGAGATTTTTAATCAAGTTAATGTTTCGTCTGCGATTATTTTTACGACGGCTTATGACGAATATGTATTGAAAGCGTTTAAATTAAATTCGGTTGACTATTTGTTGAAACCTGTTGATGAAGAGGAATTGAAGTTTGCAATTGAAAAATTTGAAAAACAATTTCAGCAAGCATCTTCAAGTTTTAATCTAAATGAATTGAAAAATTTTTTTTCAAATAATCAAACCGAAAAATTTAAAGAACGTTTTTCGATTAAAATAGGAACATCAATCAAAATTATAGAAATCGATAATATTGAATGTTTTTTTAGTGAAAACAAAGCAACGTATATTCATACAAAAGAAAACCGAAATTATTTGGTAGATTTTTCGTTGGATAAAGTGGAAGAACAAATCGACCCGAAAAAGTTTTTTAGAATTAATCGTAGTCAAATTATTCAAATCGATTCGATTAAAGAAATTACAATGTATTCTAATTCTAGATTAAAAATAATTTTAAATACTTACAACGAACAAGATATGATTGTGAGTCGCGAAAAAGTGACAGATTTTAAGAATTGGTTGGATTAAGATTGATTTCTTGCTTTTTTATGAAAATTTGTTCATAAAAACTTTTATTTTTGCATCAACCAATTAATTATCACTAAATACGAATGGAAAATATAATATCATTTTTTCAGAAATTCTCTTTCAATCAAATCGGAACAACTTTCGCCGTACTTTTTGCAGTTATCGATATCTTAGGAAGTATTCCAATTATTGTAGGAATTCGAAGCAAAGTTGGGCATATTCAGTCTGAAAAAGCGTCTATCGCAGCAGGAATCTTGATGATTTCGTTTTTATTTTTCGGAACAAAAATTTTGAAATTAGTTGGTGTTGATGTTCAGTCGTTTGCCGTTGCTGGAGCTTTTGTGATTTTTATCATCGCTATCGAAATGATTTTGGGAATTGAAATCCAGAAAGGAGTCGAATCCAACTCTGCATCCATCGTTCCTATTGCGTTTCCGTTAGTTGCGGGTGCAGGTTCGTTGACAACTGTACTTTCGCTTCGTTCGCAGTTTGCAGATATTAACATTGTGATTGCGATTATATTAAATATGTTAATCGTATATTTGGTGCTGAAATTCGCAGGAAAACTCGAAAAATGGATGGGACCTGGCGTTTTATCGGTGCTTAAAAAAGTATTTGGAGTAATTTTATTGTCAATCGCAATCAAATTATTTACGTCAAATATCGGTGCATTGTTTATGAATGAAATTAAAATTTAAAAATTCATTATCTAATGAAAACATATATTTATATCGCGACAATCGTTTTGTTGATAGGTTTAGGTTACAACCTATATGAGATGGATTATAAAGCTGGTTTTATGGCTGAGGAAAACTTTCGTAGCGTTTTAGGAATTGGAGCATCGGTTTGTGGATTAATTTTAGTATCTGTATACTTTAGTTTTTTCAGATTGCAAACAAATCTTAAGAAATAAACAGTTTTACAACTTATAATAAATGAAAAAGATTAATCCTAGGATTAATCTTTTTTTGTTTGTATCGCTTCGTTTAATTTTTCTAATAAAGTTTTGACAGATTGTTCGATTACTTCAAAAGGTTGATGTTTTGTAGAAGTATAAATCATCACTAAATCAACCGAATAGTTTTCATTAGGTTCAAGTAACAATTTATTTAATCTGTAAGCTTCTTTAGCACGGCGTTTCAATAAATTTCGGTCAACTGCGTATTTAAATTTTTTCTTTCCAACACTTACTCCTACCCTTATATTGTAATCCGCTTTCGGCTTGATTTTGTAGACAAATCTAATCGGATGAGAAACAAATGTTTTTCCATCAGAAAACAATTCATCGAATGCTTTTCTGCTTTTAAGTTTCTCATTCTTACCAAAAGTCAATTTCATATTGCAAAATTCTATGTAAATTTGTTGCTGCAAAAGTAAGTATTCTAAAAAGTTTTAGAATTATGTAACTTTGAAAATAATTTATTTTTATTTAAAACAAAAAAAGAACAATATGTATCCAGCAGAAATAGTAATGCCAATGAAGGCTCAGTTGACTTCTAATGGTTTTGAAGATTTAACTACTCCAGAACAAGTAGAAGCAGCAATAAAACAAGAAGGAACAACTTTGGTAATGGTAAATAGTGTTTGTGGTTGTGCTGCAGGTGCTGCAAGACCAGGAGTTGTAATGTCATTAGATAATGATAAAGTTCCTACACACTTAACAACAGTTTTCGCAGGATTTGATAAAGATGCTGTAGCAAAAGCACGTGAATTTTTTGCTCCATTTCCTCCAAGTTCTCCAGCAGTTGCTTTATTCAAAGATGGTGAATTAGTACATATGTTAGAGCGTCACCACATCGAAGGGCACTCTGCAGCAGCTATTGCAGAAAACTTAAAAGCAGCTTACAACGAGTTTGCTTAAGACTAAATTTGAAGGTTATTTCAAAAATATTTTAAAAAGTGGAGCAATTTGTTCCACTTTTTTTGTGTTCAAAATTCTTATAAAAAAGAGTTTTATAAATTTTAATTCGAGGAAAAGTTTAAAAACCTGAATTAACATCATAACATAAAATATATCATATCAAATTGATTGCTAAACCTATGAAATAGAGAAAAATGTATCAAAATAATCTGTAAATTAGCAATTCGAAATTTTTTAATATATTATTTAATAAACAAATGAGAATAGCAGTCGTAGGCGCTACCGGAATGGTCGGCAGAGTTATGCTCCAAGTTTTGGAAGAAAGAAATTTTCCAATCACTGAAATTATACCAGTAGCATCAGAAAGATCAATAGGAAAAACTATTGAATACAAAGGAAAAGAATACAAAATTGTATCAATGCAGGATGCTGTAGAAATGCGAGCTGATATCGCAATCTTTTCAGCAGGTGGAGAAACTTCCAAACAGTGGGCGCCTAAGTTTGCAGAAGTCGGAACAACTGTAATTGACAATTCATCGGCTTGGAGAATGGATCCAGATCGTCCGTTGATTGTACCAGAAATCAATGCAGATATTTTAACAACAAATGATAAAATCATCGCAAATCCTAACTGTTCTACAATTCAGTTGGTAATGGTGTTAAATCCTTTGCATAAAAAATATGGAATTAAACGTGTTGTTGTTTCTACGTATCAATCGGTTACAGGAACTGGTAAAGATGCAGTTGAACAATTGAATGGAGAAATTGAAGGACGTGATGTTGCGAAAGTTTATCCATATCAAATCTTCAAAAATGCATTGCCTCATTGTGATGTTTTTGATGAAGAAACAGGTTATACAAAAGAAGAATTGAAATTAACGCGTGAGCCTCGTAAAATTATGCGTGTGGACGAAATGAATATCACTGCTACTGCGGTTCGTGTTCCTGTGCAAGGAGGACATTCGGAGTCGGTGAATATTGAATTTGAGAATGATTTTGATTTAGCCGAAGTTCGCAAATTATTAGCAGAACAGGAAGGTGTAACAGTACAAGATAATCCAGACACAAATACTTATCCAATGGCTTTCTATTCAGAAGGAAAAGACGATGTTTTTGTAGGACGTATACGTCGTGATTTATCTCAACCAAATGCATTAAATTGTTGGATTGTTGCAGATAATTTACGCAAAGGTGCAGCTACAAATGCAGTTCAAATTGCTGAATATCTAGTAAAACATAATTTAGTTGGATAAAAAAATCAATTAAAAATGAATATAAAGTCGCTCTTGTAGCGACTTTTTTTTATGTTTAATGAATAAGTTTTCAGAACTTTAACAAATATTTTACGCTATCAAAGCAACCAGAAGCGTAATTTTCGCATCTAAATAATAAGAAAGAAAAAGTATTTTGGACGAAAAACAACTCATAAAAGCTTGTATCAGCAATGATTCGAAAGCACAGCGGCTGCTTTATGAAAAATATGATGCGCGATTTTTTGCGGTTTGTAAACGTTATTTTACCGATATACAACAAGCGGAAGATGCGTTGGTAAAAGGATTCTTGAAAATTTTTCAGAATCTTGAGAATTATTCGTTCGAAGGAAGTTTTGAAGGATGGATGCGAAGAATTATGATTAATGAATGTTTGATGGAGTTGCGGAAAAATAAAATTTTTCATCTCAATGTTGACGATTACTCCTCTTCCATTTCATCTAACCAAGAAGCTTCGCAACAAATAGAAGAAGATGATGTGATGAAACTCCTCGATTATCTACCCGAAGGCTGTCGTCTCGTGTTTACCCTCTACGTTATTGAGGGGTATAAACACAAAGAAATTGCCGAAAGTTTGGGCATTACAGAAGGAACATCGAAATCGCAACTTAATTTAGCGAAGACGAAATTGAAGGAAATGTTAAGTAAGAATGAAAATATAAAATCAAGTTTATCGTGAACACAAACGATCCAATAGAAGATTTATTTCGATCAAGAAGAAACGAAACTGTCGGCGAAAAACCAAGAGATTTGGTGTGGAAACGTATTGAATCTGGTTTGCAGAACGAGGAAAAGAAAAAGAAACCTATTCGCGAATTTGTTTCGAGTGTATGGTTTTCTGCTGCTGTTTTCGCGTTGATTGCGATTCCTTACTTTGTACTTTTTATCGAGAATATTAATACTGAAAATAGAGAAAATTCACTTGAAATTGTTAAAACAAATGTCCCAGTTATTGAGCAATCACCTCCTGAACAAGAAGAAATAGTGGTTTTAGAATCGAAAGATAAAGATTTGGAAAAACCTCTAGAAATAGTAAAGAATGATAAAGTTACAAAAGAGCCTGTTTATAAAGTAATGGAAGGGCATTCTGCTGGTGCAATTGATGATAAAGGATATTTTCCTCAATTATCTAAAGCGTCCGCTCCAAATGCTCCAGTTACTTTATCAGCACCGCAAGCAATGGAAGCTCGTTCTAAGGTTTTAGATTCGATAGAAAAAGAAGGTCAATATGCTAAAGCAAATAGTCAAAATTTTGGCTATACAAAAGATTCAGTCATTTCGGATAAGTTAGCAGGAAAAGCTTCAGGTGTCGTGATTAGGGGTGTTTCTAAAATGAAAGATACTTCTGATGTGATGAAAATGACGGTTGTTGCAGAAACACGAGCTGCAAATGCTTCGTTAGAAACAGCTTCGATGATGGATGTTTCTCCAAAAAAATCTGAAATTGACAAATATGCAATTGTTTATAAACCTTTAAAGTTTACAGTAAAATCGGATATTCTACGTACTAATTTTAAATTACAAAAGAAATCAAAAAATAAAATTTCGTTTGAAAGTACAACGAATAATCTTGTCATTACATTCGAAAAAGTAAATGATAAAATTGTTTTAACAACAAACGAACCAAAGGTTGATGCAACGCTTTTGGGAGTTTTGGAAAAAAATAAAAAAGAAATATTTAAATATTATCAATTAAAATAAAATGTTAATTTAGTAGAATTGAATGAATTAACATTTATGAAAAAATTTTTATCTCTAACTTTAATATTACTTGGTTTTACTTTTTCCTTGGCTCAAGATTTATATTTGGTTAAATTAAAACCAAAGGAAAATACATCAAATTTTTTATCAAACCCTTTGCAGATGCTTTCTCAACGATCATTAGATAGAAGAGAAAAGTATAAAATTTCGATTACTGAGGAAGATGTTCCTATATCTGAGTATAGAATTAATGAACTTAAAAAATTATCATTAAATTATATTGGGCATTCGAAATGGTTGAATACTGTAATGGTAGAGATTTCTGATGAAACTATTTTGAGTAAATTAAAAGCATTAAGTTTTGTTGAAACTGCAGAATCTTTGGTTCGTAATTCAGTTCCTAAATCATCAAATAAAAATTTGTCAAAATGGAAAGATCTAATACATAATTCAGAAGAGTTTAATTATGGTTATGCTAATGATTTTATTGACCAAATTAATTTAAAACCACTTCACAATAATAATATTTTAGGACAAGGAGTTTTGATAGCAGTTATTGATGCTGGCTTTCCTAGAGTTGATAAAATTTCAGCATTTGATATATTGCGTAAAGAGAATAGAATTCTTGACACCTATGATTTTGTAGATAAAAAAGAAAATGTATATGATGCAGATAATCATGGAACAATGGTTTTATCTACAATGACAGCAGAAGTTGAAGGAAAGTATGTTGGAACTGCTCCAAAAGCTACATATTCGTTATATCGATCAGAAGACAATACTTCAGAAACTCCAAAAGAGTTGATGTATTGGGTTCAAGCTGCAGAAAGAGCAGATAGTGTAGGATCTGATGTTATTAATACTTCTTTGGGATATTATGCTTTTGATGATGCGAGATACGATTATACATTTGATAATATGGATGGAAAAACGACACTAATTTCTAAAGGAGCTGAAATAGCTGCTAATAAAGGAGTTTTTGTTGTGGTAGCAGCTGGTAATGAAGGAAATGATCCTTGGAAAATGATTTCAGCACCTGCAGATGTTAAAAATGTGTTTTCAATTGGAGCAAATGATATATACAAAAATCCCGTAGCATTTTCGTCTTTTGGACCAAACGCATTAGGGGAAATTAAACCAAATGTATCAGCTTTAGGACAAAATATTGTAGTTTATTTGCCTGATGGAAGTTTAACTTATTCGAATGGAACTTCATTTGCATCACCAGTTTCAGCAGGAGCTGTAGCATTAATGATTCAACAATTTCCTAAAATTAAACACGATATTTTAAAAGATAAAATTCAAGAATCTGCTCATCTTTTTTCCTTTCCTTCAAATCAATTAGGCTATGGCGTACCAAATTATTATAAGGCATCTCAAGATTTATTGAAAACAAATGAGTTAGAGAACTTAAAATCAAAAAAAATATATCCGAATCCTTTTCAAGATATTATTAATATAAAATCTAAAGAAGAAATCGCAAAAATAGAATTATATAATTTGATTGGACAAAAGATTATTTCGATGAATAATCGAAATTCTATTTCAACAAATCAATTAAAATCTGGAGTTTATTTAATTCATATTACAGATTCTAAAGGAAATGTATTAGTAGAGAAAGTTGTTAAGAAGTAAATTATTTCCGAAGTCTAATGATTAATTTTTGACTTCGGAAATTTTATTTTGAATAATGTTTTATTGCATTTTCTTTGTCTTGATTCATCGCGGTGATTAAATCATCTAACGAATCAAATTTCTTTTCATCTCGCAAATGTCCTAAAAATTCAAGGCGAATTGTTTCTCCATAAATTTCTCGATCAAAATCCAAAATATTCACTTCTACCCGATGTTCGCGAGAATTGGTAACCGTTTCTCTAAATCCGATGCTCAATAAACCTAAATATTTTTGATTATCCACAAAAACATCAACCGCATAAACGCCATCTTTTGGAATCAATTTATTGGGATCAACTTGTAAATTAGCGGTAGGAAAACCAAGTGTACGCCCAATTTTATCACCATGAACAACTTCTCCAGAAAGTGGATAATGATAGTTCAACGCTTTGTTTGCATACGCGATATTTCCTTCGATAAGTGCATTTCTAATTTTTGTAGAACTCACCGCCACATCATTTTCTTCGACAGCTTGCAATTGAATCAAATTGAAACCATATTCTTTCGAAAGAACTTGTAATTGCTCAAAATTTCCTTCTCTATTTTTCCCGAAATGATGATCGTAACCAATCACTAACGTATCAATATTGATTTTATCAACCAATAAATTCTTGACAAATTCGACAGAAGTTACTTGGGAAAAATCTTTTGTAAACGCTTGAATAATCAAATGTTCTAACCCAAATTGACGTAAAACATTTTCTTTTTCCTCTAAAGTATTCAAGAATTTAAGATCACAATTTGGTTGTAAAACCATTCGAGGATGTGGATTAAAAGTAATCAGAACACTTTCCCCATCAATTTCATTTGCAATTGTATTGAGTTGTTTTAGAATAGATTGATGTCCAATGTGTACACCATCAAACATGCCCAAAGTAAGGACGGGACGTTTGATAGGTTTGATTTCTTCTAAGGATTGATAAACGTTCACTAAAAATGATTTTGCACAAAATTAAGGCTTTCAAATCGAACTTCAAATCTATTTTTAATTTCCTTTGATTGTAATATTCTGATTACTAATCAAAATATTATGACAAAAATCTTAAAAAGTATATAAATTATACAATGTTTTTAACTTACCTTTGCACCCAAATAAAATAAACTAAATCATTTCATATAATGGCAAATCAAAAGAAAGGTAAGATTGCACAGGTTATTGGACCTGTAATTGACGTTATTTTTGATAACGCAGAAGGCCTTCCAAATATTTATGATGCATTAGAGGTTCCTCGTCAAGGAAAAGAAACATTAATTCTTGAAGTCGAGCAACACATCGGTGAAGATACTGTACGTTGTATCGCAATGGATAGTTCTGATGGTTTACAAAGAGGTCAAGAAGTTATCGCTTTAGGAAAACCAATTATGGTTCCTATTGGAGAAAACATCAAAGGACGTGTATTTAATGTAGTTGGAGATGCTATTGATGGTTTAGGGAATTTAGACAAAGAAAACGGTTTACCTATTCACCGTCCAGCTCCAAAATTCGAAGAATTATCAACATCTGCAGAAGTTTTATTTACAGGGATTAAAGTAATTGACTTAGTAGAGCCATACGTAAAAGGTGGTAAAATTGGTTTATTTGGTGGTGCCGGAGTAGGTAAAACAGTATTAATTCAGGAGTTGATGAACAACATCGCTAAAGGACACGGAGGTTTATCTGTATTCGCTGGTGTTGGTGAGCGTACTCGTGAAGGTAATGACTTAATGCGTGAGATGATTGAAGCTGGATTAATTAATTACGGTGAAGATTTCATGCACTCTATGGAAGGTGGATCTTGGGATTTATCTAAAGTAAACAGCGAAAACATGAAAGAGTCTAAAGCTGCTTTCGTTTTCGGACAAATGAATGAACCTCCAGGTGCACGTGCTCGTGTTGCTTTAACAGGTTTAACATTAGCTGAATATTTCCGTGATGGAGATGGACAAGGTCAAGGACGTGACGTATTATTCTTCGTAGATAATATCTTCCGTTTTACACAAGCAGGTTCTGAGGTTTCTGCCTTATTAGGACGTATGCCATCAGCCGTAGGTTATCAGCCAACATTAGCAACTGAAATGGGTGCTATGCAAGAGCGTATTACATCTACTAAAAACGGATCTATTACATCTGTACAAGCAGTATATGTACCTGCCGATGATTTAACTGACCCTGCGCCAGCTACGACTTTCGCGCACTTAGATGCTACAACGGTATTAGATCGTAAAATTGCTTCATTAGGTATTTACCCAGCGGTAGATCCATTGAACTCTACATCTCGTATCTTATCACCAGCAATTATTGGTAAAGAACATTACGAAACAGCACAACGTGTAAAAGAAATCTTACAACGTTACAATGCTTTACAAGATATCATCGCGATTTTAGGTATGGAAGAGTTATCAGAAGAGGATAAGTTAGTTGTACACCGTGCACGTCGTATCCAACGTTTCTTATCTCAACCATTCCACGTTGCAGAACAGTTTACAGGTATCCCAGGTGTTTTAGTAGACATCAAAGATACAATCAAAGGATTCAACATGATCTTAGATGGTGAAGTTGACCAATATCCTGAGGCTGCATTCAACTTACGTGGTACAATCGAAGAAGCGATTGAAGCTGGAGAAAAAATGTTAGCAGAAGCTAAATAATATAGTTTAACCATACAAAGAGTGCTTACGTTTCTTTTCTTTTTGAAAGTTGCTAAGTACTCTTTTTTTTAAAAACAATAGGATTATGCACTTACAAATTATTACGCCAGAATTCGTAGTTTTCGATGCAGAAGTAGATGCTGTTACTTTACCAGGGAAAGATGGTGAATTTCAGTTATTAAATAACCACGCTCCTATCGTTGCAACTTTAGGTGAAGGAACAATCAAAATTAAAGTTCACACAAAAACTTTCGAAGATTTCGATAATCAATCTGGTAAAGTTTACAGTTCTCCATCTAATGAATCTACATTATTGTTAGATATCAAAGGAGGAACAATAGAAATGAACAATAATAAAGTAATAGTTTTAGCAAACTAATTACTTTTTTATCATAAAACTTAAAAGGAGATCAATTTTGATCTCCTTTTTTTATATTTTCTACTTAATATTCTCTTTTTTACTTCAAATTTTATTCTGTTTAAATGCTTTTTATAGATTTCGAAAGAAATATTTTTAACTTTTTGGTGTAAATATTCTTTATAAATTGATTTTGTAGATTTATTTTCTGAAAACTTATTATAAATTTTATTATTTAGAAAATTATTCTAATTTCACATCTAATATAAAACTACAAAGTGTAGTTAGAAATGAATAATTTTTTTAAAGATGAAGTACAATTCTAAAAAACATTCTTTTGGACACGGCGTCCTGCTTCACAGCATCTATAATTGTATCAATAGTAAAATTCGAATGTGCAGCTGCTAATTTCAGCTAACTAACCTACCCTACTATTTATTAATCGTAGTCACATTCAAAACAATTTTATTATGTCAACAGAAAAACAATTACATTTCGATACTTTACAAGTGCACGCAGGTCAAGAAGTAGACCCAACAACAGGCTCTCGCGCTGTTCCAATTTATCAAACATCTTCTTATGTATTTAATGATGCCGAACACGGAGCAAATTTATTTGCTTTGAAAGAATTTGGTAACATTTACACAAGAATTCAGAATCCAACAACTGACGTTTTCGAAAAACGTATTGCTGCGCTCGAAGGTGGTGTTGCGGCATTAGCTGTTTCATCGGGACAAGCGGCACAATTTATTGCTTTAAATAATATTTTAGAATCAGGTGATAATTTTGTTTCAGCTTCTAATCTTTATGGCGGAACATATAATCAATTCAAGGTTGGTTTTAAGCGTTTAGGTGTTGATGTTCGCTTTGCCGAAGATGCAGATCCAGCTAAAATTGAATCATTAATTGATGAAAATACAAAAGCGATTTATGCAGAAACGATAGGAAACCCGAGTTTTAATGTTCCAGATTTTGAAGCAATCGCTGCAATTGCACAAAAACACAACATTCCATTTATTGTGGATAATACGTTTGGTGCGGGCGGTTATATTTTCAAACCTTTAGAACATGGAGCAAATGTTGTCGTTGAATCTGCAACAAAATGGATCGGTGGACATGGAACTTCGATTGGTGGAGTTATCGTGGATGGCGGAAATTATGATTGGGGTAATGGTAAATTTCCACAATTTTCTGAACCATCAGAAGGTTATCATGGTTTAGTTTTTTCCGATGTCTTCGGGGTGAATGGACCTTTTGGGAATATTCAGTTTATTATTCGTGCTCGCGTAGAAGGTTTGCGCGATTTTGGTCCCGCAATTTCACCTTTCAATTCTTTCCTATTGTTACAAGGTTTAGAAACGTTGTCGTTAAGAGTTCAGAAACATTTGGACAATACGTTAGAAATTGCGCATTGGTTAGAACTTCATCCGCAAGTAGAAAAAGTGAATTATCCTGGATTAATTACTTCTCCAAGTCATCATTTGGCAAAAAAATATTTGAAAAATGGTTTTGGGGCTGTTTTATCGTTCCAAATTAAAGGAAATGCAGACAAAGCGAATCAATTTATTGATAGTTTAGAATTGATTAATCATTTAGCAAATGTTGGTGACGCAAAATCGTTAATTATTCATCCTTCCGCAACAACTCATCAACAATTGAGCGATGGTGAACAAAAATCTGCTGGAGTTTTTCCAGGATTATTGCGTCTTTCTGTCGGAATCGAATATATTGATGATATCAAAAATGATCTTCAGCAAGCTTTTGATAAAATTAAGTAAACAAAGTATTTTAGCTATAAATTAATTCAGTGAATTTTCATCAATATAATTATACAAAGCCATTTCAATTAGAAAATGGTCAAATTCTCGAAAATTTAACCATTGCTTATCATACAGCGGGAACATTGAATCCCGAAAAAAACAATATCATCTGGGTTTGTCATGCTTTAACGGCAAACTCGGATGTTTTCGATTGGTGGGCTGGTCTTTTTGGAGAAAATGAATTGTTCAATCCAAAAGATCATTTTATTATTTGTGCAAATGTGATTGGTTCTAATTACGGAACAACAAATCCGTTGTCTACAAATCCTGAAACAAATTCGCCTTATTATAGAGATTTTCCTACAATTACGATAAAAGATATGTCAAATGCGCATCAATTGTTAGCAGATCATTTAGGAATTTCAACTATTCATTTATTAATTGGTGGTTCACTCGGTGGTCAACAAGCGTTAGAATTTACGTTGCTGAATCAAGTTAAAGTGGATAATTTGGTTTTGTTGGCGACAAACGCGATACATTCTCCTTGGGGAATTGCGTTCAACGAATCGCAGCGTTTAGCTATCGAAGCCGATTCAACTTTTAATGATAAAACTGAGAATGGAGGAAGAAATGGATTGATTGCAGCACGTACAATTGCGATGTTGTCTTACCGTACCTATATTATATATGAACAGAAGCAAAAAGACGAGGATTCTGTTTACAATGATTTCAAAGCTTCTTCTTATCAAAAATATCAAGGTGAAAAATTAGCAAACAGATTCAATGCTCATTCTTATTGGACACTTTCGAAAGCCATGGATTCACAAAATCTGGCTCGAAATAGAGAATCTTTAGAGAAATCTTTGTCTCAGATTTCTTCGAACACTTTAGTGATTGGAATTTCCTCGGATATTTTATTTCCACCAAGTGAGCAAAAATTTATAGCGAATCATATTCCAAATGCAAAATTCATCGAAATAGATTCTATTTTTGGACACGATGGTTTCTTGGTCGAATTACAAGAATTAAATACAATTTTGGAACATCTCGTATAATATTATGAAATGAATAATTATATGAAGCTCGATTTATTCGAGCTTTTTTTATTTATAAATAGATTCTACTTCGTAGAATTTCTCCCGAGTCGCTCCTTCAAAAGTATCCATTTTACTTTTCTTTTGTTCAAGAAAAGCAAAACGTCTAATCATTTTGTGCGTTAAAAACGGGCTTTTCCCGTCTAAAATTATCGATCTATCGTTTTAAATCCAAACATTTCAAAAAATATTTCTCATCATACCAGTAACTTAAGAGAAGAATGTAAAATAAATGTAAATTATGTTTGGAAAAACGAATAATGCAGGCGTATATTTGCAACCTCAATACGAAAGACGAGTAGTATTGAAATTGACATAGGGACTTATATAGCGACAAAAATTATTTAAAAATAAATTTGCGAGTTTAGAAATAAGTTTTACCTTTGCAAACCGATTCTGAAAGGAGTTTTGGAGTGAAAGTAAATTGACTTATTAAAATAAAAACTTTAAAAATTTTCGAAATAAAATTTGTTAGTTAAAAAATAAGTATTACCTTTGCAACCGCAAATACCGAGAGGTTTTGCTAAGATGAGGAGTTCATTTGAAATTATAAAATATACAGAAGAAAAAATAGCCGAATAAAACGAAGTCAATCCTTGAATAATGGAGCTATAGGAAATTCGAAGTTGTAAAAAACAGAAGCTAACGCTTCAAAAAAAATTATTTACAATGGAGAGTTTGATCCTGGCTCAGGATGAACGCTAGCGGGAGGCTTAACACATGCAAGCCGAGGGGTATATTTCTTTCGGGAGATAGAGACCGGCGCACGGGTGCGTAACGCGTATGCAACTTGCCCTACTGAAAAGGATAGCCCTTCGAAAGGAGGATTAATACTTTATAATAGAAATCATGGCATCATGAATTTTTGAAAGATTTATCGCAGTAGGATAGGCATGCGTAAGATTAGTTAGTTGGTGAGGTAACGGCTCACCAAGACGATGATCTTTAGGGGGCCTGAGAGGGTGAACCCCCACACTGGTACTGAGACACGGACCAGACTCCTACGGGAGGCAGCAGTGAGGAATATTGGACAATGGGTGGAAGCCTGATCCAGCCATCCCGCGTGTAGGATGACGGCCTTATGGGTTGTAAACTACTTTTATCTGGGGATAAACCTACTTACGTGTAAGTAGCTGAAGGTACCAGAAGAATAAGCACCGGCTAACTCCGTGCCAGCAGCCGCGGTAATACGGAGGGTGCAAGCGTTATCCGGATTTATTGGGTTTAAAGGGTCCGTAGGCGGATTAATCAGTCAGTGGTGAAATCTCATAGCTTAACTATGAAACTGCCATTGATACTGTTAGTCTTGAGTGATGTTGAAGTTGCTGGAATGTGTAGTGTAGCGGTGAAATGCTTAGATATTACGCAGAACACCAATTGCGAAGGCAGGTGACTAAACATAAACTGACGCTGATGGACGAAAGCGTGGGGAGCGAACAGGATTAGATACCCTGGTAGTCCACGCCGTAAACGATGGATACTTGCTGTTGGATTTTCGGATTCAGTGGCTAAGCGAAAGTTATAAGTATCCCACCTGGGGAGTACGTTCGCAAGAATGAAACTCAAAGGAATTGACGGGGGCCCGCACAAGCGGTGGAGCATGTGGTTTAATTCGATGATACGCGAGGAACCTTACCAAGGCTTAAATGCAATTTGACAGATCTAGAAATAGATTTTTCTTCGGACAGAATGCAAGGTGCTGCATGGCTGTCGTCAGCTCGTGCCGTGAGGTGTTAGGTTAAGTCCTGCAACGAGCGCAACCCCTATCATTAGTTGCCAGCGTTTAAAGACGGGGACTCTAATGAGACTGCCGGTGCAAACCGCGAGGAAGGTGGGGACGACGTCAAGTCATCACGGCCCTTACGTCTTGGGCTACACACGTGCTACAATGGTAAGTACAGAGGGCAGCTACTTGGCAACAAGATGCGAATCTCAAAAACTTATCTCAGTTCGGATTGGAGTCTGCAACTCGACTCTATGAAGCTGGAATCGCTAGTAATCGCATATCAGCCATGATGCGGTGAATACGTTCCCGGGCCTTGTACACACCGCCCGTCAAGCCATGGAAGCTGGGGGTACCTGAAGTCGGTGACCGTAAAAGGAGCTGCCTAGGGTAAAACTGGTAACTAGGGCTAAGTCGTAACAAGGTAGCCGTACCGGAAGGTGCGGCTGGAACATCTCATATTTAGAGAACGACGAATTTTCTTCTATTAGTAGAAGATTGATTTTGATTCGGCTTTTTATTCTGTAGTATTATATAAATATATTAGAAGTTAGATATTAGAATTGAGAACTTAGATAAATCTAAATACTTATCTCTCAATACTAAAATCTTACAACTAAAAAGACCACTCTTTAAGAGTATTAAAGAGTCTCATAGCTCAGCTGGTTAGAGCGCTACACTGATAATGTAGAGGTCGGCAGTTCGAGTCTGCCTGAGACTACAAACGTACAACGTTAAACGTTCTACGTAATACGTAAAAAGAGGGGGATTAGCTCAGCTGGCTAGAGCGCTTGCCTTGCACGCAAGAGGTCATCGGTTCGACTCCGATATTCTCCACAAAATTAGTTTTTATGACTAATAGAAGAGTTCATTGACATTATTGAAAAAAAACATACAATCAAAACAGATTTAGAGATAAATCAAAGTTTATATAAGGTATACAATTAATCAAGAAAACGAGTAAGATTAACATAACCGCTCAATAATATGACGGTTAAATCGAGAAAAAAGTTACAAAGGGCGTACGGCGGATGCCTAGGCTTTGAGAGGCGATGAAGGACGTGATAAGCTGCGATAAGCTACGGGGAGCGGCACATACGCATTAATCCGTAGATTTCCGAATGGGACAACCCGGCATGTTGAAGACATGTCACTCACGTAAGTGAGAGCGAACGTTGGGAACTGAAACATCTAAGTACCAATAGGAAAAGAAATCAATTGAGATTCCGTAAGTAGTGGCGAGCGAACGCGGATTAGCCCTAAAGACTTTATAATGATAATAGAATAACCTGGAAAGG
>NZ_CP040908.1:3320000-3592500 GCF_013488205.1 Empedobacter falsenii | reverse complement strand
ATTGGGATGTGAATGTTGCAACAGATTATCAGTTTAATAATATGGGAGCAGATTTAAAGAATTTTTCTTTTCCTACTCGTCATACAAATCTTGTAGCGTTCGCGTCTACTTATCGTCTTGGAGGTTTGAGTTTACAAGGAAGTTTATTAGGAACTTTTGTAAAAGAATCAGTAGAAATGAACACAAGTGCTCCAGATAAAAATGTATGGACGCCAACAATTATTGCCAACTATCAACCATTTAAATCTCACGATTTTAATATCAGAGCGTTTTATAAACGTATTTTTAGAATGCCAACATTCAACGATTTATACTACACAGACATTGGTTATGCGAATCTTCGACCAGAATATTCTACACAATATAATGTTGGTTTTACTTATTCTAAATCATCTCAAAATTTCTTCAAAAATATTACGATTCAAGCCGATGCTTTTTACAATGAAGTAACTGATAAAATTGTGGCTGCGCCTTCTGGAAGTTTGTTTCGTTTCACGATGCTCAATTTGGATGAAGTCAGAATAAAAGGGTTGGATGTTAAAATTCGATCAACATTTCAATTAGGAGAAATAGAGGTTTCGCCAATGCTTAACTATGGTTTTTTGCAAGCGTTAGATTATTCGAATCCTAAAAAAAGTTACTACAAAAATCAAATTCCATATACACCAAAACATAGTGGTTCTTTTGTTTTAGCGGCTTCTTATAAAACATGGAATTTTAATTACAGTTTTATTTATGTGGGAGAACGTTACAATGTTCATCAAGATAACATCAAAACAAATCGTCTTAATCCTTGGTTTACAAATGATTTAGGGATACATAAAGAGTTTAGGTTGAATCAAAGTCTATTCAAAGTTTCTTTTGAATTAAATAATATTTTGAATCAACAATATGATGTGGTTTTAAATTATCCAATGCCAGGAAGACAATTCAAGCTAATATTAAGCGCAAACTTATGAGAAATTTCAAACAATTATTCGTCTGTTTTTTAACAGCAATTACTTTTTATGCTTGTCAGCAAGATACTTATTTGATCGAGAAAGAGGAAGAAGGTGTAACCGATCCCGAAAAAACAGATGTTGTTGGTTTTTATTTACTAAACGAAGGAAAAATGGGAAGTAATATGGCTTCGGTAGATTATATGGATTTTACAACAGGAACCTATAATAGAAATATATATGCAACCGTAAATCCTACTATGGTAAAGGAATTGGGAGATGTTGGGAATGATATCAAAATTTATGGAAATAAGTTATATGCGGTTATCAACGTATCAAATTTTATCGAAGTAATGGATGTAAGAACAGCCAAACATCTGGGAACAATTCCTTTAGAAAATGGTCGTTACATCACGTTTGCAAATGGGAAAGCTTATGCATCTTCGTATGCTGGTCCTGTTACAATCGATCCGAAAGCGCCTTTGGGAAAAGTGGTCGAAATAGATACGATTAATTTATCGGTTACGCGACAAGTGACCGTAGGTTATCAGCCAGAAGAATTAGAAGTTGTTGGGAATAATTTGTATGTAGCAAACTCAGGAGGATATCGAGTTCCTGAATATGATAAAACGATTTCTGTGATTGATTTATCAACGTTTAAAGAAACTAATAAAATTGATGTTGAAGTAAACCTTCATCGTTTAAAAAAAGATGCAGATGGCGATTTATATGTGACTTCTCGTGGTGATTATTACAACGTTCCATCAAATTTATATGTGTTGGATAGTAAAACGCATCAAATCAAAAAGAAATTTGATATTCCTGTTTCTAACTTTACAATTGTTGATAACAAACTCTATTATTATTCAAACGAATTTAGTTACACAACTTTCGAATACACAAAAACTTATGGTGTAATTGATACCAAAACAGAACAAGTTATCAACAAAACATTGGTCAATGATCCTGTTATTAATGAAATCGAAACGCCTTACGGAATTGCTGTAAATCCTCAAACCAAAGATCTTTTTCTAACCGATGTCGGAAATTATGTTTCGATGGGTTACATCTATTGTTTTGATAAAAATGGTGCTTTTAAATGGAAAACTGCCGCTGGAAATATTCCTGCTCACTTTGCTTTTGTCTATAAATAAAATTTACATATGAAATATTCTAAAATCTTACTAACCGCACTAAGTTTTGTTTTGATACAAAGCTGTAGTGATGATGAAAACATTATCGAGATTAATCCTGATAATGCTACTTTACAAGTATCTTATGATGCAACACGTTTAAAAATTGTTTTAATTGAACCAACTGTTTCTGGTTTCGAAAATGCAACATATACATGGAAACTTGGCAATGAAATTATTGGCAATGAGAAAACTTTAGGTTTTGTTTCTGATAAAGTTGGTGCTTATGATTTAACATTAGAAATTACTTCAGGAGTAACTTCTAAAACGATAAAAACAAAGGTTAATGTTACACAAGAATTATCTACTTACAGTAAATATATTTCTCAAGTCTTTGATTATTTGCCAGCAGTTGGACAATTCACAAATGCTTTACCAGCTTATGTAACAGGAGAAACTCAAGCTGATATGACAGCCAAAGCTGCTAAGGCTTTAGTAGGAGAAAAATCTACAATGATTACACTTGGAGGTTACGGAGGATATGTGGTATTTGGTTTTGACCATACGATTATGAACCAACCAAACAAACGCGATTTTAAAGTTTTAGGAAATGGTTTTGCTGGATCTTCTGAACCTGGAATTGTGATGGTTGCATATGATAAAAATAAAAATGGAAAACCAGATGACGACGAATGGTACGAAATTGCAGGAAGTGAGTACACGAATCCAAATACAATAAAAAATTACACTATAACGTATACTAAGCCAGACGAAAATAAAACGCCTGTAAAAGGTACTATTGGATGGCAAACAGATATTGAGTATATAAAATGGTCTGATAATCAAGGAAACTCAGGTTATAAAACTAAAAATTCTTATCATAAACAATCATATTATCCATTGTGGTTTGGGCAAAATGAACTAAAATTTACAGGGACATTATTACCAAATAATTATACTGTAAATAATGGTATTTGGACTGGTAAACAACTGGCTTATGGTTATGTTGATAATGCACCAAACAACAGCGAAGATTCAAATATTGATATTGATTGGGCTGTTGATAAAAATGGAAATCCTGTTAAATTATTAGGAATCGATTTTATCAAAGTTTACACAGCAACAAATCAAGAAGCGGGTTGGTTAGGCGAAATCTCAACAGAAGTTGCAGGTGCTTATGATTTGCATTTATAATATAACAAAACTAAATAAAATGAATTTTAATTTTACAAAGAAATTATTCTTTAATTTCTTATTTGCTACATCATCAATCTTTTTATTGACTTCTTGTAATAATGATGACGACAATACTGAATTAGTAGATCAACAAAAATATGAAACTTTAGATTTATCAAAGTTTGATTTAACAAAAGGAACTGCTACAGCCGGAGGAAAAATTTGGGAAGGTACTTATACAGAAGACGCTGAATTAACTTCAGGTATTTTCAAGTTTAAACATACAGCTTGGCCAGAGTATTTAACATGGATGGGATTCACGGTTTCTAATAGTAATGACAATTCTGATCAAATAGATAAAGAAGGCGGTTGGTTAGATAATCAATGGGGTACAATGGCAAAAGGTGGTGCAGATGGACAAGGAACACCATTTTTAGTCTCTTTCGCTGATCACAAACCATCTGAGAAAGTTTTGAAATATGGAGAAGAAGTTAAGATTGACAGATTTTCGAGTGTAGTAGAAATTACTGATACAGCTAATAAATACAAAGCAAAAAATGTAAAGTTAGCTATTAGTCCGTGGCCATATTATGGGATTTTGAATGGTGATGCATATGCAAGAAAGTTTGTAAAAGGAGATTATTTCGCGATTCATATTTATGGTGTTTCAGCAAATAAACAATTGACTACAGAAAAACCTGTAACTCATTATTTTGTTGATTTTAGAAATGGAATAAATAATATTTCAACAAATTGGCAAGATGTGGATCTTTCTGCTTTAGGAGAAGTTAAATATTTAATGTTCTTTTTAGAAACTACAGATGTAGGAAATTGGGGAGCAAACACAGCATTATACTTTACAATGGATAAATTAAAAGTAGAAAAAATACAATAATCTAACATTCTAAATATTTTTATCCGAGGCTGTCATTCATGGATGATGGTTTCGGATTTCTAAAAAAACAATACATGAAGAAATTTTTACTTTCGATTTTTACAATAGCTGCAATTCAAACAAGTTTTGCACAAACAAAAGAATACACAAACGGCGTTTTTATTGTGAATGAAGACTGGTTTGGTAAAGCAAATGGGGCAATTAATTTTATCAATGCAAATGATTCGGTTGATTATAATGTTTATAAAACAGTTAATCCTGGTGAAGAATTTGGTGTAACTTCTCAATATGGAACAATATATGGCGATAATTTTTTCATTGTTTCGAAACAAGAAAATCGTTTAGTTGTAGCTGACTCGAAAACATTACAGAAAAAAGCCAGCTTCGAAACAATTGGTGGTGATGGAAGAAGTTTTGTAGGGGTTGATGCTAAAACAGGATATGTAGGAACTTCAAGTGGACTTTATTTGTTTGATATCGAAAATATGAAACTTGGTTCGATAATCGATGGAACTTCTAAAGTTGGTCAAGTAGGAAATATGATTCGTACATCTAAATTTGTTTTTGCTGTTTCAAGTACTGGAGGAATTTTAGTTATCGACCCAAAAACACATCAAATAAAACAAACGATTGCTGGAAGTTTTATTTCTGTAGTTCAATCTAAAGATGGAAATGTGTGGGGAGCTTTATCTAAAAAATTAGTCAAAATAAATCCTACTACTTTAGAAACTTCAGAAATTGCTATTCCTACGAAAACAGTTCCAGCTCCTTTTGCTTGGAATGCTGGTACTTTTTGTTCTTCAACACAAGATAATACTATTTATTTTTTATCAGGAATCAATGTTGTGAAATACGATGTAACAAATAATAAATTTGAAGAAAGTTTTATAGAGATTCCTGGTCAAGATACAACACCAAAGGAAACATATTATGGAGCAGGTTTAAGAATTGATCCGTTGACAAACGAACTAGTATTAACTACTATTGGTTCAGGTTGGGGAACTAATTCTCAAATTAATTTTGTGCATAGATTTTTTGATAATGGAACTCTTAAAGAGTCGGTGAAATTAAGTGAGTATTATTGGTTTCCTTCAATGCCTGTTTTTCCAGATAATGCGGCACCAATTATCAATGATTTAGAGACAACTTATCAAATTAACACAGCAACAACAATTGATTTGAAAGATAAAGTTTCGGATGTTGATAATTTATCAGCAGCGATTGTAAAAGATTTAGAAATCATCGAGAATAATGAAGTAGCTGAAATTTCGATTAATGATAAGGAAGAATTAGTGATTAATCCATTAAAAAATGGAACAGCTAAAATCAAACTTTCTTTTAATTCGAATGGAAAAGTTGTTTCACAAAACATCACAATTTCATCAGCCGTTTTAGGTACAAATGATTTAGCTAAATCTGCTGTAAATGTTTATCCAAATCCTGTTAATAATGTATTGTTTATTGAAACAAATGAAGCTTCAAAAGCCGAAATTTTCGCTATTACAGGAACTAAAATGACAGAGAAAACACTTCAAAAAGGGAAAAATCAATTAGATGTTTCCTCTTTACCAAAAGGTGTTTACATCATAAAAGTTAACAATTCTACTTTCAAGGTAATCAAAAAGTAGTGTGTTATTTATTTGTGGAAAAAAGGTTGAGCATTGCTCAACCTTTTGTTTTTTTTAAATATTGATTCCGTACGTATTTTTTATTTCAGCCATCACAAAAGAGCTGTGTGTACTTCCGATGCTTTCTAAAGCACCCAATTTATTGAAAACAAAATCTTGATATTGTTTCATATCCAAAACTTGCACTTTTAAGATAAAATCATATTCGCCCGAAATATTATAACATTCCACCACTTCATCAATCAACAAAATATCTTCCACAAGTTTATTCCCAATTGTGCGATCATGTTGTTTTAGCTTGATGCTGCAAAAAACCATAAAGCCTTTGTTTAGTTTTTCGGCATCCAAAACGGCTCTATAATTTTTGATATAACCTTGTTGTTCCAACCTTTTTATACGTTCAAAAACGGGCGAAGGAGATAAATTAACTAAAGCTGCAATGGCTTTTACTGTCAATTTTGAGTCTTTTTGTAGAATTCTTAATAATTCTAAATCGGTTTGATCTAATGTTTCCATCCAAATAATATTCTTTTCAATACGATATTTTATCGTTGTTAAAGTATTTTGTTTTGTAAAATTAATCATATTAAGTGGTATAATCTTATTTTTTCAAGTTTTACAATCGTTTATTTTGTCTTGTTACATTTGTAAAGAAATAAACAATAAATTATTGGGGAATCGTGTGAGAATCACGAGCTGTCGCGCAACTGTGAGTAATGGAAATTACAAGTCAGATTACCAATAGAAACAAAAGATGATACTTTCGCGATTTGAAGTCTGTCTGTCAAAATAGGTTTACTATTTATCAACTCGCGTTTGTGTTTTTTGAACATTAAAAAAACAATCAAAATGCAAACACAAATTTTAGGTTATCCAAGAATTGGCGCTAACCGTGAACTAAAAAAAGCCTGCGAAAATTATTGGGCAGGTAAAATTGAACTACAAGCTTTATTGCAAACAAGCCGTACAATTACCAAACAAAATTGGGCGCTGCAACAAGCTGCTGGTATAGATTTAATTCCGTGTAACGACTTTTCTTTTTATGATCAAGTTTTAGATTTTACGTTATCAGTTGGTGCAATTCCAGCGCGTTTCAATACGGTTGCGCTAAATAAAAAGAACACCGAATTAGACTTGTATTTTGCGATGGCAAGAGGCTTTCAAAAAGATAATTTAGATATTACAGCGATGGAAATGACAAAATGGTTTGATACCAATTACCATTATATCGTTCCAGAATTTGTAAAAAATCAAGAATTTAAATATTTCTCAAATTCTATCGTAAACGAATTTATCGCTGCAAAAAAAGAAGGTTTTAATCCAAAAACAGTTTTAATTGGACCAATTACTTATTTATTATTAGGAAAAGAAAAAGAAGAAGGATTTGATCGAATTGATTTAATTCAGAATTTATTGCCAGTTTACTTTGAAATTATTCAAGATTTAATCAATCATGGAGCAAATACAATTCAGTTCGACGAACCTTTTTTAGCTTTAGATTTAGATGAAAAATCGAAAACGGCTTATCGAGAAGTTTACAAAAAAATAAGAAAAGAATTTCCTCAACTTACAATTCAGGTCGCAACTTATTTTGATGGATTGAAAGATAATACAGCTTTAGCAATCAATTTACCAATTGATATTTTGCATCTTGATTTGGTTCGAGACGAAAATCAACTTGATGAAATATTGAATCAATTTCCTTCTCAATTAAAACTTTCTTTAGGTTTAGTTGATGGTCGAAATATTTGGAAAAATGATTTTCAAAAATCACTTTCAACCATAGAAAAAGTTGTGAACAAAATTGGAGAAAAACGTGTTATTATTTCAACCTCTTGTTCATTATTACATTCGCCTTGTGATTTAGATTTAGAAACAAATGAAAAAAATCTTCCAACAACAATCAAAGATTGGTTTGCATTTGCGAAGCAAAAATTGGAAGAAGTTGCTTTCTTAAAAAATTATTTTTCAAACCCGAATGACGAAAAATTGATTCAACAATATGAAGCGAATCAATTCTCTATCAATAATAGAAAAAATTCTCAATTAATTCATCAAACTCAAGTTAAAGAACGAGTAAATGCTATAAAAGATGAAGATTATAATCGTGCAAATAGTTTTGAACAGCGAAAAATTGTGCAACAAAATGTGCTGAATCTTCCACCTTTTCCTACGACGACAATTGGCTCTTTTCCACAAACACAAGAGGTGAGAAGTTGGCGTGCGAAGTATAAAAAAGGAGAATTATCTGCCGAAGAATATGATGTTTTATTGAAACAAGAAACCAAGCGTACAATAGAATGGCAAGAGGAAATTGGCATTGATGTTTTGGTGCATGGTGAATATGAACGCAATGATATGGTGGAATATTTTGGTGAAAAAATAGCAGGATTTGTCTTCTCTAAAAATGGTTGGGTTCAGAGTTATGGAACGCGTTGTGTAAAACCGCCGATTATTTTTGGTGATGTTTATCGCCCTGTTCCAATGACGGTTTATTGGTCGAAATATGCACAATCTATCACAGAACAAAAAGTAAAAGGAATGTTGACAGGACCGGTTACGATTTTGCAATGGTCTTTTGTTCGAGATGATCAACCAAGATCTACGACGTGTAAACAAATTGCATTGGCGATTCGTGATGAAGTTTCGGATTTAGAAAAAGCTGGAATTAAAATTATTCAGATTGATGAACCTGCAATTCGAGAAGGTTTACCATTGAGAAAAGATGAATGGCAAAATTATTTGAAATGGGCGGTTGATTCGTTCAAATTAGCTTCAAGTAATGTTGATGATTCTACTCAAATTCATACGCATATGTGTTATTCAGAATTCAACGATATTATTCAAAATATTGCTGATTTAGATGCGGATGTTATTACAATTGAATGTTCACGTAGTCAAATGGAATTGTTAAATGCTTTTTCAGATTTTAATTATCCAAATGATATCGGACCTGGAGTTTATGATATTCACTCGCCTCGCGTTCCGTCGAAAGAAGAAATGGTTGATTTGATAGAGAAAGCGGCAAAAGTTATTCCGGCAGATCAATTATGGGTGAATCCTGATTGTGGACTAAAAACGCGTCATTGGGAAGAAACCGAAAAAGCATTAATCGAAATGGTTGCGGCGACAAAAGAATTAAGAAAAATATATACGCCAAAAGCGATTTAAGCTTAACATCCTACTTTAATGACTTAATAAGTAGTGTTGTGTTATTTATTTGTGAAGAAAGGTTGAGCATTGCTCAACCTTTTGTGTTTTAATAATAATTTATCGTTCGTTTTACAACATATTTCAATTCTCCATTGATTGAAATAGAAGCTTTTATCCAATTATTTTTCGAATCATATTCATACGAAACTTGATAAGAAGTTAAAACAGTTTGTCCATTTCGGAAGGATTGTTTTTTGAAGTTTACAATTTCATTTTTCGAATCAAAATCAGCTTGATAAGCTAACGTTTTATTGGCGTCAAATGATTGTAATTTTGAAATGTTTCCATTCTCAAAAAACATTATTTTGCTCGAATTTCCAGCAATTTCTTCCTGAAAAATAGGTGTTTCTTTATCATAAATATAATACGATTTTCGCCCTTTTTTTCCATCAAAAGAAGTCATTTCATCCAAAACCAATAAACCATTTTTGTTATATGTCAAATTATTCTCACTAATCGTAGAACCTTCCACTTTTGTCGTGATTTTATCCAACTTATTCGAATAATTAAAAATCGTTTCATAACTCGATTTTGACGATTTCCCTTCAATATTTTCTGTCAAGTTTATCAACCGATTTTTATTGTCATAAACAAAGGTTTTGTCGGAAGCAATTCGTTTTGGATCTTCACCATTGTTAATAACTGTATTTGTCTGTTTATCAATAAAATTTGAGTTATTGTAATCGTAATTAACATAGTTATAAACAGCTAATTTTCCTTGATAATCCAAATAATTTGTTCGCTTTGTTAACAATCCTTTTTGATTAAATTCTAACGAAATTTGATTGTAAAACTCATTCTCCAAAAAAGGTAAAGTTGTGGTATTTCCTTTTGCATCTGTTGCAGTTGAAGTCACTTTTTCAACCTTTCCTTTCAGATTAAAATCAGCTAAAGTTGTTTTAACTTCATAATCATTTGTCGAAATTTTTTGTGCAAAACTACATGTCGAAACAAGAATTGTACATAAAAGTATAATAGGATGTTTCATGATTAATTATTTCTTCAATTCATACCAAAAGCAATCCAAATCCCACATATCTAGATGAAAAGTTTCAGTGACTTCGAAACCTATTTTTTCTAAAACATTTCTTGATGCTGCATTTTCTGTATGTGTTATGGCATTTAGTTTAAAATCAGTCATATTTTCACGATAAAAATCCATACAAGCTTTCGCAGCTTCTGTCGCATAACCTTTTCCCCAAGTTTCTTTTCGGTAACGATAACCAAAATCTAAGAAATCAAATCGATTATTCATCGCTTCTTTTTCGGTCATGTACTTAAAACCAGTCCAACCAATCATTTTTTCCGATTCTTTCTCCACAACAGCTAATCGTCCATGTCCAAGTTCTTGGTATTGAATCAATAAATTTTCGATGATTTCTCTTGTTTCATCAATCGTTTTAATTGGTTGATTTTTCAGAAATGTATGTACTTCTGGTTGCGAATCCATCTCATAAAAATCTTGCAAATCATCCATCGTAATTGGACGTATGATTAAACGCTCCGTTTCTAATGTTGGTAAATGTTTCATATTTATTGAGTTAAGAATAATCTTTATTGTAAATCAGATTAAATTATTTTTATATTTACAGCTAATCTATTACTAAAATACATAAAATGAAACAACAAAAAGTATCTAATGCTTTTATAGCAGCTTCTTGGAT
The DNA here is from genome assembly GCF_013488205.1 of Empedobacter falsenii. Lineage (NCBI taxonomy): Bacteria > Pseudomonadati > Bacteroidota > Flavobacteriia > Flavobacteriales > Weeksellaceae > Empedobacter > Empedobacter falsenii. Next base: position 3,581,853 of record NZ_CP040908.1, on the reverse strand, counting down.
TGCCTTAGGCTCGGGAATGATTGGGTATATTATCGGATTGACGCGCGCCGAAATGGAATTGAACGAGAAAGGTTATTACTTTACCGTTCTTTTATTTGGACTTTTCGCCGTAGTATCTTTGCAAAAAGCAGTTCGAGACCGATTGGAACAAATCCCTGTAACTGATATTTATTACGGAATTTGTTGGTTTGGAACTATTGCTTCAATCACACTTTTAATTATAGGTCTTTGGAATGCAACAATCCTACCTTCGGAGAAAGGTTTCTATGCATTTGCTTTTTTATTGGCAATTTTTGGAGCTATTGCTGTACAAAAAAATACAAGGGACAACATGGCTAATTAATATGTTTTGGGCGTTCCTACGGGCGGGCTTTTCGTTACAATCTTTGCTATTCAGCAAAGGATTTTCACTACAATCCCTAACGCAATAAAAAATAAAATCCTCGCAATTGCGAGGATTTTACTTTTATTTTTGAAACCGTCAATTCGAGTGAAATTCTGAAAGAATTTAGTATCGAGAATAAGGTTTTAAAATTCTGTTCTCGATACAATTTTTATACATTTCATTTCTAAAAATCACTCGAACTGACGAATTTTATCCAACGATATTAATGATTTTTCCAGGAACAATAATAATGTTTTTTGGAGTACGATCACCCAATTGTTTGATTGTACGTTCGTCGTTCATTACAATTTCTTGAATTTCTTCTTTCGATAACGACAAAGGTAATTCTAACAAAAATTTCATTTTACCATTGAATGAAACTGGATATTCTTTAGCATCTGCAATCAACCATTTTTCTTCGAAAACAGGGAAATCTGCATGTGCAATTGACGTTTCATGTCCTAATTTTGACCACAATTCTTCTGCAATATGCGGTGCATAAGGAGAAATAATAATAGCCAAAGGCTCTAAAATTGCACGTTTAGTTGTTTTTAATTTTCCTAATTCGTTTGCAGCAATCATAAAAGTAGAAACCGATGTATTAAAAGAGAAATTGTTTACATCTTCGTCCACTTTTTTGATGGTTTGATGCAACACTTTCATTTCTTCTTTTGTTGGTTCATCTTCCGAAACAAAAAATGTTTCTTCTGTTCCTGAATGATATAATCTCCAGAATTTTTTCAAGAATGAATAAACTCCAGATAAACCTTGTGTATTCCATGGTTTAGACTGTTCAACAGGACCTAAAAACATTTCGTATAAACGTAAAGAATCTGCTCCATATTGATTACAAATATCATCAGGATTTAAGACATTGTAGTAAGATTTTGACATCTTTTCAACCTCACGTCCTGTGATGTATTTCCCATCTTCTAAGATAAATTCTGCATTAGCAAAATCTTCTCTCCAAGTTTTGAATTTTTCTGTATCTAATTCGTCGCCTCCATCTTTTAACAACTTAACATCAATACGGATTGGTGTTGTTTCATGTTGATCTTTCAAAGATTTAGAAACAAAAGTATTTGTTCCATTAATTCTATATGCATAAGCGGTCATTCCCAAAATCATTCCTTGGTTGATAAGTTTTTTTGCATACTCATCCGTTGGAACTAAACCTTTATCGAATAAGAATTTTTGCCAAAAACGAGAATATAATAAGTGACCAGTAGCATGCTCAGATCCACCCATGTATAAATCTACATTTTGCCAATAATCAACAGCCTCTTTAGATACAAAATCGTTGTCGTTTTTTGCATCCATATAACGTAACCAATACCAAGAAGAACCTGCCCAACCTGGCATTGTATTTAGTTCTATTGGGAAAATAGTTTCGTTATTGATTAAAGTATTATCTACAACTTGATTAGTTGTTGTATCAAAAGCCCATTTTGTTGCACGCCCTAATGGTGGCTCACCTTCAGATGTTGGTAAATATTCGTCCACTTCAGGTAAAATAATTGGTAAAGCTTCTGTAGGAATTGTGTAAGGCATCCCGTCCTTGAAGTAAACAGGAACCGGTTCTCCCCAATATCTTTGACGAGAGAAAACAGCTTCGCGTAAACGGAAGTTTGTTTTTCCTTGTCCAAAACTTTTTTCTTCTAAAGCTTCAATCGCTTTTGCAACCGCTTGTTTATAATCTAATCCGTTTAAGAAATCAGAATCTTGTAATTCGAATCTACCTTTTTCTGTAAAAGCAGCTTCAGAAATATCTTGATTTTTGAAAATATTAATAATTGGTAAATTGAAATGATTTGCAAAAGCAAAATCACGTTCATCACCAGCAGGAACAGCCATTACAGCTCCAGTTCCATAAGAAGCCAATACGTAATCACCAATCCAAATCGGAATTTGTTTTCCTGTAAATGGATGAATGGCGTAAGCTCCTGTAAATTCTCCTGTAATATTTTTAGCATCTGCTAAACGATCACGTTCAGAACGTTTTGAAGTATAATCGACATAAGCATCAACTTTTGCTTTGTTTTCTGCAGTTGTAATTTGAGAAACTAAAGGATGTTCTGGTGCTAATGTTACATAAGAAACACCAAAAACAGTATCAGGACGAGTAGTGAAAACTTCAATTTTTTCATCGTTTCCTACAACATCAAAAAAGATTGATGCACCTTGAGATTTACCAATCCAATTTTTTTGAGATTCTTTGATCGGATCTGGCCAATCTAATTTATCTAAACCAGTTAACAAACGATCAGCGTAAGCCGTGATACGCATCATCCATTGTGTCATTTTTTTGCGCACAACAGGGAATCCTCCACGTTCAGATAATCCGTTAATTACTTCGTCATTCGCTAAAACAGTTCCTAAATCTGGACACCAGTTTACTTCTGCTTCTGCTAAGAAAGTTAAACGATATTTTAATAAAATTGTTTGTTGTTCTTTTTCAGAATAGGCATTCCATTGATCTGCGGTAAAGATTTCGATATCATCATCTGCCACAGCATTTACACTTGCATTACCCTCAGTTTTGAATGTTTCAACTAATTTTGAAATGGATTCAGCTTTATCGGTTGAATTATCATAATATGAATCAAATAATTGATTGAAAATCCATTGTGTCCATTTATAATATTCAGGTTCCGAAGTCCTAATTTCACGGTCCCAATCGTATCCCAAACCAATTTTTTTCATTTGGTTCTCGTAACCAGCAATTACATTTCCTTGTTTATCAACACCACCTTCGATATTCGTTGTTGTTGTAATCGCAGGATGTTGACCAGTTTGAATCGCATATTGTTCCGCAGGCAAACCAAAAGAATCGTAACCCATTGGGTGTAAAACGTTGAAACCCTTTAATTTTTTGTATCGAGAATAAATATCAGACGCAATGTATCCAAGTGGATGACCTACGTGTAATCCTGCTCCAGAAGGGTAAGGAAACATGTCTAATACGTAAAATTTAGGTTTTTCTGATTGATTTTCAGCTTTGAACGTCTTGTCTTCAATCCAAAATTTTTGCCATTTTGGTTCGATTTCATTCGGATTATATTGCATTATTGGAAGTTATATTAAAATTAAATTTATGCAAATTTACATTTTTTATGTATCTTTTAGGATAGAATGGCGATATTTGTACATTAACAATCAACAACTAAACCAAATCCATGAAAAAAGAATTGATATTATATTATATCGGTATCCTTATTTTTTTTACTGTCCTTATTTTTTCTGTTCGTCATATTGTAAATACAACACGTATTTTTGTGGGGTACGAAGATGGTTTTAATCCTATTAATATCAAATGGAATTTTGATAAAAAGGATTCAACACTTCGTGTCAAAGATCCTATTTATGTCAGAAGTGATTATTATTTGATTGATTATAAAGACAAAGCATTCTTAAAAAAAGATACAGTTCTTTATGCTGAACTTTTTGAGGATTCATTGGCTGTAAAAGGAAATGTATTGAATTTGAAACCTCCTTATTTTTTGTGGAAAGAGGCAAAAAACGACACGTTGAAAGTTTTTAAACACAACATTACCTTGAAGTTTACGAAGCGAGAATAGTATTAAGCTTTCTGTAAATAGAACGAAAAAGTAGAGCCTTTTCCTATTTTACTTGTCACATAAATTTTCTGTTTATGAGCTTCTAAAATATGTTTTACAATTGCCAAACCTAATCCAGATCCACCATTGTTACGATTTCGAGATTTATCAATTCGATAAAAACGTTCGAAAATTCGGTCAATGTCTTCTTGTTTTATCCCAACGCCTTGATCTTTTATTGAGATTTGAATTTTATCATCATATTCTTCAAAATCGATGTCAATTTCTGTATTTGGATTAGAATAATTGATGGCGTTTACGATCAAATTGATTAAAACCTGTTGAATTTTCTGAATATCACCTACAACTTTTATTGGTTGATGAATAGGATAATTTAGAGAAATTTTGATGTTATTTTTTTCAGCTTTAATTTCTAATAAATCAATAACGTCTTGTACAAGCGCCGTCAAGTTGAAAACTGAAAATTCGATATTGATTCGTCCACGTTCAAGCTCTGCAATCATGTCCAAATCTTTGACCAAATAAATCAATCGATCAACCGATTTATTGATTCGGTTTAAGTATTTATCGCGAATAGATTCATCTTCAACTCCGCCTTCTATGAGCGTTAACAAATAACCTTGAACCGAAAAAAGAGGCGTTTTTAATTCATGTGAAATATTTCCAAGAAAATCTCTTCTGTAATTTTCTCTCTCATTCAAAACATCAATTTCTTTGGATTGATCTTCTGTAATTGTAGAAATTTTTTGAGAAAGTTCTTCAAAATCCATTGTGCTGGATTGAAATTGTGGAATATTTTTCGAGATTTCAGTAAAATCTTTTCTTCGTTGATTTTTTAAAGAAAACCAATAAAATATTGATAATCCAATCAATAAAAGAAGCATTAAACTAATGAAAAATAGTTTTTCTTGGAGAATAAAATCAATATTTCCAAACCATAAAAAAGAGAACAAAACAAATCCTAAAGCCAAGAATAATGTACTGAGAAAGGCAAATAGAAAGATGTTTTGAACTTTGAAAGTTGAAGCCATTACGAGCTTTTAGTCATTTATTTTGTATCCAATTCCTTTGATTGTAGAGAAACGATCGTTCCCAAATTTTTCGCGTAATTTGCGCATATGTACGTCAATTGTACGTCCGCCAACTACAACTTCATTTCCCCAAACTTTCTCCAAAATTTCTTCACGTTTGAAAACACGTTCTGGATTTGAAGCTAATAAAGCAATCAATTCAAATTCTTTTCGAGGTAACAAAAAGTCTTGTCCTTGGTAATTTACTTTATAGGTTTCGCGGTTAATCTCGAAATTATTCAATTTGATGAATTCGTCTTTTGCCGCTTCGTTAGGTTGTTTTAATTTCAATAAAGCATTTAGTTTACTAATTAAAACTTTTGGTTTGATAGGCTTTAAAATATAATCATTTGCACCAGCATCATAGCCAGCTAATTGAGAAAAATCTTCGGCACGAGCAGAAAGAAAAACGACCAAAGTATCTTGAAAAGAATCTAATTTTCTCAACTCTGCACACATTTCCATTCCGTCCATTTGTGGCATCATTACATCTAATAGAATCAAATCTGGGCGAAAAATTTTGGCGTGTTTCAAACCTTCTAATCCGTTTTGAGCTGTTTCTACTTCAAAACCTTCTTTTTTTAAGTTGTAACCAATGAATTCTAAGATATCTGGTTCGTCGTCAACTAATAAAATTTTAATGTTCTTCATAATTGTTTGTAATAACTAAATAAAATTAGTCGATGTAAAATTAAGCTTAAATTTTAGGAGAAATTAGGTAAAAACATTTCTTAACATTCATTTAAAGTTACGATAATTTCATAACAATTACCTAACAAAACCTTTACAATTTCTAAAAATGTTTTTCATTGGATTGCAGCAACTTTGCCATCAAACAAACACGAATTATACAATCGCAATGAAACGCAATTTAACTTTACTTTTATTATTAGGTTCGGCAGCACTTTTTGCACAGACTAATATTAAATTAGAAGGAACTTTATTTGATCAAAAAACAAACCAACCACTTTCTGAAAAAACTTTTGTGGTTGAAGGATTAAATATTCAAGCAAAAACAGACGATAAAGGTCACTACGAAATTTCTGTTCCAGATGATACGTATCAATTAGATATTAAAGTAGATGGTTATCAATCTGTTTCTCAAAATTTATCAGATTCGAATACATTAAATATGTATTTGAAACCAGAAGATTTAAAAGATACAAAGATTGATTTATCAACTGCTGTTGTAACAGGTAGAAAAGATAAATCTGGAGAAGCTTCTTTACTTAATATACAGAAAAAATCTGTAAAAATGGTGGAGAATATTGGTGCAGCAGAATTGGATCGTAAAGGTGTAAGTGATGCGGCTTCGGCAGTTGCGAAAATGGCTGGTGTAACGAAACAAGAAGGAACAGGAGACGTTTTTGTACGTGGATTGGGAGATCGTTATAATTATACTTCATTGAATGGTTTACCAATTCCGTCAGAAAATCCTAGTAACAAGAATGTTAAATTGGATTTATTTCCAACAGACGTTATTGATTATATTTCGTTGAGCAAAACATTCAATGTAAGAATGATGGCAGATTTTGGAGGAGCAAATATCGATATTGCATCAAAATTATACGAAGGAAATGGTTTATTAGAAATTGGAACAGGATTAAATTTGAATTCTAATGCGATTACAAATAAAAATTTCAATTTGCAAGATGGACCAAATTGGTTTGGTTTTCAAAAAACAAAAATTCCAGCAAATGCAACAACTGGATATCATTTTACAAATAGTTTCAATCCACAATCTAAATCTGCTGTAGCAGGAGGTTTCAATATAAAAGGAGGAAAAAGTTACAAGTTTGAAAACGGAGCAAAATTCGGATTCTTTGCAACAGCTGCTTTTGATAACTCAGCTCAAAGTATCGAGAAAGGTTTAGCGGCCTCTGTAAATGCAGAAGGAGCATATTTTAATAACTTTAAAAACTATACTAAAGATAGCTATAATACGAATACTACAGGAATGGTGAATTTGTATTATGATTTTAATCCAAATAATCGATTAAGAGCAAATAGTATTTTTATTAACAATACTTCTCAAAGTTTACAAGAGTATAGAGGTTTTGTTATTGATTTAGTAAATGATGATAATCATGAAGGATTTATACGTAGAGGAACTTACGAAAAAAATCAAGTTTTTGTGAATCAATTATTAGGAGATCATAGATTGGATGATAAATCTGAGTTTCATTGGGGGATTTCTTACAATACTGTGAAACAAGATATGCCAGATCGTTTGCAAAATACGATGCGTTTGGATAAACAAACAGGTCAATATTTTTTAGCAACTCAAGATGCTTCGTTAAGTAACCGTTATTACCAAAATCTTAATGAGAACGAAATTTCGGCAAATTTAGAATATAACCGTGTTTTTGGAGGAGATTTGAAAGATTATAAAGCTAAAGTCTCTGTTGGTTACCAAGGTAGACATAAAGAAAGAGATTTTGAAGCAAATCAATTTAATATGAAGTTTACAAGAAGTGGTATTCAAGCTGATCCAAATAATTTAGACGCAGTATTTAATCAATCAAATTTTGGAGAAGATAAATTGTTTACCATTACTACATTTGATATGGATGGAAATGGAAACTATCGTGCTCAAACTTATAATGGACAAAAAGATATTCAAGTTGGTTTTGTTGAAGTAGAATACAATTTTACAGATCGATTAACAGCTGTTTTAGGGGTTCGTGCAGAATATCTTAAACAAAGTATTGATTGGTACACAGCTTTATCTAAAGGAGAACGCTCATTTGATCAATTCGAATTATTACCAAGTTTGATGTTACGTTATAAATTAACAGATAATCAAAACTTACGCTTCGCTACATCTAAAACATATACACTTCCTCAATTCAAAGAAACTGCTATGTTTGTTTATGAAGATGTAACAGAAACTTTCCGTGGAAATCCAATGTTGTACCCTTCGACAAATTATAATGCAGACATTAAGTGGGAATGGTTCCCAAAAAGTGGAGAAGTAATCTCTTTTGGTGGTTTCGGAAAATATATTCAAGATCCAATCAATACAACAACAATTGCTTCATCATCTAATGATATTTCTTATGCAAATACAGGTGATTGGGGATATGCAATTGGTGCAGAACTAGAGGTTAGAAAAGCAATCTTGGATAACAAAACATCGAATCCAGAGCAGTTAACAATTGGTTTTAACGGAGCTTACATGTATTCTAATCAAGAGTTAGATAATGAGAAAGTGTATAACGAAACTTTGTTTAATGGACAACGAATCAATACCAACTTTACGAATAAAGAAGATGCATTTACAGGAGCTTCTAAATTTATTACGAATGCAGATTTATCTTATTCTAAGAAATGGACAAGTGGAGGAAGTGTAATGGCAACTGTGGCTTACAACTATTTCTCTGATCGTATTTATGCGCTTGGAACTGAAACAAGAGGAAATCAAGTAGATAAAGGATTTGGCACATTAGATTTCATTTTACGTTCAAAATTGAATAAAAATATTGGAATCAATTTCTCTGCTAAAAACTTATTAAACCCTACAATAGACCGTGTACAAGAGAATTTGAATGGAGATGTAAAAACATTAAGTTATAAAAAAGGAATGAACTTCGGTTTATCTGTTAACTATCAATTTTAAAAACAAAATAAAACAAACAAAATAAAACATTTAATTATGAAAAAATCAATTTTAAAACTATTTTTAGTAGGTGCATTTTCTACATTAGCATTAACAAGCTGTAGTAATAACGACGATAATGGAGTAGAAGAAACAAATCCTTCTGGCTTTGTTGCGAATCCTGCTGATTTTAAAGGTCAGTTGAAAAGTGGAGATAAAATTACATTAGATGCATCTAAAACATATTATCTAACAGGAGCTTTACAAGTAAATGAAGGAGCAACACTTACAATTCCTGCTGGAACTAAAATTATTGCCAATGGAGGTACTTCATCATACATAGCTGTAGCACAAGGAGGACAAATATTCTCTAACGGAACTTCCTCTAAACCTGTTGTATTTACATCAGAAAAAGGAACTCCAGGATCTTGGGGAGGGATTGTTTTATGTGGTAAAGCACCAATCAACAAAGCAAAATCAGCAACAGCAGAAGTTTCTGAGTTAACATATGGTGGTGATGTAGCAACAGATAATTCTGGTACAATCACATATACTCGTATCGAGTATGCAGGTGCAATTTTTAATAACAAAAAAGAATTTAATGGACTTTCTTTATTTGGTGTTGGTAATGGAACTAAAATAGAATATGTTCAATTATATGCAGGTTCTGATGATGGAATCGAATTTTTTGGTGGAACTGTTAATACAAAATATATCGTATCAAATGAAAACGAAGATGATCAATTTGACTGGACAGAAGGTTGGGTTGGTACAAACGAATATTGGTACGGAAAAGAAGGTCGTAACAAAGGAAATAGAGGTATAGAGGCTGATAATAATGATAGTAACAATAATTTAACACCATTCTCAAATCCAATTATTAAGAATGTAACTTTAATTGGTTTAGGTAAAGATTATGTAGGAGAAGGTGAAAATCAAGCGATTAAATTACGTCAAGGAACAAAAGGACAATTAGAAAATTTTGTTTTAGCAAACTGGGCAAAAGGTATCGATATTGAGCATGATGTTACTTTAGGTTGGACTTCAAAAGATTTATTAGTTAAAAATGTTCAATTTATTAATGTTAATACAGAATCAAGTGGAAAAACTTCTGCAGGTGCTGCTGTGGATGTAACCAAATTCTATTCAAAAGCTAACAATACTGGAGCTGGAAATGGTGTAGACACACCAACTTGGGCAAAAGGATGGACAGTAGGTCTATAATTAAATCCATATAAAGAAAAAACTTTTCTTATAAAAAAGTTCTTCGTGTTTGTAAATCGCTTTTTTGGGTTCTCCAAAGAAGCGATTTTCTTCTATTATAACTATTTTATTTTAAGTCATTAAAAATAGTTATTTAGAAAAATTCCACGTAAGCTAAACTATTCGTACATTTGCAGAACAATAACAGTTGATAACAATGGCATTAACAGAACAACAATTAGATTCGATTGGTGAAAAATTGGTTGAAAAATTCAAAACAGTTTACGATCCAGAGATTCCAGTTGATATATATGAATTGGGATTGGTTTACGATGCACAGGTGAATGCAGATGGTGAAGTAAAAGTTACCATGACCCTTACATCTCCAAACTGTCCCGTGGCTGAAAGTTTACCTCTAGAAGTAGAACAGCGCGTTGAAGAGATAGAATATGTAACGAAATGTTACGTAGAAATTACGTTCGATCCTCCTTGGGATAGAGATATGATGAGCGAAGAAGCAAAATTCGAATTAGGAATGTTATAACTTAACATTCCTAATTTTTTTTGTATCTTAATCCAACAAATTCAAAACACTAAAACTTATGGGATATTTAGGCGTGATCGTTTTTCTTGGAATTATTTTCCTTTTTTTATTCGTCTTTACAGTAAAACAACAAACGGCGGTTGTAATCGAGCGTTTCGGGAAATTTAATAGTATTCGTAATCCAGGATTACAATTCAAAATTCCGATTGTAGACAGAATTGCTGGAAAAATGTCTCTTAAAATTCAACAATTAGACGTTGTTGTCGAAACGAAGACAAAAGATGATGTATTTGTTCGATTGAAAGTTTCTGTTCAATATCAAGTCATCAAAACTCAAGTTTATGATGCATTTTACAAATTAGATAATCCTTATACGCAAATAACTTCTTTCGTTTTTGACGTTGTCCGAGCTGAAGTTCCAAAACTTCGTTTAGATGATGTTTTCGAGAAGAAAGATGATATTGCGGTTGCTGTAAAAAGTGAATTGCAGGAAGCAATGAATTCATATGGTTACGAAATTGTCAAAACTTTGGTAACCGATATTGATCCAGATGAGCAAGTAAAGCATGCGATGAATCGTATTAATGCAGCTGAACGTGAAAAATTAGCAGCGCAATATGAAGGTGATGCTGCACGTATTTTGATTGTAGAAAAAGCAAGAGCCGAAGCAGAATCGAAGCGTTTGCAAGGACAAGGTATTGCGGATCAACGTCGTGAAATTGCAAAAGGTTTATTGGAATCTGTAGATGTTTTGAATGGAGCAGGAATTACGTCACAAGAAGCTTCTGCGCTAATTGTGGTGACGCAACATTATGATACATTGCAAGCGATTGGAGAAAAATCTGGAAGTAAATTAGTTTTGTTGCCAAATTCACCAACTGCCGCTTCGGAAATGCTGAATACAATGGTTACTTCGTTTACCGCAGCACATGAACTGAATGAGCATCAAATAACAAAAGAAGACAATCCAACTCAACGAAAAAATAAACCAAATCAAGGCGATTCATTTACTTTTCCAGAGCATCCTTAGAAAATTTTTTTAATGATAATTATCGATTTAAATAATCAAGTCGTAAGAATTAACGATTTTAATACGAATTATATCACTTTAAATTTTGAGAATATTAATTATCGTTTTGATTTTCTTGGTAAAAAGGAAGCTTTCTTAAAAGAAAAAAATGAATGTAAGTTATTGTTGTTTTCTGATCATCCATTATTAATTGATTACAATGAAAGTTTTTTAGAAATTTTCTTAAATTCAAAACCACAAAACATAGATTTTTTTCTAGAAAATATAGAGAGGATTATTCATAATAGAGTTCTAGGCTTTCGAAAATTAAAAGATTATTTAAACAAATCAAATTTAGATTTTGAAACTTTTTTAAAGAATATAAATGAAGGAAATGGAAAATTTCTGAATGCTCCATTTTCAATAATTAATGAGATAGAGAAATTTTTTATTGAAAATAACATCAAATTTAAAACTTTTGGAGAGCCGAAAAAGTTTGAAAATCAGCTATTAATTTTAGATAATCAATATGTTATTGCAACTGAATTTAAATTAAAATAAAAACAAAAGCCACTTCATCGAAGTGGCTTTTTATACTTAGTACATTTTACTTTTTATAATAAAAAACTATCCAACCTGAACACCGTTTGGCGTTTCTTCTTCTGGATTTACAAACGTTAATTTTCCGTCTGCTTTATCAGCGAATAATAACATTCCGTTCGATTCGATTCCACGAATTTTACGAGGCGCTAAATTTGCTAAAACCATTGCTTGTTTTCCAACGATTTCTTCTAACGTAAAATGTTCTGCAATACCAGAAACAATTGTGCGAACGTCCATTCCTGTATCCACTTTTAGTTCGAATAATTTGTCTGCTTTTTCAACTTTCTTCGCTTCTAAAATAGTTCCGATACGGATATCCATTTTTTGGAAATCGTCAAAAGAAATCAATTCTTTTTGAGGTTCTGCGTTTGGATTTGTCATATTATTTTTGACTTTACTTTCGTTTAATTTATTGATTTGTGCTTCGATTGCTTCGTCTTCAATTTTCGCAAAGATTAGTTCAGATTGACCTAATTGATGTCCAGCTTTTACAAATTCGTCTGTTGATTCTAAATCATCCCAACTCATTTTTTCTACATTCATCATAGCCAACATTTTTTCAGAAGCGAATGGAATAAATGGTTCTCCCAATTGTCCTAATGCCACAGCAATTTGCGTCGCAGCATACATAATTCCTTTTACAGCTTCTGGATCATCACCTTTTTTCCAAGGTTCTTGCGCTTGTAAAAATTGATTTCCAAGACGGGCTAAATTCATATATTCTGTCAACGCAGCACGGAATTCATATTTCTCTAAATGATCACCAATGCGCTTTGCAAAATATTTGATTTCAGTTAATTCTTCAAATTCAATTGTTTTTGCAGGAACAATTCCTTCGTAATATTTGTGAGAAAGCACCATTACACGGTTAATAAAGTTTCCTAAAATTCCAACTAATTCAGAATTATTCTTCGTTTGGAAATCTTTCCACGTAAAGTTATTGTCTTTATTTTCAGGCATATTTGCCGTCAACACATAACGCAATGTATCTTGTTGATTCGGGAAATCTTCTAAATATTCGTGTGCCCAAACTGCCCAATTACGAGAAGTTGAGATTTTATCATCTTCTAAATTCAAGAATTCATTTGCAGGAACATTGTCTGGCATAATGTAATCGCCATGCGCTTTCATCATTGTTGGGAAAATGATACAGTGGAAAACGATATTGTCCTTTCCGATGAAATGAACCAATTTCGTTTCTTCATTTTGCCAATAATCTTTCCAGTTTTTACCGTTTTTCTCTGCCCATTCTTGCGTGAAAGAAATATAACCAATTGGCGCATCGAACCAAACATACATTACTTTTCCTTCAGCTCCATCAACAGGAACAGGAATTCCCCAGTTCAAATCGCGTGTCATTGCACGAGGTTTTAAACCATCATCTAACCAAGATTTTACTTGACCATAAACACTCGATTTCCAATCATTTTTGTGACCTTCTAAAATCCACTTTGATAAGAAATCTTGATATTGATCCAATGGTAAATACCAGTTTTTTGTTTCTTTTCTGATTGGAGTATTTCCAGATAAAGCAGAACGAGGATTAATCAATTCTTCTGGGCTTAATGTAGAGCCACATTTTTCACATTGATCGCCGTAAGCATCAGGATTACCACATTTCGGACATTCACCACGAATGTATCGATCCGCTAAAAATTCGTGCGCATCTTCATCGTAAAATTGTTCCGTAACATCTTCTGTAAACTTGTTGTTATCATACAACGTTTTGAAGAAATCTTGAGCAACTTCTCTGTGTTTATCTGATGTTGTACGAGAATAAATATCGAACGTCACACCAAAATTAGCCAATGTATTTTTGATGTTTTCGTGGTAACGATCAACAATGTCTTGAGGCGTAACGCCTTCTTTTTTGGCACGAATTGTAATTGGAATACCATGTTCGTCAGAACCTCCAATAAATGCTACATCTTTTCCTTTTCTTCGTAAAAAACGCGCATAAATATCAGAAGGAACGTAAACACCTGCCATGTGACCAATGTGCAATGGTCCGTTAGCATAAGGTAAAGCCGCTGTAATTGTATATCTTTTTGGTTGACTCATTTGCTTAAAATCTATAAGCTACAAAGATACGATTTGTTGTTTGTTTTGTTAAAACCTTTTTCTAATTTTATAAGGTTAATCAATTGATAGTTGGAATGTTTGTTAGAAAAGAGGAGGAAAAAGATTATAATCAGGTTTTTGAATTGATTGAAAAAGCTTTTGAAAATGAAGAATATAGTGATCATCGTGAACAATTTTTAGTTGAACGATTACGAAATTCTGATGGTTTTGTTCCTGATTTGTCTATTGTTTTTGAAATGAACGGACTTATTGTTGGTTACGTATTATTGACAAAGATTAAAATTAATCATTCTAATTCTTCGTATGATTCTTTAGCGCTTGCGCCAGTAGCGGTTCTGCCTAATTATCAAGGAAATGGAATTGGTGGCCATTTAATAGAATTTGCGCATAAGAAAGCGAGAGAATTAGGTTTTGAATCGATTATTTTATTAGGACATCCAACTTATTATCCTAAATTTGGTTACAGAAAAGCATCTGATTTTGATATTAAGTTACCTTTTGATGTTCCAGTTGAAAATTGTATGGCAATTGAGTTGGTGGAAGATGCGCTGAAAAATGTAAATGGAATGGTAGAATATCCGAAAGAATTCTATCAATAATTAAAATATTTCCTATGGAAGAAAAAGCTGTTGTAACTCCAGATGAGGTGGTAACGGATACAATTACGAACTTATTTACGTATGCTAATTATTTTTTGGTTGCAGCGCTTGTAGTGTTGTTAACGTATATGACGATTCGAGATTTTAAGAAAAAACAACGTGAAAAGAAATTGGCACAAGAACGTGAAGCATACAACAATCAGTTTGATAACGAAGAGGAAAAAGCAGAATTATAAATCATAAAAATAGCCACTCAATTTTGAGTGGCTATTTTGTTTATATCAATTTAATTATTGACCTTCTTCATCAGGAACTTCATAGTTTTCACCTACGCTTTCACTACCACTTCCTTCGATAATTGGACCTGGATCATACATTTCATCATATTGATGGAATCCGTATGTATTCGAACAATCCCAGTGTTTTTCAATGTCCTTAGGTTTGTCAAATTTATCTCCAGCTGTTACGCCAAATTTTCCTCCTTCTTTGTAAACTCCTTGCATATAATAAGCCCAAATAGGTAAAGCTGTATTGGCTCCTTGTCCTGTGGCTGTACTTGCAAAGTGAGCAAATCGATCTTCTGCACCAACCCAAACTCCAGTAACTAAATTTGGTGTTAATCCCATAAACCAACCATCAGAGTTTTCGTTTGTTGTACCTGTTTTACCAGCAACTTCTGCTGTGATGTTATATCTATTTCTAAGACGCGAACCAGAACCTCTTTCTACAACACCTTTCATCAAATCAATCATAGTGTACGCTACGTTTTCATTAACAACTTCTCGTGTTTGAGGTGTATAATCTTTGATAACTTTTCCTTGCTTATCTTCTATTCTTAAGATTAATTGCGGTTTAATGTAAATACCACCATTTGCAAAAGCACTCATCGCACCAACCATTTCATACAATGATAAATCGGCAGAACCTAATGCAATTGTAGGGTCTTTTACGATTGGAGATTCAACTCCAAGGTCACGAGCCATTTGAATTACAGGTTCTGTACCTGTTTGCATAATCAAACGAGCAGCGACAATATTTGTTGAATAAGCTAATGCAGTTCTTAAATCTTGAGATCCACCATATTTACCATTAGCATTTCGAGGAGACCAATTCCCTGGAATTCTCTCATTAGAAACAGTATGACAAGGTGTTAATCCTAATTGATTAATCGCTGTTGCATAAACAAACGGTTTGAAAGTAGAACCTACTTGACGACGCGCTTGTTTTACGTGGTCAAATTTGAAATAATTCCAATCGATTCCTCCAACCCAAGCTTTGATTGTTCCATCTTTTGGATCCATTGACATCAAACCAGCTTGTAAAATATGTTTGTGATATTCGATTGAATCCATCAATGTTTTCCCTTTTTTGTACTGAATTCCGTTCCATGTAAAGAACTGAACAGAGTCGCGAGGTGTATTGAAAACAGTTTCGATTTCAGCTTCAGATTTTCCTTCGGCTTTCATCTTTTTGTACAAATCTGTACGAGCCATTGCTTGCTTAAAGATTTGCGTTCTTTTTGCAGCAGAAATATTATAAAATGGAGCTAAACTACGTCCACGTTGCTCTCCAAAGAATTGATCTTGTAAAACTTTTAATTGTTTTTTAACCGCTTCTTCAGCTAAATTCTGCATTCTTGAGTCTAACGTTACATAAATTTTTAAACCATCTTTTTCAAGGTTATAAGATTTTCCTGTTTCTTTCTCATAATCAACCATCCATTGTTGAATTTCCTTTCTCAAAGCAGATTTGAAATATGCTGAATGTGATTCATCATGTTTCATAATATCTTGCTTATCTGTAACCAAAGGCGCATTTTGCGCAGCTTCTCCTTCAGCTTGAGAAATCTTGTTGTATTTCATCATTTGCTTTAAGACAAGATTTCTTTGCTTTTTAGAAACTTCAGGATATTTTACAGGATTATACGCTACCGGATTTTGAAACATCGAAACTAATGTTGCTGATTCATCTAAATTTAATTCTTTCGTTGTTTTGTTGAAATAAACTTTAGAAGCAGATTCAATTCCTTTTGCATTATAAATAAAGTCGAACTTATTGAAATACATTGCAATAATTTCTTCTTTTGTGTACAATTTTTCTAACTGAACAGAAGTTACCCATTCTTTTAATTTCTGTAAAACACGTTTTACTTTATTAGAAGAAGGATCTTTTGTGTACAATTGTTTTGCTAACTGCTGTGTAATAGTAGAACCACCTCCAGATTCTCCTCCAGAAGTAATTGCACGAGCTGCTGCTTTAATGTCTACACCTGAGTGATCAAAGAAACGAACATCCTCTTTTGCTAACAATGCGTCAACCAAATGTGGTGGTAAATCTTTGTAATCGACTGGTGTTCTGCGTTCTGCTTCGAAACGATCTAACAAAACACCATCAGAAGAAATAATTTCTGATGAAACATAAATATCAGGATTTTCTAAATCACGTACATTGGGAATTTCACCTAACCATCCGTTAGATGTCGCCCAAAAGATTCCGAAAATTCCTAATACGGCACAAAAAAACAGTACCCAAATGGTAACGATTATTTTTTTGGCTAATGAAAAGCTATTGAACTTCTTTTTTGCTTTAGAAGTTGCGCTTGTTTTAGGATTTTTATTGTTTTCCATTCTGTATTATTCAGCTTTATCAACAATCAAACTAATGTCTTCGATTCCTTTCAAATTCTTTGTTCGCATACCTTGCCAAACTTTTAGTTGATAGCGACCAGAGTCTTTTATTGGTAAATTTTCGCGATAAACCAACATCATTTCTTTTGTTGTCATTCCTTTACCAATCCAGCTTCCATCAGGATTTGCAATGTAATACTGTAAGGTATCAATCATTTCATTTCCTTTAGGATCGATGAATTTCGTGAACAAATATAAGTTACTATATTCATACGACGTATTATTTCTTAACACAAATCCAATGTTAACAGCCGAAGGTTTAGGATCTTTTACATCAAACGTAAAGGTTTGAGGCTGATTACTCTTCCATTCGTCTTTCACATCTTTTGTGTCTTGATAATAATGTTTAGCCTCGCAACTAAACAATAAAAAGACTAAAATAAAAAGCAAACTACTGTTGCGTATCATCTGGTTTTGGCCCACGATTAAATCTTTTTTTATTTCGATTCTTCGATTTATTTGGATTCGGTTGAGAATTATTTGCTTTATTCTCGTCCTTAGTTTTCGGTTTTTGCTCAGCATTTTGATTATTTTGCTGAGGTTGTTTTTTTGGTTGTTGAGTTGACTGATTAGCCTGATTTGTTTGATTATTTTGTTGGCTATTATTGCTCGGATTATTTGGTTTTCGCTTTTGTTGATTGCGATTGCGATTATTTCCTTGCGGCTTTTGCTGATCAGTATTTGGTTGAGCTTGTTGCTCTTTCGCCTGAGTTGGCTGTTGCTTCTCTTTTGGCTGATTTTGTTGTTGCTGATTCTGATTAGGATTCGAATTTTTGTTCGGTCTATTTTGATTATTCTTTTTAGACTGATTTGGATTCTTTCCCTGTTTATTTTCAGGACGATTTACTTTTTCTTTCGCTTCGTTAGGCTGTTTTTGTTTTGCCTTCTGAGGTTTCAGATTATTAGCATTCGCCGCAACTTTTTCGTTTCCAGAATTTTGATTATTCTTAATTCTTTTACGTTTTTTATTCTGTTTCTCTTTACGTTCAAAACGTTCTAAAGAATCTTCACCAATTACATCTGTAAAATCTGGTTTCGATTCTTCTACATTTTTAGCTAAATCTTCTAAAGGTTCAGTTTTTTGACCTTTTGCAGTAATTGCTAAAAACTCTTGAATATCGTCTACCGAAAATTTGTACCAAACAATCCCTCCTTTATCATAAGCAAACCACATTTCTTTCTTGAAAACGTCTATTTTAACACAATGTGCCCAACCTTTTTCAGTCTCGAAACGGCTTTCCATTGACGGAAAACTATTTAATGCATCTAAATAAGAATCTAATTCAAAATTTAAACAACATTTTAATTTACCACATTGTCCAGCTAACTTTTGCGAGTTAATTGACAATTGTTGATAACGTGCCGCAGCAGTACTCACAGAGCGGAAATCTGTTAACCAAGTTGAACAACATAATTCGCGTCCACAAGATCCAATTCCTCCAACTTTTGCTGCTTCTTGACGATATCCGATTTGTTTCATCTCAATTCTTACGCCAAATTTACCTGCGTATTCTTTGATTAATTGACGGAAATCGACACGTCCTTCTGCTGTATAATAAAATGTAACTTTCGCTCCATCTCCTTGGTACTCAACATCACAAATTTTCATTTCCAAATTAAGGTTTTTCGCCATAATTCGAGAATCAACCATTGTTTGTTTTTCTCTATCACGAAACTCTACCCAAGTTTCTATATCTTTTTGATTCGCTTTGCGATAAACCTTCTTGACATCTTCCGTAGTCCACGAAAGATTCTTCTTTTTCATCTGGATTCTAACAAGCTCACCCGTAAGTGTAACAACCCCAATATCATGACCGGGTGTTCCTTCAACAGCGATTACATCGCCAATATTTAGAGATATGTTGTTTTCGTTTTTATAATAAAACTTTCGATCGTTTTTGAAACGAACTTCCACAAAATTGAACTTTTCTTGTCCATTTGGAAGTTGCATATTCGATAACCAATCAAAAACTGATAATTTTCCACAACCATCAGTGCCACAAGCACCATTATTGTTACATCCTTTCGGAAGGCCATTAGAAGTTCCACAAGATCCACATCCCATGCTTCTATAATTTTTTTAAATGACAACACAAAGGTATGAAAATATTTTTCTGAATTTGTGAAATCATTTCGGTTATGAAATTGATTTTAAATTGAATCAAAAACTTCTGAAAATGAATAGGTTTTATCTAATCTAACCCCTTTTTCTGTTAATTTTAACGTAGCTAATTCGTTGACATGGTCATGTTCAAAAAACAAAATATATTCATTTTCGACTGCTTTTTGTAAAAACGTTCCTTTTTCTTCAACTGTTATTAAAGGTCGTGTATCAAACCCAATTACATAAATTAATGGAATATGCCCTACAGTTGGGATTAAATCTGCGATATAAACTATTTTTTTGCTTTTATATGTAATGATTGGTAACATTTGCTTTTCGGTATGTCCATCCACAAATAAAATATCAAAACCAAGTGGAGAATTTTCTAAAATAGATCCATTTTGAGGCAAATCAATCAAATTAAGTTGTCCACTTTCTTGTAGAGGTAAAATATTTTCTTTCAGGAAAGACGCTTTTTCACGTGGATTTGGATTTACTGCCCAATCCCAATGATTCGCATTCGACCAAAATTTTGCGTTTTTGAATGAAGCTTCTAAATAATCTTTCTCTTTGTTGTATTGAATTGCGCCACCACAATGATCAAAATGTAAATGCGTCAAGAAAACATCTGTAATATCATCGCGATGAAATCCATGTTTGGCTAGAGAATTATCCAAAGTAGCATCGCCCCACAAATAATAAAACCCAAAGAATTTTGCATCTTGTTTAGTTCCGATTCCGGTATCAATTAATATTAATCGTTCGCCATCTTCGATTAATAGACATCTCATTGCAAGATCGATTAAATTTCTATCATCAGCAGGATTGGTTTTATTCCAAATCGATTTTGGTACAATACCGAACATTGCGCCGCCATCTAATTTAAAATTTCCTGTTTCTATTGAATATAATTTCATTTTTATGTGGTTTTATTTTGTTGAATTTTGCTTTCACGAAGATAAAAAATAGAATATTATTTAAAATAAATATCTATTATAGAATTGAACGACTTAAATTTGCAAAAATTTTGATACAATGGCAAAAGAAGTTCGTGTAAGATTTGCGCCAAGTCCAACAGGTGCGTTACACATCGGAGGAGTCCGTACTGCGTTATACAATTATCTTTTCGCAAAACATAATAACGGAAAATTCTTATTAAGAATAGAGGATACAGACCAAACACGTTATGTGGAAGGTGCTGAACAATATATTATCGATTCGTTGAAATGGTTAGGCTTAACTCCTGATGAAGGTGTTGGTTTTGGTGGAGACTTAGGTTCTTACCGTCAATCAGAGCGTAAAGAAATCTACAAACAATATGTAGACGAATTATTAGCTTCAGGAAATGCATATTATGCGTTTGATACGGCAGAAGAATTAGACGCTGCACGTGCAAAAGCAGAAGAAAATAAAGAAACATTTATTTATAACTGGTCGACAAGAGGAAATTTGAAAAACTCTTTATCGTTGACGGAAGATGAAACAAAAGCTTTAATTGAGAATGGAACACCTTATGTGATTCGTTTCAAAATTGATGATTCGCGTACAGTTTTATTGGATGATATGATTCGTGGAAAAATCACGATTGATGCAGCAACTTTAGATGATAAAGTTTTGTTTAAATCTGATGGAATGCCAACGTATCACTTAGCTAATATTGTGGACGATCATTTGATGGGAATTTCTCACGTAATTCGTGGAGAAGAATGGTTACCATCAATGGCTTTACACGAATTATTGTATGATGCATTTGGTTGGGAAGCGCCTCGTTTCGCACATTTACCATTAATCTTGAAACCAGAAGGAAAAGGAAAATTAAGCAAACGTGATGGAGACAAACACGGATTTCCAGTTTTCCCAATGGAATGGAAAACAGAAGAAGGAATTGCAAAAGGATACAAACAAGAAGGTTATTTTCCAGATGCAGTGTTGAATATGTTAGCTTTATTGGGGTGGAATTCTGGAACTGATCAAGAGATTTTTACAATGGAAGAATTGATTCAATTATTTTCATTAGAAAAAGTTTCGAAATCAGGTGCACGTTTTTCTCCAGAAAAAGCAACTTGGTTTAATCACCAATATTTACAACAAAAATCTGTTGAAGAATTATTGCCATCTTTCGAAGAAGTTTTAAAAGAAAACGGAATCGAACCGAATCCAGTTTTAGATGCAAAAGTGGTTGAATTGTTAAAAGAAAGAGCAAACTTTGTAAAAGATATTTTCGAGCAAGGTCAATTCTTTTATATAGCTCCTTCTACTTACGACGAAAAAGCAGCTAAAAAAGCATGGAAAGATGATTCGAAAGAGATTTTAGGAAAATTTGTTGAAGTTTTAAATTCATCAGAATTTACTTCAGAAATTTTACACGATGCAATGGCAGAATTTGTTACAGCTCAAGAAATTGGATTTGGAAAAATCGGAATGCCTTTACGTCTTAGTTTAGTTGGTGCGTTACAAGGACCAGATGTTCCTGTGATTATGGCAATTTTAGGAAAAGAGGAAACGATTGCACGTATCAACAAAGCGATTGAAGTTTTAGGATAAAATTATTTCTATCATAAATAAAAAAGCCATTTGCATTGCAAATGGCTTTTCTGTTATAAATTGATTTTAACTTCGTCTAATTGATTAAGTTCTTCTTGAGAGAATATTCGATAATTGACTTTAAATGTTTTGCCAAGCGGAACTTCTAACGAAAAACCTCCTGCGCCAATCGCATCAATTACATCTAATTCGAAATGTGCATGTTTCCAATATTCGAACAGATCTTTGTCAATCCAAAATTCAACTCCATCAATTTCTCCAATGCAAACATCTTTGTATCGAAGGTAAAATTCTCCTTTTCTGAAACATTGTGGTTGCGTTCCTTCACAGCAACCTCCCGCTTGATAAAGCATTAAATCGCCATGTTTTGCTTTTAATTCATTCAATAAATTAATTGCTTTTTCTGTTGCATCAACACGTTTCATTTTTTGAGATTTTTAATTAATTATTGATTTAGAAGAAACCTAATTTCTTTTTGCTATAAGAAACTAACATATTTTTAGTTTGACGATAATGGTCTAACATCATTTTGTGGTTCTCACGTCCGATTCCAGATTGTTTATAACCTCCGAAAGGCGCTCCAGCAGGATAACTATGATATTGATTAACCCAAACACGACCAGCCTGAATAGCGCGTGGAACTTGATACAATTGATGTGCATCACGCGTCCAAACTCCAGCTCCTAAACCATAAATTGTATCATTAGCAAGTTCAATCGCTTCTGCTTCATCTTTGAAAGTTGTTACAGCTAATACAGGTCCAAAAATCTCTTCTTGGAAAATACGCATCTTGTTATTTCCTTTAAATAATGTTGGTTTGATGTAATAACCATTTTCGATATCTCCTTGTAAATGATTAGCATCTCCACCAGTTAAAACTTCTGCACCTTCTTCTTTTCCTAATTTAATATAACTTAAAATTTTGTCATATTGAATTTGAGAAGCTTGCGCACCAATCATTGTTTCAGGATCAAGAGGATTTCCTGCTTTAATCATATTTACACGCTCTACAACTCGTGCAATAAACTTATCATAAATAGATTCTTGAATCAATAATCGAGAAGGACATGTACAAATTTCACCTTGATTAAGTGCAAATAATACTGCACCTTCAATTGCTTTGTCTAAGAAATCATCATCATGATCCATTACAGATTCGAAGAATACATTTGGCGATTTTCCACCTAATTCTAACGTAACTGGAATAATATTTTCTGTTGCATATTGCATCACGAAACGCCCTGTAGCTGTAGATCCTGTAAATGCAGCTTTCGATACTTTAGGATTTGTCACCAATGCGCGACCTAATTCTCCACCGAAACCATTTACAATGTTAACAACTCCTGGAGGTAATAAATCTCCAATTAATTCGAATAAATATAAAATCGAGATAGGAGTAGATTCAGCAGGTTTTAAAACCACACAGTTTCCAGCAGCCAAAGCAGGAGCTAATTTCCAAACCGCCATCAAAATTGGGAAGTTCCAAGGAATAATTTGCGCAACAACACCAATTGGCTCGTGGATAATAATTGAAACTGTATCTTTATCTAATTCGTTGATAGAACCTTCCTCAGCACGAATTACCGAAGCAAAATATCTGAAATGATCGATTGCCAAAGGAATATCAGCATTCAACGTTTCACGAACTGGTTTTCCATTATCGTAAGTTTCTACAGCCGCAACATTTTGTAGATTTTCTTCGATTCGATCTGCAATTTTATTCAAAATAATGCTTCGTTGCGTTGGCGAAGTTTGACTCCAACTTTTGAAAGCTTCGTGAGCAGCATCTACCGCCTTTACTAAGTCTTCTTCTGAAGAATGCGCAGCTTTTGTAAAAACTTTTCCAGTAAGTGGCGTTACAACATCAAAGTATTTTCCATTTGTAGGTGGCGTAAATTGACCATTGATGTAATTGTCATAATGATCTTTGAATGTAGGTACATTAACTAAGTTTCCCATTTTATTAAAATTTTTTGTGAATTAAATTTTTTCTAATTTATTCAAATTTGTTCAATAATTATGTTTAGAAAAAGTTAATTCTATTTGGTATAAAATTTGTACATTTGGCATCCGTCAATTATTTATTGACAATTTATTTATGGGGCTGACTGGTTTTGACAGCAAGGCCAATGGGTAAGTAAGCATGCAGTGATAGGTTGTGTACTCACTTTAATCAGGCACTTCAACTTTTTAACTGGCAACGAAGAGTACGCTTTAGCTGCATAATTCTGAATTTTAGTAAGAATACGCCACGTCTATACTAGGTATAGAAGCTGAATGTCCCTCAAAAGCCTTGACTTACGGCGTTTGATACAGGGACACGGGAAAGTAAGAATAGAAACCTTAGTGCATCGGATAGGTTTCGAGATTTTAGATGATAAGCGGATGACAGAGTGTTTATTCTCAGGATTTCGTCGAAAATTAATAATAAACTAAGCATGTAGAAAGCTTATTTGTTGCTTGTTTGGACGCGGGTTCGAATCCCGCCAGCTCCACACAAACAACTTTTATAAACACTAAAAGTTATTAAACCCTCTAAAATAGAGGGTTTTTTTGTGTCCATACTTTTTGGAATTATATAAAAATCGGTGAAAAATCGCTATTTCATCCCCTAATTCATCCCCTAATTCATCCCCTCGTATATCAGCTTGAATCCCTCTCATAGAAAGGAATTTTAAAAAAAATGATATATGATAAAGACAACATTTGTATTGAAAGAGCCAAAGAGTAGCTCAGAAACGATTATTTATTTGGTCATGCGTTGGGATGGTCTACAGATGAAAATCTCAACCAAACAGAAGGTTAATCCGAAGTTTTGGAATAAAGACAGGTTGAAGGTCAAGGAAACCATTTCAGAAAAGAATCATCAACATATAAACAAAGAATTGGTTGAAATTGAAAAAGTGGCTTATAAGATGTTTAACAGTTTTACAGATACTTTCAAAAGAAAACCAAATTCGGAAGAGTTAAAGAATTTGATTGAACAAGAATATTTTCAGAATAATCCAATGTTTAAGAAAGTCGATAAGAAAACAATTTTAGATTATTTTGATGACTACATTGAGACTATAAAATCTACAACAGCTCATACCACAGTTCAAAAGTATAAACAAGCCAAAGAAAACTTCAAAGATTTTCAGAAGGATAAGAAGCGTATTTATAATACTGAGATGATTGATTTGAAGTTTAGAAATGAATATGTAGAGTATTTAATCGAGACTAAGAAGTATGCTCCGACTACTGTTTATCGTAAAATGAAATTTTTGAGAACTGTTTTATATTTTATTGAGAATTTAGGTATCAAGGTTAATCCATTTTTGCATAATAGTAGATTTTTAACAAAGGATATTGAAGTAGATAACATTGCTTTGAGTGAAAATGAAATAGATGAAATGGAAAGATTAAACTTATCTAATAACAAAAGATTGGAACAAGTAAGAGACTTATTTTTAGTTGCATGTTATACAGGTCAACGATTTTCAGACCTCAACAAGATAAATCAATCAAACATTATTGATGATGAATATATAGCAATACGACAGCAGAAAACAAATGAGCAATTAACTCTTCCATTGTTGAAGGTTGTAAAAACAATTCTTGTAAAGTATAGTTACAAACTTCCGAAGATTTCTAATGTCAAGTTCAATGAGTACATCAAAGATGTTGCTAAACTATGCGAAACACTCAATAAGCAGTACAACGGTGACAATAAAAAAGTGAGATGGCAGATGATAAGTAGCCATACAGCAAGAAGAACGTTTGTAACGCTTAATTATGGAAAAGGAGTTGATTTAGATACGTTGAAACTTGGTACAGGACACAAACAAACTAAAACCCTACAAACATATATTAAGATGAATGATAAGCAGAAAGCAGATTTGTTGAGGTCGAAACTTGAACCATAAGGTGTCCTACAACAGCAAAAGTTATTGATATTAAGAAACTTGTAAACTTGTAATTTTTGTAAGAAGCTACTATGGTAGATTACAGGCTCAGGAGATAAAGAAGAGGTTTTATATAGTAAAACAGTCTTGAGCCTTTCTATAATAATATTTAAACTACTATTTTTACAATAATACAAAAGTTACAAAAAATACATAATATGGAAAAACCAACTGTTTATAATTTTCAAATTGTTACTGAAGAAGGTTATACAGATTTAGAAAGAGAGAATTTATCTAGGAAAGTTCGTTTTAATAAAAGCTATAGTAAAGGTTTCTTACATAATTTAGAATTCCCTTTTAAGGAATTTAGAATCTCTAAAAAAGCAGAATTTTTGCTTGATGATTTGTTTAAATCATATGATTTAGTTGAGCTAAAAGGTAAGTTTTTACAATTAGGGATTCAATACCAATATAATTTTATAAAAAAGTATAACACTATTAGTACTGAAGAAGAGAAAAAGATGCTTCAAGAATTTATTGACGTTCAATCAGAATTGAAACGAATCAAAAATATCCTTAATGATGATATTAATTCTACAGAAGATCTTGTAAAAATTGTTTTTACTCCAAAATTAGCATCCCAAGAAGCTGTTAGAATTACTAATTTTTTCGCATTACTTTCAATAACTCAGAATTTAAAAGAATTATTAACCGATGAATATATCGAATCCTATATGACAAAAGTAGAAATTGATAAAGTAACTCATATAATTCTAAAACATAGACTCTATTCAGAAGTTGAAAAATTGCTCTCTGAAGTAGATGAAAAAATAAAATTTATTGTAATTTTTTGTCACATCTTCCAAATTCCATGTGTTAAAGGTGTTTTTTCAAATTGTAATTTAAACGAAACTACTCTTTCTTCATTCTATAACAAAAGATATTATGATGCTGTAACAAAGGCTATGAGTGGAGAGTCAAAGTAGAAATAATTAAAAAATTAGTCTCCGTTCAATTCTTCAGCTTTCGCTCTAAACTTGCAATGAAGAAAGAATGAATTTTCTTCACTAAAAAAAATTAGTAATATGTTAAAAGAAAATTTAGAGAACGTAGAGTTCGTAAGAAATCCATTCTTAAATGGAAATTTCAGCAAGTTAGAGATAGATTCTAACGTTGATTTGAAGGCAATTTTGAAAGAAGAAGTAGAAATTTCACAGGGAGAGTTAGAGGGTTCACAAGAAAAGGAGGAAATAACAACAGAGGAGGTTACATTTGAAATACCTGATGATGGAAAATTTCCACAGGAGGTGTTTGACTTGGCTCCTGATGTTAAAACCTTTATTAGAAACCTTTACAGGGCGAGAGAAGGATATCGTTCTCCTCTCAAGTTTAACACATCTTAGTGCAATTTTCCCAAAAGTATTTGGCTATTATAGAGATGAGTTGTTCTTTCCAAATCTCTACTTATTTGTTATTGGGCAAGCAGCTACAGGTAAATCGAAGTTATCGATTGGAGAGAAAATTATTCAAAAAGTAAAAGAAGAAATTCTAACAAAAAATTCTAACTTCTTTATTCCAGCGAATAGCAGTAGTGCAAAATTACAAGAAAAATTGTCAAATTCGTTCTCGGATGGGAGTTATATCCATGACAACGAAGCTGATACTTTATCTTTTGTATTAAAGAAGGAGTGGGGGGACTATTCAGAGATATTACGTAAAGCATTCCAACACGAACGCATAAGTATTTCTCGTAAATCTTATCCAGAAATTATATGTGATACTCCGAAGTTAACGGTGGCTATTTCAGGAACAGGAGAACAAGTAAAACCATTGATACAATCAAGAGAAAATGGGTTGTTCAGCAGAATCATGTTCTACACCTATTCAGAAAGATCAAAATGGAATGATGGGTCATACGTGGGTAATCGTAGGCAAGAAATTCATATTCTGAACGATTACTTATTCAAGGTGTACGAGGTTGTTAATTCTTTAGAGCGTGAATTTTATTTAAACGAGGAACAACTCTCAGATTTTAATAATTTCTTTGAAGGTTATTTTAATGCAGTACAAGACATTGATGAAAATCTAGTAGATATTGTGTTGCGACAAGCAATAATGATGTATCGTTTGTTGATGATTTATACTGTTTTGGAGAATACCGAAGAATTTTCTGATGAAATGGATAGATTTGAATGTTCTGACAGAGCTATTGATTTTATAAAAGTTATTCTGCCTTACTTACTAAGAAATTCTTTAGATACGGCTAGTTTATATGATAAATCAATTGATTTGAAGGAATCTGAGTCTGAAATTTTACAATTGCTACCTCAAAATTTTAAAAGAGGAGAAGCGGTGAAAATTGTTGTTGAGAAGCTTTCGGTTAGTATTAAGACTGTAGATAATGCATTAAAAAGGTTATTAAATAAAAAGGCATTGACTAAAATTGGTGCCACTTATTCAATAGTTAATTAGAAAATAAGGAGGTTTTTTACCTCCTTATTTTTTACAAATAAAAAAAACAACATGGGTTAGAAAAGCAAATTTTGTTTTATATTTGTCTCAATAACATATCGTAAAACTAACGTGAAGCGTTAACTAATATTCTACTGTAGGAATCTGGTAAATTCAAAATTAAGATGTAGAATGAGTTGATTCTCGCGTCCTTATAATATAGGGGCGTGGGTTTCGCTTATTTATATCTTAAGGCTTACCAGAGCCCCTACAATTAAATAAGAGTCCGAGCCTACGCCTTCTTTTCTAATCAAAATCATCTATTTAGGCTCATTAGATACCACATTTATATGAGTGAAGTTTTATTAATTATTTCTGGTTTAATTTATTCTATTTGCTTTGGAATATTCATGATTTCTTGGGCTCAAAAGGATTTATACTATACTAATTCAGTATTTTCTTACATTCCTTTTATTTCAGGCATTATCCTTCCTGTTGTTTCTTATTCAATAGTATTGGAATGGAATTGGGTTATAATATTTTTAATTCATATAGGTTTTTTATTTTTTCTAGCTAAGCGACTTACAGATGAATATTTAGTTAGGTTTGCGAGTGGGAAAGGTCTTGGATACGATTATATTTTATCTTTTATTATAGCTACATTTTTCATGTCTTTTGGGCTATTTACTAAGTATGATTTAGGAGTAGGAGAAATTATTATGGCTTCTTTGGCTATATTAGGATTCATCTCCATAACTATTATTGCAGGTGGAAATAAAGAAGTATCAAAAATAGGTGTACCAAATACAGAATATAAAGGAGAAAAAATCATTAGAAGATATAATGACTTAATTTGTTATTTGGATGGTATTTTTGATTTAAAAATTATTGAAAACTTACCAGATTTAGTAAAAATAATATCTATTTCAGAAAACAATTTTGAAAAAATTGAAATTATTATTTGTATAAAGGATGAAATGTTAATAATTATTTATGATTCTAAAAATGAATATTATGGGAATAGACATTTTATAAGAAAGTATAGTTTAAATCAAAACCAATTTAGTATTTATAAAGATATAGCAAAGCTAATCATAAATAATGATATTAAAATCAATATTCAACACTCAGAAGACCCTCTAAAGAATTTTCTAAAAACTGATCTACAACATCATATTCAAACAATAATTCTAGGAATAAACCTATTTGCTTTTGGAGGTAAAGCCAGACTTGTTCATATAAATGAAAATGAATTTAATTTGAATTCAGAAGGGAAATATTTTGCTAATATTAAATTTATTAATAATGATTTAATTGTTCATTGGACATTTATTTTTAATGGTGAAGTTTATGATTTTGATATTTCTCTTGGGAATGTTTTAGCTTTAGATGAAGAACAGCTATTAACACAATTTTCTTATTTATTTATTATGACGAAAGAACAATTTTTTAAAATTATCGATGAAGCTGATGACGGATCTGCTTATGGAATCTCTGTCATCGAAGATGCGGCTGAAAGAGATTTTTTGTAAAACATAATTATATATTTTAACATGAGAACAATACAAATAGCAAGCAAATTGGCAAAAATTTGGTTTTATATTTTATTAATTTTAGGTAACCTTTTTATTATTTTCTCAGTACTTAAAGGTATTGTTGAGACGAATGAAAAATATAATACTCCAAGAATTATTTTTAATAGTGAAAATGATTTATCCTCTATTGTTGTAGATCCAAATAACGATATTAGCCCTCTTGTTTTAGAGGATATGTATATAAGACAAAGAGCTTTCGAAATGAAATATAATAGAAAGTTAAAAGTCGATGAGTATAACGAATTTGATGAGAATGGAAAAAAGGGAGAAATTTTAGGAGCAGTTACAGGAGCAGTAATGATGATTTTAGCTTATTCAATACCTATTTATTTATTATTTATTTCACTAATGCGAAACAATAAACGATATTTAGATTATCTAAATGGAAATAATGTTGAAAAATATTCTAAAAATAGAACTTGGGTAATGGTTTGTACGGTTATAATAACAGTATTATTCATTTTTCCTACCTTCGGATTGATACTATCTTTAACTATATCACAATTTATGTCTCTGTCTAAACAGAAAAGTATTATAGTATAAATATAAACCTCAGCTAATTTTTAGCTGAGGTTTTTTGTATTTGTAAAAATTGTAAACTTTGTAACTCTGTAATAGTTAATCAATATATCTTCTATTTATATGTAAGCACAGGAGGGTTAAAAAAGGTAACGTAAAATATAATTAACTAAAAATCAAAATACATATATAAAATAATAAACTTACAAGGTTTACAATGTTACAAAAAGTACAAAAACTGCAAATTCAACAGATATCTCTTTTACATCTCCTGAGCTTGAAAGCTATCTTGAAACTTAAATAGAAACAGCGGACAAAATCTATATTAACATAACTTGTTGTTATAGTCGCCTACGGGCTATCGGGGACAAGCCCACTATAACCAAATTATGTTAAATATATTTTGAGAGAAAAAGTACTAGATACTTTTATTATATTATGACAACTTCGGAATTTTTTCCAAGTAGGTACTAATTGTAGATCTTTTATTTTTTTCTTTTTAGAAATACATCATTGACTTTTAGAAGTTGTTTGTGTAAAATTTCGGATATCGCTAATGGTTTTAAAAATGTTTTATCAATATACTTTTTAAAACTCTGGATTTCATACTCATAAATTTCGGCTTTAATTTCTGTCATAGATTCGGAAATAGTTAGTATTTTAAAATATTCAACCCATTTCTTTTCAATAACTTCATCTTCGTATTCAGCAAGAATAGAGCATCCTTTTGATATATTTCCAAACGCCCAAGTAAGGAAATTTAAACAATTAAAAAGTCTTAGATAATTTTTGAAACTATAATCAATTGTATCTAATGCATGTATTAAATTATGACGATTAAAATCGTCTGTTATTGAATCAGAAATTCTAGTATCAAGGTAAAGATTGTTATTTAAGTATTCATTTAGTTGATTAATCCAAAGAGTGAAGTATTCTTTGTGCTTTTTTAATAATTGTTTTTTTTGGTTTATGTCTAAAGATGTATTGCGATATTTTAATTCTTGGCTACCTTCAGAATAGTAATATTCCCTTAAGTTGACATAATCATTTGTCATTTCATTAAATGTCTTTGCACTTAAGTCTGACATTTTGATAATTGTTTTAGCTTTATCACCTCGCTTAGAAATTAAATAATTTCTAAGTGAACCTTCAATTACT
The DNA here is from genome assembly GCF_013488205.1 of Empedobacter falsenii. NCBI lineage: Bacteria > Pseudomonadati > Bacteroidota > Flavobacteriia > Flavobacteriales > Weeksellaceae > Empedobacter > Empedobacter falsenii. Next base: position 3,550,240 of record NZ_CP040908.1, on the reverse strand, counting down.
GGTAATAATAAATTGATAGCACCAGAAAAATCTTTTTGAAGACAAAGAATAACTGACTCTTCAATTTGAACTTTAAAATCTTTTAAAAAAGGTCTTTTTTTGTAATAACCTTCTATCATCACTATAGTGTCAGTTAAAGTTAGAAACTTTTTGGCATAATACTCAAATATTTTCTCTTCAGCTATTTCTTTTTCATGTTCATTAATAATCTTTTCAAAATTTTCAATTACAATACCTTGGTTGTAAGGATGTATAAATAACCAATTATAATCACGTAGTTTTGAATTTAAATTATTTATTCGTTTAATGACTTCAATTTCTTCGTTGATATGTTTTATTTCTTTTTGGAAATAGTACTTGGATGAATCCATTTAAATAGTTTAAGATACCTTTCTATATAACAATTGACTTTTCTAAAACTAATTTAATTTAAAATTTTAGATAGAAAATTTTGTTAATAGAATGTTAGTTTTATAATTTGAATATTTATAATTTATTTTTTAGTTGTTTTGAAACAATTTATATCTTCAATATTAATTTCGGGATATTTCTGTTTGATTAATAAAACTAATTCATCTACACTAAATTTTTTTTCAATCATAATTTCAATTAACTCTTTAATGTTTTTAAGAGGAAAATTTATAGAATATAATACATATTTAAACCAAAATATATCAAAATCAAATTTAGTATCCTTGCGTTTAACAGTAATAGTTGATTGGATATTTTCACCGTTATCACTAGTGTATGAATAATTAATAAGTTTCTTTATTCTATCATTAACAATTTCTTTTTTAGGAAGTTTACTAGAATATTCTGAGTTAAAAAAAATTGGTTCAAAATTGTAAATTAAATATATTAAAGAATTAATATTATTAAAAATATCTTTTCCACTAATTCTATAAATTGTATCTGCTTCTTGATGGAATAATATTAATGTATCACGCCATTCATCATACCAATCATTTATTTCTTTAGTGTGATATTCTACACCATCGCACTCGATAATAATATTTCTATTATTGTTTTTTAGGAATATATCTGCTCTAAAGTTTCCACTTAAGGTTTTTATTGGATGCTGAAGTATTAATTCAGTCTCACTAGATAAATATTTACAAAAATGATTAAGAAAAAATTCTTCAATGGGTGATTCAATTTTATTTAAATCAAAATCAATATTATTTTCTTCTTTCATAAAATGAAATTTAATTTTCTTTATCAATTAAAATATAAATTCGATTAAGAATCATGAATAATGTTAATATAAAATGTATTAAAAGTGATATACAAATAAAATTAAATATTGTATTAAAAATACAAAAACAAAAAAAGTTTTTAATAGTTATATCAAAAGCAAAAATTACTAGAAATATTATAAGAAACAATGCAATTATGATATTGTAAGAAATATTAGTATGGATCTCATTAGCAAATATGAATTTTAATGATTTTTCATCTGTGATCTTATTCTTAATCTTATCAAGAGATGAATGTATAATAGCTAAAAGATTAAATAAAAATCCTGCAAGAATTGACAATGCCGTAATAAGATTACCAACTTGTTTTTTAATTGATACATCAAAAAAGTAAATTAATGAAAATGAAATAACAATAGGTGCTATAATAAATATTATTATGTCTCTCCATGAAACACCTTTAGAATTGAGACTGTAAAGAGTTTTATAATGAGCTGTAATAATTTTTCCTATGTTAATTCTGCTAAACATTTTTAGGTTTAATTTCTATTATATCATTTATTATTTCTTCTGCATTTTGTATTAAAGATTCTGTTGTTGGAACATCATCTTTAAAATCAATATTATTAGTAACATCAATATCAGGCTGTACTCTATGTTGATTTTTTATATAAAATGTTTTCTGTTTACCATTTAACTCAAGTTGAAATTCGAGATCAGTGAAGTTATCATCTAAACCATCTATTTCTACAGTTTCATTTTTTTCTTTTAAGCTTAGTTTATGGATTATATTTTTCCATTTTTCAGGTAAAGAATTCCCACTTGAAAATGAAGACTTAAAAGTTCCTTTTGTTGTTTTATAATTTTCATCATTATTTAAAAAATCTTCTAAGTTATCAGGAATTTTATTTCTTACTAACTCAACCTTTTTAAGTTTTCCATTTAACATCATATTTTCATATACTGAGCTATGTAAAATATTATTTAATCTTAGATTATTTTGTGTATAACCTTCTTTAGCGAGGAAGCCATTTAAAGCGGGTACTAATTTCGTCTTGATTCCAAACTGTGTTTTTCTTTGTAAAATTAAATATCCTTGTGTTTTACCTGAAGGAATCTTAAAGTAAAAAAAAACATCTCTATAAGATGCATGATCGTTTTTATCAACGTCCATAAGAACAGTATTTGTCGCAATTTCTTTTACTTTATATCGTTCACCTGTTATTCCACTTGAAAAGTAACCATAGCAAATTCTTTTGCTATCATTAAAAATTGCAGGTTCATCCAAAGTTAAAAATATTGTTTTTTTACCTGATCGATCTTTTAATTGATTAACATTTTTATGGATATATTTTAGAAAATTTTTTAAAACAACATAAAAATCATCTACTGTATTAAACTGATTTAAAATTGCATCTTCTCTTTTGAATTTTATTCTAACTGAATATGAGGCTAATAGAATTTTTTCATTCATTATATAAACTATTAATTTGTAATTCTATAAATATAACATTTTTCTTAAAATGACTTATTGTTTATGTAGATTAATAGTTTTACAAACCTTACAATTTCTACAAAAATTTTTTATAAAATTTTCGAACACGTAAACTACCCTCGAATAACCCCCGCCTATTTTTGGGAGATTTGGAATCCCCCTCACCACTTTTTAAGAAAGTGGTTTTTTCTGGTGGATTTATTCATCCTCCTGTGATTCTAAATTAATGTTTAACAAACGTAGAGGTAAACAAACTAGCTTGTTTTTGATACTAAATCATCAACAAAATTTATCTCTACTCTAAAATCTTATAGCCAAAAATGAAGGTGTCAGAAATTAAAATCTCATATATGAATGAAGTAGATGAGAAAATCAAAGTAATGGGAAGTAGTGAAGTTTATCAAGTTCTTAAAGCGAATTGGGATTTGGATACAATTGAACTTCAAGAAGAGTTCAAAATATTATTACTAAATCAAGGGAATCAAGTTTTAGGAATTAAAAGCATGTTTAAAGGTGGAATAAATACTTGTAGCATTGATGTAAGGTTGATTATGGGAATGGCATTAAAAGCTAACGCATCTGCTCTTGTAATAACTCACAACCACCCAAGTGGAAACCTAAATGCGAGTGAATCAGATAAACGAATAACTTCTAAAATCAAAGAGTGTTGCGAGTTATTTGATATTCGATTGTTAGACCATATTATTATGGCTAAAAATTCATACCTTAGTTTTGCAGACGAGGGAATTCTTTGATTTTAATAAAATATACGAGTAGGGTTGAAAATGATAATTAGTGGAAATCATCCCCGATTTCATCCCCTTTAGAAGGTTTTTAGAGCTAAGATGTTGATATGTAATACATATCCTTAATCCCGCCAGCTCCACAAACCTCCTTTAAAAAGTTTTAAAGGAGGTTTTTTTATTAAGAAAACTAAGGTTCCCAAATAATACGTGTCATCACATCAAGGTTGGTTCCGGTATGTTTGGTGATAGGAACTCCAGTAACCAAACCAATCATTAAATTGTGTTGAATAGCCAATCTAATTTGAGGTCTTAAAGTATAATGAAATCCATCGCGATCAATATCCATATTATTTTCAAGTCCAATAAAGTTTTTCGAATTTGGTAAAACATACATCATACTTGCGTTTATAGTTGCTCCAACATCTACTTTTTGCTCTTTATAATGATGTTCAAAAACAGGACCTATATAGATTAACGTGTTGAAATTTTTAAAATTCTTTGCTCCAATAAAAACAGGATTCATTTTCATACCGGTAAATACAGAACCTTGATGTCCTAATTCTTTAAAATTATTAAACTCAAATTCATGAACATAAGCTACAGCCAAAGATATTTTTCGTTTTTCATTTACCAAAAAAGTATATTGAGTTGCTAATTTTAAACCTTCAATTTTATTGTTCAGAACATAAATAGAGCCATCGTTATTATCGCTTTTGTGATTAAAAGAAAAAGGTACTTCAACCTCCAATCCCAAACGATCTGCAACAGCCCATTCATACTCAATAAAACCATTATATTCATTATATCCTTTTTTCGAGGCAACTCCAAATCCTACATTTATCTCAGCTTCTCCTTTTCGTGCGCCCAAATCACGCATCAAATCTGTATAGAGAGGTTCTGCATGTTCAACTTTAGGTTTTAATGTTTTTTGTTGAGGTTGAATGGTGATAATTGAATCATTTTTCGTCTGAGCTATCGTAGTAATTGTTAAGAAAGTGCTTGTAATTATTGTTAAGAAAAATTTCATTTGTTTATTATTTTGAGACAAAGGACAAAGAAGATTTAGGAAGAAATTAGGAATTGAAGTTTTACCCCTTTAAAAATCTAACCTATTAAATTTTGAAGTTTTTTGATACTTATCATTTTAAGAATAATAAAAACTATCTTATCTTAGTCGATGAATTAACACCACATTTAAGACAATCAAACAATTATGAGTTCCTACGAATATTATAACTTTCCGATACAGTTGATAAACGGTTTTTTAGATGATTCTAAAAAAGTTTTGATTGATATTTCACATTATTGTATTTATAGAGTTTTTATAGATAATTTCGAGAAATATTCGGGTTCTTTTACAGGTTATCAGAAGGCTTGTGATGATTTTGGAATCGAATTTAAAAATGTTGCAGCAGCTTATCAAAATGGTAAAGATTTGTATGAAGCAACAATAGATAAAAGTCCGATGGTTGGAATGACTTCTGAAATGTATTGGGATTATATGACCAATGAAAAATCTGAATTTGAGAAGGTTTTATTGCTTGGAGATCTTGCTTTTAAAAGCATTTTAGGTGCAAAATCATATATAAAATTGGATAATAAATATTGGTTTAGCCGAATGAATGGTTCTGTAAAATCAATTGTGAAAGAAGAAATTTCTCCAAAACTTCAACGTTATTTGAACGAATATCAAACCAAAAAAATTAAGAATCAATTAATTGCTGGTTGGGGATTAGCGTCGTATTCAAGATATAATCGCGGGTTTTATGTGAGTTATAAAATGACTTTGGATGATTTGGCTTATCATGCAGAAAAGATTAGAAAATCTACCCAAGATAAAAAGATCAAAAATGATGTAAAATCTGCTCACGAAAAAGCATTAGAGAGATTGGAAAAGGAAGGAAAAATGAATTAAGATTTATTTTTTACATAAAGCAAAAGTCCATCAAAATTTTGATGGACTTTTTATATAGCTAATGTTTTAATCTATATTTCTTTTACTGTAATAATATTTACAGGGCAAGCTTTGGCAGCACGTTCGCAATTATCTGCGATAGAATGATCAGGATCTTTCAACGTATGGAAACCTTTTTTATCAATCGCTTTTAATAAAACAGATTTACCATCTTTTTTTGACATTCTGAATCGTTCTGGTGCTAACTCATAACAATAGTTGCATCCGATGCATTTATCGCGTTGTAACGTAATAATGACCATTGATAACTATTTTTTAATGAGAATAAGCGCCTTCTTCAACACTATTTTGTTGTGTTCCTGGCTCTTCTACTTTTACTAATTTGTATAATTTATCAGAAGGACGAATTCTAAATTCCATCGGAATTGTAATCGAATCACCTTTTTTAGCTGTATCAGATTTTACATCTTCCACCATCATTTCTGTAACCACCATTTCTTTGGCTCCAGTTGTTGGTCCTGTTACTAAAATCAAATCACCAACTTTCAAATCATACGCATCAATTACAAATTGACCAATGCTTGGTTTTGGGAAGAAATGAACTCCTTTTCCGATGTAAACTTTTTTCTGAGTTGCCATAGAACCTGGAACAGCAGACCATTCTCCTAATTTTTGACCTAAATAATATCCAGACCAAAAACCACGATTATAAACAGTTTGCAATAATCCCATCCAGTAATCCACTTTTTCTTTCGAATATGTTTTATCCGCAATAGAATCAATCGCTTCTCTATAAGCACGAATCACAGTTGCAACGTATTCTGGAGCACGTCCGCGACCTTCAATTTTCAATACTTTTACACCTGCATCAACCACTTCATCCAAAAATTCCATTGTACAAAGGTCTTTTGGCGACATCATGTATTCGTTATCTAATTCGATTTCGAAACCAGATTCTTGGTCGATTACGGTATATTTTTTACGACAGTTTTGTTTACAAGCTCCACGATTTGCAGAAGAATTGTGAGAATGTAAGCTCAAGTAACATTTACCTGAAACAGCCATACACAATGCTCCATGACCGAAAATTTCGATTTCAACTAAATTTCCACTTGGTCCACGAACATCATCTTTAATAATTTGTTCACAAATCTTTTTCACTTGTTTCAAACTCAATTCACGCGACAATACCATTGTATCAGCAAACATTGCATAGAATTTTACTGTTTCGATATTCGTAACGTTAATTTGTGTCGAAATATGAATCTCAATCCCAATTTGTCTTGCATAGGCAATAACCGATTGATCCATCGCAATAACAGCCGTAATATTAGCTTCTTTTGCTCTGTCCAATAAGTTTTTGATTAAAGATAAATCGTGATCGTATATAATTGTATTTAAAGTAAGGTAAGAACGCACACCTTTTTCCTCACAACGTTTTACGATTTCTGGTAAATCGTCCATTGTAAAGTTTATTGATGCTCTCGCACGCATATTCAACTGCTCAACTCCGAAATATACAGAATCAGCTCCATTATCTAAAGCCGCTTGTAACGATTCGAAATTCCCAGCAGGAGCCATCAACTCCATTTTTCCATCTTTGGTCATACGAAAATTCTGATTTTAAGGTGCAAAGGTACAAAAAATATAAGTTTATACTGAATATAAATTAAATATGATTGAAAATGAGTTTTTTAACTGATAAAAAATGTTAAATGAAAATTCTATATTTTTTTGACTGAAAAAGAATTAATTTTGCAAAATGTTAATAGAAAGTCTTCAAAATCCAAGGATTAAAAACTTGCTGAAATTGCAAGAAAAATCAAGAGAACGTAAAAATCAAGGTTTATTTATTGTGGAAGGAACACAAGAAAATGAATTAGCTGTAAAAGGTTGTTACGAAGCGGTTGAAATTTATATTTGCGAAGATATTTATAACAAATCAATAGATTTTGGACAAGTAAAAGTATTTACAATTACCAAACAAGTTTTTGAGAAGCTTGCGTATAGAAAATCGACAGGTGGAATTATTGGTGTCTATAAAACGAAATCTTCGACATTGACAGATTTACAATTGCCAGAAAATGCATTGGTTGTTGTTTTGGAAGCGGTAGAAAAGCCTGGAAATCTTGGTGCAGTTTTACGAACAGGAGATGGAGCAAAAGTAGATGCTGTAATTGTTTGTGATGAAACAGTTGATTTTTTCAATCCGAATGTGATTCGTTCTTCGGTTGGAACATTGTTTACTAATCAAATTGCATCGGCGAGTAAAGAGGCTGTTTTAGAGTTTTTAAAATCTCATTCAATTCAAGTTGTTTCCACATTTTTGAGAGATGAAACGAAAAATTTATACGAAACTGATTTTACAAAATCATCTGCCATTATTTTAGGAACAGAAGCAACAGGGCTTTCTGATTTTTGGGCTGATCATTCAGATTCGTTGATTAAAATTCCGATGTTAGGTTTTGTAGATTCGCTAAATGTGAGTAACGCAGCAGCGATTTGTGTTTACGAAGCTGTGAGGCAAAGACAATAAGATAGATTATAATAAAAATAAAAGCCACTTCTTTCGAAGTGGCTTTTATTTTTATTTTTTACCGAATAGTTTACTAAAGAAAGAGTTTCCTTTATTATGATTTTCACCATATCCGTACCCATATCCGTACCCATATCCGTATCCTTTTGTAAAGTCAACATCGTTAACAACCATTGCCATGTTTTTAAGACGGTTATCTTGATATAATTCTTTAGGAATAGCCAACATTCGTTTGTCTAAATAATTAGCACGAACAACGTACATTGTAATATCTGCACTGTCAGAAATTAATAAAGTATCAGTAACTAAACTAACAGGCGCAGTATCTATTAATACATAATCATAGTTTGCTTTTCCATATTTGACAATATCATCAAAACGTCCGTTCATCAATAGCTCTGATGGATTCGGAGCTACTTGTCCAGAATAAATAACATCAAATTTGTAATCAGCAGGATTTTTGATGATGATATCACTAATATTAATATCATTTGAAATCAAATATTCTGTAACACCATATTTGTGTCTGTATTGATCAGTAATTCCTAAATAATCTAAAACTTTAGGACTTCTAATATCTGCTCCAATTAATAAAACAGATTTACCTGACATTGTTAATATTTGAGCTAAATTAGTTGATATAAATGTTTTACCTTCTCCGCTTGTAGTAGAAGTTATATAGATAGACTGAGGATCTGTTGAATTTTTAAGTAAAAAATTCATGTTTGTTCTAAGAATTCTAAAAGCTTCAGCAACACTAGAATTATCATTTTGCTCGATAATAGAAATATCACTTTTAGGTACTTGTCCAGCAATTGGAGCTCCAACTGCATCTTCAACATCCTCTTTAGAGTTTACATTATTATTCAATAATTTATAAATATATATACATATAAATGGAATAACTAATCCTAGAATTAGAGCTCCTAATAGTATAATACTTTTCTTAGGTGAAACGGGAATCTTAGAATCATAAGCATAGTCAATAACTTTTATATTATCTGGTGTAGCAGCTGCTTTTATTTCGTTCTCTTCACGTTTTTGTAATAAGAATAAATATAAAGCTTCAACAATTTGCTGTTGACGAGAAATATCTCTAAAACCACGTTCTTGACTTGGTACTTTTTGAATTCTGCTCGCAATTTGATTTTGTTTAGATTGAACAGAATTTAACATTGTTTGAGTGTTATTTCTATATAATCTCAAACTATTCTTCAAGTTTCTTTTTACATCATTAATTTGCTCTTGTAATTTGATCGCGTTAGGGTGATCTTTTGTTACAGATTTTAACATATCTTCTTTAGCGAGAACTAATTCATTGTATGAAGATATTTCTGCTGAGATAGATTTATCTTCTAATCCAATATTAGAAGGTAGTAAATCAGTCTTAGAAGAATTTAGAGCAGAGTTCATATAGTCAACTAATTGTAGTTGAGTAGATGATTCTAAAAGTTTCTTTTCGTTATCTGCGGCACTTTCTAAAAAGATATTCGCTTCTGAAGTAACATCTGTAATATTATTTTGAACTTTATAACGTTCAAGATTTTTATCAACTCCACGTAAATCGTTTGTAACAATTTGTAGGCGATCATCAATAAATTTAGAGGTAGCTTCTGTTAATTTATGATTATCACTTACTAAATCTTCATTATAAGTTGTAATAAGATCATTTATTAACTTCTTAGATATATCTGGAACAGGACCAACCAAAGAAAAATTAATAATTTTTGAACTCTTCTCAGTATTTGGAGAAATACTCAATGAGTTTTGATATGCATTAACAATTCTATCAATAGAATTTACATTAATTTGATATTCAAAACCAATATGTTTTCCTAAGTTTCCATTTGGACTAATTATAAAACTTCCAAAGTCTTCTGTAATCTTTTGTCCAAAAGAATATTCTTTTATAACACTTGTTTTTTTATTTTCAAGTTTAAATTTAGTGTTCGATAATATACTTACAATAAAACTATTATTGTCTAAGCTTTCATTGGCTTTATCGTTTTCATTTAATAAAATGAATTTTATGGGAGATTTTTCTTGTTGTAATTGAATTTCTGCAACACGACCAACACTAAAATATTGTATATTAAAGTTGTTTTTTTGAATTACTTTAGTTAATAATCTTCTCGATTTTAAAACATCAATTTGATCACCAACTTCAGCGCTTCCTCCAGAACCACCTCCAAGCATAGCTTGATCCATTAAACCAGCTAATTCTCCTGTTGAAGATTCTTTTTCGTTCAATAATATTTTAGCTGAAACTTGATATTGTTTTTGTGTATATTTAACATATAAAAAGGCTATAATTAAAGAAATAATGACTCCAAAAACAAACCATTTCCAATAGTATAAATATTGCTCTAAAATTTGCCTGATATTAATAGTTTCTTCAGACTCATCGAAGTATTGGTCTTCTACTTTGTTTTTATTTTTACTCATTTTTATTTAGAAATAACAGCAATTACAGATATTATAACACCAGCAACAGATATCCATAAAGAATAGTTTGGTGTAAATTTAGATGATGAAATTTTTGCATTATTTGGTTCTACATAAACAACATCATTTTGTGCTAAATAGTAAACAGGGGAGTTTAGTATTTCTTTAGATGTTAAATCGACATTATAGGTTTGTTTTTGTCCATTTTGTTCACGGATAACCATAATATTTTTTCTTACACCATTAATTGTTAAATCTCCTGCCATTCCTAATGCATCAAGTATACTTACTCTTTCATTTGGAATTGTAAAATTACCAGGTCTAACAACTTCACCTAAAACAGTGATTCTGAAATTTGTGAAATTTATATTAACACCAGGATTTACAATGTACTTTGATATCTTAGATTTTAATTCGTTTTCAGCTTCTGCTCTAGTTAATCCTCCAACTTTTACATTACCTATTAAAGGATAGTTAATATAACCATTTTCGTCAACAGTATACACTTTTGCATAAGGATTATTTTGCATTCCAGAATTTACTTGATAAACACTTTGTTGATTAAAAGGTTCTGTAGCTTTTATATCAGCAGCGCTGACACTAATAGCTAATATGTCAGAAGATTGAATTTTAGGGATATACTGTTCGAAATTTGTAGTAGACTGTTGGTCTCCACTTAAATAAACTAATTCCTTTTTTGATGCACAAGATGATATTGTGAGTACAACTATTACAAATAGTATATTAAAAATTTTATTTTTCATAAATTAAGTTATCAAGTTTTTCAAATTCGGAGTTTTGAGATTTAAATTCAGGTACAATCTCTTTTATTTTAGCTACTAAATGCATGACTTGCTCATGTTTTTCTATCGTTGAAGACATTAAACATAGTTCTTCAATCAACTTTTTATTATCTTGACATTTTGAAGTATTTACTTTAGCAATCATTATTTTTTCATGATGTGTTTTAACTGTATTTTCATCATTGGCCAATAATTCTTCATAAATTTTTTCGCCTGGGCGTAAACCTACAATTTTTATATCAATTTCCTCAGGATATTTAAATCCACTAAGTCTAATCATTCTTTTTGCAAGATCAATAATTTTCATTGACTCACCCATATCAAATACAAAAATCTCGCCACCTTTTCCCATTATTGCTGCTTCAAGCACTAACTGACACGCTTCTGGTATTGTCATAAAAAAACGTGTAATATCAGGATGAGTTACTGTTAAGGGACCACCATTTTCCAATTGTCTTTTAAAAAGAGGAATTACAGAGCCATTAGACCCTAGTACATTACCAAATCGGGTAACAATGTAGTTTGTTTTAGAAACTGCATTAGTACAATTTACATAGATTTCTGCTACGCGTTTAGTTGCGCCCATTACGTTTGTAGGATTTACTGCTTTATCAGTAGAAACCATTACAAATTTTTCTGCGCCAAATTCATTTGCAAAATCAGCAATTATTTTTGTTCCATAAATATTTGTGTTGATTGCCTCATAAGGAAATTTTTCCATCAACGGAACATGTTTATATGCAGCTGCATGAAAAATAATTTGCGGATGATATTTATCAAAGAGGCTTAACATCCTTTTTCGATCTCTTACACTCGAAACGATATAATCTATTCTATTTTGTTTTTCTTCAGAAATTTCATTTTTTAAAGACTGTTGAACATCATATAGAGCCGATTCTGCCTGATCAATCAAAATTAGTTGAGCAAAGTCCATCATAGCAAGTTGCCTTGAAATTTCACTTCCTATAGAACCTGCAGCACCAGTAACAAGTATTACCTTACCTTGTACATTTTCATTAATAATAGGGTTTTTCAACTTAATTGATTCACGCCCTAATAAATCTTCAATTTTTAATTGTTTGATTTGAGCAGGCTTGTATGTACCATCAATCCAATTAGAAATAGGAGGAATTATTTTAATATTAACATTTAAATCTTCTAAAGATTTAGAAAGGTTTAATAACTCATTAGTTTTAATATTTTGAATAGAAATAATGATTTCTGAAATATCATTTCGTTCAATGAATTTATCATCAACATCATTTATAGAATAAATTTTAGCGCCATCGATAAACGTTCCAATTTTAGAAGGTTTGTCATCAATAAAACCTACTACTTTATAGTTAAATTGAGTATCGTTTTGTAAAATATCTCGAGTGATTAATCCTGAATCTCCAGCTCCGTAAATCAATGTTTTTTGTTGAGCTTTATTTTTAGAAAAAAAATAATCGTAAATCCATTTATAATATAATCTGGCAATAACCATTATTACTGTTGAAATAAATAAATGGACAAAGATAACAGAGTAAGACATTCTGAAAACATATGAAACAGGAGTGTTCTCCGAAAGATTAGATTCAATGAATTGTCTATAGATAAAAGAGATGAAGAAAAGAATCAGAAAAGCTGTTGTATTTGAAACAAAAACATTTTCAGCATCTTTTAACCCCGTTTTTTTTACAATTCCCTTATATGTTTTGAAGTATAGGAAACATAGAGTATATGCTGCTACAACAAATGGTAATTTAAATAATAATTTTTCTAAACTAAAAGAATTTAGAAAACTATTAAGTATAAAATTGGTTATTACATAGCTAAAGAAAACTATAAGTATGTCTAGCACTAATACTACCCATCTAGGAGCATTAAAGTGTTGGTTAAAAGGATTCAATATTTTAGTAATTTAAGTGGTGATAAAGATAATAAAAAAATCAGGAATAGAGACTCCAAAAAATGGAAAAATCTATCCCTGATTAATATCTTAAATTAAGAGAGAATTATTTTACTCTGAAAACAACTCTTCTTGCTAATTGATGAGAAGAAACTTGAGAATTTTTGAATTCTTTATCTTCACCTTCACCAACTGTAGTTAATTGAGAAGCATTTGCTCCTTGACTAACTAAAATAGCTTTTACATTTTCTGCTCTTCTACGAGATAAATTTTTGTTGTAAGAATCACTTCCAACTGGGTCAGCGTAACCTAAAATGTCAATTTGAGCATTTGGCTTAGCTTTTAAGTACTCAGATACAAATTTGATACCTCCAACTGATTGTTGGTATGGTTTATCAGAATTGTAATCAAAGTAAACGTTGATAATACCAGAGTTAATCATTTGCTCTAAGAAATCAGCATCATTAACGATAGTTGTATTTCCTCCTGCATTTTGTTTAATGTATTCTTCAATATTATCTGGAATTCCGTTTCCATTGTGGTCAATTGTAACACCGTGAGTGTCAACAACAGCGCCTGGAGCTGAATCTGGCTCTTGATCTAAGTAATCAGCAACACCATCACCATCAGTATCTTTTAACATTTGTTCGATGTTAGAAATACGATCTTCTAAGTCAGAACGAGTTGGTTCGTAAACCCAGTCAGCATGTTTTTGGTTTTTACCTAAGTAGAAAGTTAAACCTAAGGTAGCATTCCAAATTTCACCTCCAAATCCAGAACCTGAAATTTCAGAATTTCCATCAAAAGCTACGTTTTGACGAATATTTCTTACATAAGAAACGTCTCCTGTTAATACAACACGATCTGTTAATCTTAACTGAGGAGTTAAACCAACCATAACATTTACCATGTTATCATTGTCATCGAAAACTTTACCATCAGCACCTTTTGTTGCGTCATTATTCATCCAAGAATAACCTGCACCACCATGCGCTAATAAACCAATTCTATTTGTCCATGTTTCAAAATTCATGATTCGTCCTAAGTTCGCAACCCCTTGTAAATCTACACGGTAATAATTAGAACGGAAACGAGCTACATCTTCACCTTCTTTGATACGATCATATCCACCGTCTAATTTTAAACCAAACTTATTGTTGAACATGTAACGAACTCCAAAATCAGCATGATAGAAACTTGGCGTTTCAGAATAGTAACCAGGAGTGAAAGCTTTACGTGCTTTTACAGCACCTCCATTGGCCTCGATAGACCATTTGTTGTAATCGTTGTTAACTGTCTCAGTAGTTTCTTGCGCTTGAGCAAAAATTCCTAATCCAATTACACTTAATAGGTATGAAATCTTTTTCATGAGGATATATTTAATTACAAAATTATATAAATACTTAAAAACGAATCAATAAAAAACTGTTAAAAACGCCTATTACTAACGAAAATCATATAATTCTCTTGTTGATTAGTTTAATGAGTTAAAAAGAACTTCAATAATTGTGCCGAAATTAATTTTTAGTTTTCTTATATCATTTTCAAATCATTTAAATTATTTTTGCACAAATATTTCCCAAAACAAACAATGGAACAATCAGCATTTCTTTTTTCAACCAGAGGATCATTAGAATTAGCACAAAAAATTGCCGATCAATATGGTCAAGAACTTGGTAAATCTAAAATTGTAGAGTTTAGCGATGGCGAATTTGTGCCAGCTTTTGAACAACCAATTCGCGGTGCTCGCGTTTTCTTAATTGGTTCAACAATGCAACCAACAGACAATTTAATGGAATTACTTTTAATGTGTGATGCTGCAAAACGCGCATCTGCTAAAAGTATTACAGTTGTTATTCCTTATTTTGGTTTTGCTCGTCAAGATCGTAAGGATGCACCACGTGTGCCAATTGGAGCAAAATTAGTTGCAAAAATGTTAATGACAGCTGGAGCAACTCGTGTAATGACTATGGATTTACACGCTGATCAAATACAAGGATTTTTTGAAGTTCCTGTTGATCATTTATTCGCTTCAACAATTTTTGTTGAGTATATCAAAGGTTTAGGTTTAGATAATATTTGTATCGCTTCTCCAGACATGGGTGGTGCTAAACGTGCAAATACATATGCTAAATACCTTAATGCAGATATCGTAATTTGTCACAAAGAACGTAAAGTTGCAAACCAAGTTGATAGCATGATGTTAATCGGTGAGGTAGAAGGTAAAAATGTTATTTTAGTAGATGATATGATTGATACAGCGGGTACACTTGCTAAAGCTGCTGAATTGATTATGGAAAAAGGAGCAAAATCTGTTCGTGCAATTGCAACGCACGGAGTTTTATCTGGACCAGCTTATGAGCGTCTTGATAACTCTTTGTTAACGGAAATTGCTATAACTGATAGTATTCCATTAAAAAATACTTCCGTATCTAAAATAAAAGTATTATCTTGCGCTCCGCTTTTTGCTGATGTTATGCATTTAGTACATAGCAATAAATCTATTAGCCAACGTTTTGTTATCTAATGATTTAACTTAAATTTAAATTATTTTTATTATATACATATTATTATGAAGTCAATTACAATTCAAGGTGTAAAAAGAGAAGACTTAGGTAAAGTGGCTACACGTAACCTACGTAATGCTGAACAAGTACCTTGTGTGGTTTACGGTTCTGGAGAGCCTATCCACTTTTCAGCTGATGAAAAAGCATTCAAATCATTAGTTTACACTCCAGATGCTCATACAGCAACTATCGAGTTAGCTGATGGAGCTAAAATTCAAGCAATTTTACAAGACATCCAATTTCACCCAGTAACGGATAAAATCTTACACGTAGATTTTTACCAATTAAACGAGGACAAACCAGTAACTATGGAAGTTCCAGTTCGTTTAGTAGGACGTGCTCGTGGTTTAGTAGCTGGTGGGGTTTTACGTTTCAACATGCGTAAATTAAAAGTTCGTGCTATTCCAGCAAACTTACCAGACGAAATCGAAATCGATATCACTCCAATGAGAATTGGTCACAAAATGTATGTAGAAACATTGAAAAATGATAACTACACATTCGCTCATCCAGATAACGCAGTAGTAGTAGCTATTCGTACTTCTCGTAACGCTGTTAAGGATGCTGATCAAGACGAAGACGAGGATTAAGAAATTTTCTTTTCAGATAACATTAAACCACTCAATTTTGAGTGGTTTTTTTATTTTTAAAAATTTAATAAGATAAATTTGTCCGAATTAAAATTAGTTGTATATTTGCTTCATAATTTATAATGAATAAAAGAAATTAATGTTTTCTAAAGCGTGCGAATATGGAATTAAGGCTTGTGTGTTTATTGCACAAGAATCTGTAGAAGGAAAGAGAGTCAATTTAAAACAAATTGCAAATTCGATTAATTCTCCAGAAGCTTATACAGCCAAAATTCTTCAACAATTAGTTAAAGCAAATGTGATTTCATCTGTCAAAGGAAAAATGGGAGGTTTCCAAATGGATGCAGCGCATTTAGAAGATATCAAATTAGTGAATATCATCAAAGCGATTGATGGAGATGGTCTTTATCACAGTTGCATTTTAGGTTTAGTAGAATGCGATGCTAACAAACCTTGTGCTTTACATAGCCGTGTTTTTGCAATTCGTAATGATTTGCGAGGAATGCTAGAAAAGACATCGATGTTTAATTTGATTGATGATCTTGAGAAAGGAATAGCTTTTCTTAAGCATTAAAAAAATTTGATTAAAAATAAGATAAAAATATCCGATTATCCGAATTAAAAAATTACAACAATGAACCTATTAATAGAACTTCCTCAAACAACTGCTTCTCATATGAGTTATACTGTAACAGTAAATCTAAATGAAGCGTGCGAAAGACATCATAAGACATTATTTTTTTGTTGGAATATTCGTGCTGGAATAGACAATGGAGTGGATATTCAACGAATTGTTGATTATGTAAATTGGTATGGGGAAAAAGTGTTATTCAAAAAATTTGAGATAGAAGAGAATTACTTGTTTTCGCTTTTGGATGAAGATCATTACTTGGTAAAAAGAGCATTGAAAGAGCATAGACGTTTGAGACGCTTGTTCAAAATAGATGCAAAAAATCCGATGAAAAGTTTGATTTATATCGAAGAAGAATTGGATTTGCATATCAGATTTGAGGAGAAACAGATGTTTTCTGAATTTGAGAAAAATGCAACACAAAAAAAGTTAAAAGTAATTAAAGAACAATTTAATTCACTTTTAACTAACACAGATTGGAAAGATCAATTTTGGTTATAGATCTCTCATAACTAAAAATTTTTACTTATAATTTTTTAGATGATTTTTGAAAAGAAAAGCTCGATTTTGCAGGTCGAGCTTTTTGCTTTTTTATAAGTTTTCGAAAAATTTCTCTGGATCTTCAAGAAATTTAAATCCATTAGATTGATGAATGTTTTCTATAAATAATTCTTTTTTAGCTTCAAAAAAATCATATTTAACATTCATAAATTTTAGATGATATTCTTTCGCGATATCGATTAATAAATCAACTGATTGTATAACATTAATTTCATTTCTTAAATCGAATCTGAAGTTGAAAAAATTAATATTGTCATTTTCATCAAAAGCTATAGAAGAATCATTATCATAAAAGTTTGAAGTATCTCCTTTCCAATAAAGAAAATTATCACTTGTACTTTTATAATCTGTAATAAATTTATCAATCTTTAATTCAATTTCATTTTTATTGATAAAGGTTTCTTCCCAAAAACATTCGGTACTTTTTAAGTAATTAGAATCCTCTTGTTTGATGAATTCTAGATACTTTTTATCGAAATTAATCAATGGAACTAAGAAGACGTTATATTGCCAAATAGCCATATTTTACTTCTTAATCTTAATTTCAAAGATTTTATCCCAGTTTTTACCTGTTAATAACATATTTCCGTTGTCTTTGAAAGCGATTCCATTCAATTCTTGTGCTTGTGGATTTCCTTGTTTTCCTTTCAATTCAGCGAAATTAAACTCAGCTTTTACAGCGCCAGTTTGCGGATCAATTACCACAATATTACTGTTATCTGCATGTCCAGATTTTAAGTAAACATTTGCATAAATTAAACCATCGTGAAACTCAATTTCATTCAAATAACTATACGGTTGTGTGTTATCAAAAGCTTGTACAGTTCTTAAATAATTAAAGTTTTCGTCGAAGAAATGAATTCGTTGAGAACCTTCTGTTACAGCTAATTCTTTACCGATTGTTGTAATTCCCCAACCTTCGATAATTTGTGCTGGCATATCAAATTTCTGAACTTGATTAAAGTTTAAATCATATTTATAAATCACACGATCTTGCCATGTTAATTGATAAATAAAACCATTCAGTTCTGTAATTCCTTCTCCAAAAACATCGTCTTTAATTTGGTATAATTTTGTAGGCTCAGTTGCACCCAATTTATATTCAATCAAACGCGTTTTTCCTCCACGAAGTCCAGTTCCTTCGAAAATATTTCCGTTTTTGAAATAAAAACCTTGCGTAAAATAATCAGGATTATGTGGATAAGTTCCTACAATTTCATAATTCCATTGTGCAGCCGGCTCATTTGCATAAACCACAAACGTAAAATCGCGCGAATTTGTTTCTTCTTCTCCTTTGAAAAATTTCAAATTAACCGTATGATTTCCTAATCCAATTGTTTTTCCGTCAATCGTAAAATCAGCAGGAACTTCTTGTCCATCCACCGAAACTACAACTTTCGTAATTCCATCCAAATTAGTTAATGGAATATCGATTTTGTCGCCAATTTTGTATTTATTTTGTTCAATTTTCGAAACAATTTCAGTGATTGCAGTATTGTTTTTTCCTGTCGAATCTTTACAAGAAAATAACACTGAAGAGAAAACTGTTGCACAAACTGAGGCAGCGATTAAATATTTTTTCATTTGATGTGTTTTATGTTTTATGAATTAGGTTGCTAATTCTACTACAAATATATTTTATTTTGTTCGATTCGGATTATTTTTTACAAAGGCATCCCAACTCGAATAAGAACTTGACGTTCCAGTTGTTTTACCCGAATTTAGATAATGACAAACCGCAACGGCAAGACCATCTGTGGCATCCAAACGTTTCGGAATTTCTTTCAATCCAAGTAAATGCTGTAACATTCCCGCAACTTGTTCTTTCGAGGCATTTCCGTTTCCGGTAATCGCCATCTTAATTTTTTTTGGCGCATATTCTACCACAGGCATATCGCGATGCAGGCAAGCGGCAATACAAACGCCTTGCGCACGTCCAAGTTTTAACATAGACTGAACATTAACGCCAAAAAACTGCGCTTCAATGGCTAATTCATCAGGATGATATTGATCAATAATGGCTAAAGTTTTTTCGAAAATCTTTTTCAATTTTGTTTGTTGATTCGGAAGTTTATGCAACAACAATTCGTCTAAAGTAATCAACTTTATTTTGTTGTTTTTGACTTCAATCAAACCAAAACCCATCACCATTGTTCCAGGATCAATCCCTAAAATAATCTTTTCCATCGTTGCGAAGGTATTAAGATATTCTGAAAATTAAGCCGAATTTCGACTCGCATTAATATTTCCGAATAACGAACGCATTACAATTTGCTCATAGACTGATTTGAATTCACTTTCATGATGAATTTTGTTCAACGCAAATTGTTGAATCGTTAATAATGGTAACACAATTTTTTCGCGCATTTGTACCGAAGATTTGTTCAATGGTTCATCTTGCATCAATTCTGTGTAACCCGAAATTTCTAAACACAATGCTTTTGATAATTCAAATTCATCGTGCAAAATATTCCAAAATTCACCATATTCAGGATCATCTTTCATATAAGAAGTTAATGGAAAATAAGTTTTTTCCATCGACATCATACTATTTTGAATCAACGTTTTGAAGAAGCTCGAATTTTTGAATAAATCTTTTACATCCTCTAAATGACCTTGTTTTTTCAATTCATTTATAGCCGTTCCAACACCAAAATATCCTGGAACATTTTGTTTTAATTGACTCCAAGAACCCACAAATGGAATAGCGCGCAAATCATCGAACTCTAATTTTTTATCACCACCTCGTTTACTCGGACGGCTTCCGATATTCGTTTTTCCATAATAGTTAAGCGTACTCATATTTTCTAAATAAGGTAAAAATGAAGGATGCGCTTTCAAATCTTCGTATTTCTGATAACTAATTGTGGCTAATTTATCAATCAATGTGCGTTCATCAGGCGAAATCTGACTTGTACTTGTCGAGAAAACATCCGAAATAATACCAGCCGTGTACAATTGTTCAAAATTATATTTTGCCTGCGGCATTGTTCCATAATTCGACGTAATTGTTTGCCCTTGAATTGTAATTTGAATTTCGTGATTTGCAATTGTTTTCCCTTGAGAAGCGTAAAACTCGTGCGTTTTTCCTCCTCCACGTGCAGGAGGTCCACCACGACCATCAAAGAAAATAACTTCGATTTGATTTTTATCCGAAACATTCGAAAGGATTTCTTTGGTACGATAAATTTCCCAATTCGCTTTGATGTAACCGCCATCTTTTGTTCCGTCCGAAAATCCTAACATAATTGATTGACGTTGTTTTCTACGTTCTAAATGTTGTGCATAAATAGGTAAATTATACAATTTATTCATCGTATTTTCAGCACCATCTAAACCTCTAATCGTCTCGAAAAGTGGCATAATATCAAACTTAATTTCGTCATCTTTGTAACCACAAAATTTGAATAAAGCGTAAACATTTAAAACATCGAAAATGGTTTCAGAATTTGAAATAATGTATCGGTTAACACCTAATTCGCCATTTCGTTGCTGAATTGTTTTTAATTGATAAACATTTTTGATCGTATCAATCACAATATCATCTTCAAAATCTTCAGGCTTAGCAGTAAATGAAGGATTTGTTAACAATTCGATTTGTTCTGCTTCGCTTAAATCTTTCAGATTAATTCCAGTATATTTTTCAACAATTTGGTTAATTACTTTTTGATGAACACGCGAATCTTGACGAATATCCAAAGAAGCAAAATGCAATCCGAAAATATCAACACGTGTGATAAAATCGTCCAGAATATCTAAGAAAACACCATTGTGTTGTTCAATCAAAATTGTACGAATCGTTTGTAAGCGCGTTTTGATTTCATCAATTGTAATTGTTCCATTTTCATTGAACATATTTTCGTAAATCAAATTACTCAACGCTTTTAAAGGCTCTGTAACATGTTTGAACGTTAATCGTCTTTGAACAATTTTTAGATGATTGTAATAATTTTTTAAGATACTTGTTCGCAATAAACTTGCTACTTTCCACGTAATTTCTGCTGTAACGAAAGGATTTCCATCGCGATCACCTCCAGGCCAAAAACCTAATTGAATGACAGGAGATTTTAGTGGTTGACTTTCTGTAAAAAACAATTGATTGATTTCGTTATACAATCGTCCAATTGTCTGATAATACACATTTCGTAAATAATAAATAATCGAAACTGCTTCATCGTAAGGTGTCGGTTTTTCTTCGTTGATGAAAGGTGTTTTTCCTAATTGTTGCAACAATAAATCAATTTTACTTACCGAATCTTGTTGAATAGCATCGCGTAAATCCTGAATAATTTGTTGAACATTTGTTGGATAAAATTGTGTTGGATGTGCTGTAAAAACAACTCTTGTCACAAAATCTTCAATTCTCGTTTTTACTTGCTCCATTTTACCTTGCGCTTGCGCAATATGGTAAATGCTTTCCAAACTTCCTTTTTCATTTTCGGAATGTAATGACGGAAATGCAGCATCTTCGATACTATCAAACAAAACAACTTGTCGCTCGATGTATTGTATCATTCGAAACATCAAATCGATTTGCTCTTGTTCGGTTTTTAAATCAGTGTATTTCTCAAAAAAATTGTTGATGATTTCATTTGGCGATTTACCTTCAGGTAAACCTTTTTGACTTTCATCGTACAAAAACGGGATCAATGATCCGATATTTTGCATTTTTTCGTAGGGCAGACTCATAAAGAGACTGTTGTAAATTTGAAACTTATTTTCCACAATTTGGTGGAACTTAAGTTCAGATAAATTCGTACTTCGCATTAATAGGTATTTTTTCTCTTAAGAGTAAATTTAAACTTTAATAATGATTTAATGAGTATAATTAATGGTATAAATTAGTTATCAGTAGCTTATTGATAATTAAAACAATACCTTTGCGCAAAATTTCCAAAAAATTTATGAAAATCAATTTATTATTAGCAATTTCATTTTGTTTTATGAACATTTTGTTAGCACAAGTAGGTATAGGTACATCTAATCCAAATGCAACACTTGATGTAGCTATCGATGCAAATTACAAAAGTGGAGATAAAGCAGGTGTAGCTTTTCCAATGATGAGTGGAAATCAAATAGAGGCGATGTCTACAACAGATCTAAAAGCAGGAACACTTGTTTATGCAAATGCTATTTCGACGAATACAACTCCTGATATTGATGCATTAGGATTATGGTATTGGTCTGGTGATATGACAAAAAAGTGGGAACCGTTAAATTTAGGATATAAAAAAGTTGTTTCTTATTTCTATGCACCTTCTATTGCTTTGCCAACTGATATAGCAGGAGTTTCAACCGATTCGTCTTCTACAATTTGGTATGATAGTGCTACTTCTATGTTTAATGTAAAGTTGTTCGAAATTTATAAAAGTCAATTTGATTTATCAGGAAATGTTAGTGGAGTTAAAAAAAGTGCATTAAAAAGTCCTTCTGCAACTAGTATTCCAGTCTTAAACAAAACAGATTTAGAATACTTTGTAACGTATTTTGATAATCAAGTCTTTGATCCATCTAAAATTACTTTGGACGATAATGGGGTTTTAAAATATTCTATTTTATCTAACCCAATGGTGACGGAAAATACATTTATGAATATTGTATTTAAAGTAAAATAATCCTATTTCTAAAGCTATTTCTATGAAGAAAATTTTAAGTTTTCTAGCATTTCTATGCGCTATTTTTACTTTCGCGGCTGATTATTATTGGGTTGGAGGAAGCGGAAATTGGACAGATATTAACCATTGGCGAACAACTTCTGGAGGAGTATCTTTACCGTCTGTAGTTCCAGGACCAACGGATAATGTTTTTTTTGATATTAATTCAGGTTTTTCAGCTTCAAGTAAAACGGTAACGATAGACAATATAGTGAATTGTCATAATATAACCTTTTCTGCGAGTACAATCGTTCCAATTTTAACACAAATCGGTACTCAAACTTTAAATATTTATGGTTCGAGTGAGTGGCAAGTAGGAATGGGAATGATTAATGTTTCAAAAATTTATTATCGTCACACAGGCGAGGCGAAGACGATAAAAAGTAATGGAACAATTACAGGGTCAACAAATTCGATTGTTGTTTTTGAAGAAAGAACTTCAATAAGTTTATTAGATGATTTTCAAGTAGGTTACGAATTATACCATAATGCTGGCACGTGGATCACGAACAGTCATCAAATAAAGATAGACGGACGTTTCTATGCAAACCAAGGAAATACACCAAGAACCATAGAATTTGGAAGTTCTAAAATTTATTTAACAACTTCTACTCCTTATTTTCATACAAACTTTGCTGCTACAACAATTAATGCTGGGACTTCTCATATTTATTTTACAGGAAAAGTAACATCTAATACCTATGGCTTAACAGCTTATCAAGGACAGAATTTTTACAATGTTACTTTTGAAGAACAAGCAAATATAAATTTATCAGGTTCGGCAAATTTTAATCAGGTTGAGTTTAAGGGCAATGGAAGTATTTCGGGGAATAACACATTTAAAGCTTTGATTTTTGCACCTACAAAAAATTATATTATTGAAGCTAATAAAAAACAAACGATTACCAATTTATTTTCTGTGAACACTCCAGTCTGCGAAGGATGGTCTAATATATCATCTAATAGCTACGGAACAACAACTGAAATAGTTGGAGCTTCTGATGTAAGTATAATTGTTTCTGGTACTATTCTGAAAAACATTACAGCATCGGGAGGAGCTAATTTTATTGCTAATAATTCAATTGGAGAAGGTATAAATACTGGTTGGACAATTCCTTCAACTGTAGGGCAAGATTTATATTGGGTTGGTGGTTCTGGTAATTGGAACGATAGAACACATTGGTCCAAAACCTCAGGTGGTACTGGCGGTTACTGTTCTCCTGGTCCTAATGATAATACATTTGTTGATAGAGGATCAGGATTTACGTTAAACGATAAAACAATCATTTTAGATAAAACGTCTTATACTCACAATATTTCTTTTGTTGATAGTTCTAATCCACCAACGTTAACAGAAAGCGGATCCCAAACGTTAAATATTTACGGTTCAAGTGAATGGCAAGAAGGAATGGGAACGATTAATTTGTCAAATATTTATTACCGTCATACAGGAGAGGCGAAAACCATAAAAAGTAATGGTGTAAAACTAGGCTCAGCTAGTTCTAGTATTTATTTTGAAGAAGAAAATTCGATTAGTTTGCTAGACGATTTTATTGTAAATTATGAACTTTATCATCAGGCAGGAGTATGGACAACTAACAATCATCAAGTTACTATTAATGGTCGATTTTATGCAATATATGGTTCAAAACCTAAGGTAATAAACATGGGCAGCTCAAACTTCTATTTACCCTACACCGTTCCATATTTTCAAACAAACTCAAGCTTAACCACGATTAATGCAGGAACATCACATATACACTTTACAAATACAACAAGCAATAGTTATGGACTTATAGCAGGTGAAAATCAACGATATTATAATGTAAGCTTTGATAATTCTTCATCGGCTGGATCGATAAGCGCACAAACAGGGACAGCATATTTTAATCAGGTTGAATTTAAAGGGAATGGAACAATCAATGGGAACAATCATTTTTATAACTTAATTTTAGCTCCAACTAAAAACTACAGTTTTCCTGCTGGGGCAACCCAAACTATAACCAATTTATTATCAGCTTCAACACCACAATGTGGAGGCTGGTTAACAATTAATTCTAGCAAATCAGGAAGCTTGGCAAAAATTGAGGCTGCATCTAATGTCACTGTTAATGTATCTGGTGTTATTATGCAAGATATATCGGGTAATGGAGGTGCTGCGTTTATTGCGCAAAATTCAATTGATAATGGTAATAACAATCCTGGATGGCAGTTTCCTAAGATAGCTGGTCAGGAGCTTTATTGGGTTGGTGGATCTGGTAATTGGAATGATAAAATGCATTGGTCACAGAGTAGCAATGGTATGGGAGGTTATTGTGTTCCTGGTCCATCAGATAATACGATTTTTAACCAAGGTTCTGGTTTTACATCTGCAAACAAGACTATAACTGTAGACAATACTTCTTACACTCGAAATATTACATTCTCCGGAAGTGCAGTTCCTCCAATATTAACACAAACTGGCTCTCAGACTATCAATATCTATGGATCTAGTGAGTGGCAGAACGGAATGGGAACAATTAATCTCAATAAAATTTTCTATCGTCATACAGGAGAGGCTAAAACAATAAAAAGTAATGATGTGATATCTGGAAGTAGCGCTGTTACTATTTATTTTGAAGAAGAAAATACGATAAGCTTATTAGATAACTATAAAATAGGATATGAGTTGTACCATCAAGCAGGTACATGGATTACCAACAATAATGATGTAATAATTTATGGACGATTTTATGCTAATTCAGATACTAAACCAAGAACAATAAGTATGGGTTCATCAAATTTTTATTTACCAAACAACTCTCCGTACTTTCATACAAATTCTGCTTATGTTACGATAAATGCGGGGACTTCTCAACTAATTTTTACAGGAAGTACAACAGCAAGTTATGGTTTGTCAACTTATGACGGTCAGCGGTTCAATAATGTGGTTTTTGAAAGTAGAGCAAATGCCAGCATTAATTCGACAAACGGAACAACAAGCTTTAACGCTGTTACCTTTAGAGGTAGTGGAAGTATAAAGGGAATTAATAACATTAAAAATCTAGAATTTTCTTCTGGTAAAAGTTATACTCTAGATGCTTCAAAAACTCAAACAGTAGAAAATTTAATTTTAGGAGGAACGCCTTGCGAGGTCACATTTCTGCAAAGTAGCATCATAGGAACAAGAGCTAATTTGAATATTACAGGTTCGGCAACTAACTTTAATTTTGGTAATCTAAAAGATATCAATGCATCTGGTCAATTGTTACATTTTGGTGAGCAAAGTACAATCGCGAATCAGAACAATAACAATATAACCTATGATCCATATAATCCTGGTGCTTTTGAAGGGTTAGGAGCAGATTGGATTGATCACAAAATTGATGGTTCTAATCCATTAACTTATATTTTATCAACTAGTAAATTCTATGGAAATAGTTATACAACATACAAATGGTATAAAATTGAAGGATTGAATAGTAGTGCAACTAGTGTTATTAGTACAGATAAAGAAATCGATATCCGAAAATTTGGCTACGGAACCTATGAAGTCAAAGTTGATTATTCAAATGGAAATACAATTACATGTAGCGTAAATGATAATATTTTATTGAAAGGATTACTGAAAAAAGTTTTAGTCAATCCAAGTATTCGAATTCGAATAAGATAGAACAAAAAAAGAGAATCATATTGATTCTCTTTTTTTGTTATGATCGATTATTTAATTCAATTAATGGTTCAATAAATTCGCGTGTGTTTGCTAGCCTCGGAACTTTATTTTGTCCACCTAACTTACCACGAGAAGCCATCCATTCGATGAATAATTTTTTGCGAGCTTTGTGTACAATTGGGCGATTAAGTGTCATATTATTGTAACGTTTTGCTTCGTAATCTGAATTAACTTCTTGCAAACCTTTGTCTAAACAATCAATAAATTGCTCAAAATTTTCAGGTTCTTTATCAAATTCGATTACCCATTCATGCGCGCCTTTTTCTTTCCCTTGCATAAAAATTGGACCAGCACTATATTCAGAAACAATTGAATTTGTTTGCATACAAGCACGTTTCAAAGCTTCTTCTGCATTTTCTATCATCAATTCTTCGCCAAATGCATTGATATAATGTTTTGTTCGTCCAGAAACAACAATTCGATGAGGATTTGTAGATGTAAAGCGAACCGTATCACCAATAATATAGCGCCACAAACCTCCATTTGTTGTAATTACCATGGCGTAATTTTTACCAACTTCAACTTCTCCAATTGTTAAAAACCGTTGAGTTTCTGAACCAAATTCTTCCATTGGAATAAATTCGTAAAAGATTCCGTTGTCTAATAATAACAATAAATCTTTGCTGAGCAATTGATCCTGAATACCAAAAAAACCTTCAGAAGCATTATATAATTCGAAATAATTTAATTTTTTTTGAGTGATTAAATTATAGTTTTCTGCATAAGGTTTGAAGCTGATTCCACCATGAAAAAACACTTCGAGATTTGGCCATAATTCGTCCAAATAATTCTTTCCAGTTTCGGCTAATAATTTGTTCAATACAACCAGCATCCATGAAGGAACACCAGTTAAAGAACCAACATCTTCATTTTTTGTTGCATTGATAATCGCATTCATCTTCACATTCCAATCAGACATTAAAGAAATCTCACGATTCGGAATATTTTTCATCTCAGCATAAAAAGGTAAATTATCAATCAAAATAGCTGATAAATCACCAAAACGCGTATCATATTTTTGATAAAGTTCACTACTTCCGCCAATTCTTAGGTTTTTGTGCATGAAAATATCCGTTTCGGGATAAGCATTTAAGTACAACGCAAACATTGTTTTTCCTGCTGCGTAATGGCAATCTTCTAAGGATTCATTACTAATCGGAATAAACTTACTTTTCGCATTTGTTGTTCCAGAAGATTTTGCAAACCACTTTATTTTTCCATGCCAAGTGACATCTTTTTCACCTTTTCTCGCTAATTCAATATAAGGTTGAAAATCCTCGTAATGCACCGCAGGAACTTGTTCTTGAAATTTCTGTGTCGTTTTGATTTCATCAAAATGAAATTCTTTTCCGTAAATAGTCGATTTGGCTTTTTTGATATTCTCAAATAACACACGTTCTTGCGTACCAACTGGATTTTTAATGCTTTCCTCGATGACATTCATTCGGCTACGCATCATAATTTCCATAATCTTATTGACTATTCCCATCCGCTAAAAGTTTTGTAGATTTACACAAAATTAATTAAACTTTTTTAGCAAGATGCAGTTTGAAGGACAAATTCGTAAAATGACAACTGAAAATGGAACGCCAATCAATTATTATTGGAATTTCAAAGATGATTTTATCGTTATGAATCAATTGTTAGGAAAAAAAATCAAGATTAACTTTGATCATTACGAATGTTTAAACTGTCACGAGGACAAAGAGATTTATCAGATGGGATATTGTAAAAATTGTTTTTTTACAGTTCCAGAAGCTAATCCAAGTATCATCAATCCAGAACTTTCAACAGCACATTTGGGAATTGTACAACGTGATTTAGAGTTTGAAACGAAATTCGAATTACAACCGCATATTGTGTATTTGGCAAATTCGTCCGGAATTAAAGTTGGTGTAACACGTTTAACGCAAGTTCCGACACGTTGGATTGATCAAGGAGCTTCTGAAGCTATTATTATTGCCCGAACAGATAATCGTTATGAAGCTGGAATGATAGAGGTTTCGTTGAAAAATGTTATTGCAGATAAAACGAATTGGCAAAGAATGTTGAAAAATGATGTGCCAGAAATTAATTTATTCGAAAAGTATCACGAAATCAGAAATGAAGTGAATCCAGATTTTCAACAATTTTTGGTTGATGAACCAGACGTTTGGAAGTTAGAATATCCAGTTTTATCTTATCCAGAAAAAGTAAAATCATTAAACCTAAAAAAGACACATGAAATAGAAGGTGTTTTGAAAGGGATAAAAGGTCAATACTTAATTTTTGAAGATAATACAGTTTTTAATGTTCGTGGTCACGAAGGCTTTTACGTCAATTTTGAAGTATAAAAATCATTTTAAAAAGAAATATATTAAAAGTCGATTCTATTATAGAATCGACTTTTTAATTGTATCTAATTGATTTTAATAAAAATACTTGTTTTTAAATTTAATTATCACTAAATTAGTTATAATCAATTAACACAAAAAAATTGGAATTATGAAAGCAAGTGCATTACTTATCGTTGGAGGAATTTTAGCTTTAACAGCATGTAATAAAAAATCAGATTTACCAGACTACAAAGTAAAAGAAGCAATTTTAGATGTTTATAAATATAGAGCGGATAAACCAGATTCTCTTTTCGCAAAAGTGGAAGGTGTAAATGTAGAAGATTTGAATGCAGTAACTAAACAGTATGGACCTGTAGATGTTTATAATTTCGAAAAAATGACGCCTCTTGAGGATGGAGACAAAACAGTTTACGAAGCTGTTTATAAGGTATCTTTTAAAGGAGCAGAAGGAACAGAAACATTTAAAGTAAAAAGAATAGATAAGTTAGATGGAATTGTTGTTGGTTATTCAAGCGATGTAAAACCTATAGTAACAACAACAGATTCGACAGCTGTAAAGAAAGATTCTGTGAAATAAAAATAAAAAAAATCAATAAATTATTGATGATTTATTAAAAAGTTTGTATATTCGTTATCAATAATGAAACAAAACGGATTAAATACAATTATTTCAATTACGACGACTTCTAGTGTTCACACTTAGAGGAGTCTTGTTATGTATTTAATTCTAAAAAAATAATGCAAAAGCATCTTCTCAAAAGAAAGATGCTTTTTTTATGATCAAAATTTAAATTATGAAAGTTTTAAAATTCGGAGGAACATCAGTCGGATCGGTAGAAAGTATCCGCGCGGTCGTAGAAATTGTTAAACAAGAAAGGCAACAAAATAACTCGATTATTTTGGTTGTGTCTGCTATTTCTGGTTTGACCAATTTATTAACCAAATTGTCCGAAGAAGCTTCATCAGGAAGTTTTGATGAAAATGATTTAAAACTTTTTCAAGAAAAACATTTCGAAATTGTAAAAGCTTTAATCGATGTGCCGAATCAAAATCCGATTTTAACAAAATTAAAATTGTTGATGAATGAGTTGGAAGCATTATTAGAAGGGGTGGAAATTCTGAAAGAATTAAGCCCTCAAACAAAAGATTTGATTTTGAGTTTCGGCGAAAGATGTAGTGCTTTATTAATAGCAAAAGTAATGCAAGAGCATGTTGGAAATTCATTGGCGATTAATGCATCAGATTATATTTTGACTGATCATAATTTTGGTCAAGCGAATGTTATCGAGGAAAAATCGTTTCAGAATATTCAACAATTAGCAAAAGATTATTCGGATAAATTATTAGTTGTAACAGGGTTTATTGCTGCTAATGAAGAAGGACGAGTGACAACTTTGGGAAGAGGAGGTTCTGATTACACTGCGGCTTTGATTGGTGCGGCTTTACATGCAGAACAAATTGAAATTTGGACAGATGTAAATGGAATGATGACGGCGGATCCTCGTTTTGTGAACAAAGCTTTTTCGTTAGAAAATTTATCGTATACAGAAGCGATGGAATTGTCGTATTTCGGTGCGAAAGTGATTTATCCGCCAACAATGGCTCCAGCTTTTAAACTTCGAATTCCGATTTTAATTAAAAACACATTTCAACCGGATTTTGAGGGAACAAAAATTCAGTTCGATTCGCAACCAACAGATTATCCAATTAAAGGAATTTCGTCGATCAAAGATATTGCATTAGTCAATATAAAAGGAAGCGGCTTGGTTGGCAAATTGGGCTTTAGTGGAAAACTTTTTTCACTTTTAGCGCAACATCATATCAACATTGTGTTGATTACGCAATCTTCGTCAGAGCATAGTATCACGCTTGCCATTCATCATAATGAAGTCGAAAAAGCAAAGCAATTAATTGAAGAAGAGTTTTGTTTGGAAATTGCAGCAAAATGGTTGGAACCAATTGAAATTGAAGAAAATCTCGGAATTATTGCAATTGTTGGAGAAAACATGAAGAAAATGGTTGGTGTTTCGGGCAAGTTATTTTATGCATTAGGACGAAATGGAATCAATGTCAGAGCGATTGCGCAAGGTTCTTCGGAGTATAATATTTCGGTTGTGATTAACGAAAATGATTTGTCAAAAGCTTTAAATGCGGTACATGATGCGTTTTTTAATCATTTGAAAAAAACAATTCATGTTTTCAATGTTGGAGTAGGAAATATTGGGTCGACATTTTTAAATCAATTAGAAAAACAGAAAGATTTTTTAGCAAAAAATAATGATATCGAAATAAAATTGGTTGGATTATCAAATTCAAAAAAAATGATGTTTGATGAAAACGGAATTAATTTATCGAATTGGAAAAATGAATTAGAAAATTCTTCTTCTCCAGCTGATTTGAATGAATTTATCCAAAAAATGAAACAGTATAATTTACCAAATTGTGTTTTTGTAGATAATACTGCGAGTTCTGATTTGCCAAATTATTACAAACAAATTTTTGAAAGCAGTATTTCGGTTGTGACATGTAATAAAATTGCGAATTCATCTTCTTATCAAGAGTATAAAAAATTGAAAGAAACTGCTCGAAAATATGGTATTGATTTTCTTTACGAAACAAATGTTGGAGCAGGTTTACCAATTATTAGCGTGTTGAAAGATTTAAGAATGAGTGGAGATCAAATCTTAAAAATTGAAGCAATTTTATCAGGAACAATTTCGTATATATTTAATCATTTTAAAGGTGAAAATACATTTGCCGAAATTGTAAAAAAAGCGCAAGAATTAGGTTATACAGAACCAGATCCTCGCGATGATTTGAGTGGAATAGATTTTATGCGAAAAATGTTGATTCTTGCTCGTGACAATGGTTACGAAATTGAAGCGGGAGATGTAAAAATCGATTCTATTTTGCCTAAATCTTGTTTAGAAGCTGCAACTGTAGAAGATTTTTATCAAGAATTAGTCAACGAAAATGATTATTTCGAAAAGATAAAACATCAAGCAGATGAGGAGCAGAAAGTGATTCGTTACATCGGGATTTTAGAAGATGGAAAAATATCAATTTCGTTAGAATTGGTGGATAATCAACATCCGTTTTATGCCTTGTCTGGAAGCGATAATATTATTTCTTTTACAACAGCGCGTTACAAGGAACGTCCTTTGGTTGTGAAAGGACCTGGAGCTGGTGCAGAAGTTACAGCAGCTGGCGTTTTTGCAGATTTAGTTAATATAAGTTCAATACGATAAAAGATGAATCAAATAATCGAAAATAAATATAAGCTTGATCAAGCGAAGTTTTTAGATAAAGTACATGTTTTTGCTCCTGCAACAGTTGCCAATATGATCTGTGGATATGATATTTTGGGCTTTGCGGTGGATTATCCAGGTGATGAGGTAATCATGAAAAAGACAGAAAAGTTAGGAATCGAAATTCTGACAATTACAGGTGACGAGGGTAAATTGCCTTTGGATGCGATGAAAAATACAGTTTCTCATTCGGCATGGAAATTATTTTGTGATTTAGGTCTACAAGATTCTTTTGGATTATCGATAGAATTACACAAAAAAATGCCAATTGGAAGTGGTTTAGGTTCAAGCGCGGCGAGCACAGTTTCTGGACTTTTTGCATTGAATGAATTATTAGGAAAACCACTTTCTAAAAATGAGCTTTTGCCTTATTGTATGGAAGGCGAACGATTGGCTTGTGGCGCTGCTCATGCGGATAATGTTGCGCCATCGTTGTTTGGAGGAATTACGTTGATTCCTTCTTATGAGCCGATTTTGGTGCGTTCTTTACCTGTTCCTGAAAATTTATATGTCACACTGATTTACTCAAAAGTAGAAGTGCCAACAAAGGATGCGCGCAAATTAATTAAAGATAAAGTGCAATTGAGTAAAGCAATAAAGCAATGGGGAAATATTGCAAGTTTGGTTGCAGCGCTTTATGAGAATGATTACGAAGAGATTGGTCGTTCGATGCAAGATGATATTATCGAACCAAATCGTTCTTTATTGATTCCATATTTTAATGAAATGAAAAGTATTTCGCTCGAAAATAATGCATTAACATTCGGTATTTCTGGTTCTGGACCAACAGTTATGGCGTTATCTAAAAGTAAATTGGGTGCAGAAAATATCGAACAAAAACTAAATGATTTTTTGACGATAAAAGAAATTGAACATTTATCATTTGTTTCTAAAATCAATCAACAAGGACCTTACATAAAACACTAAAAATGAAATTATATAGTACAAATAATCATAAGAACAGAGTTGATTTTAAACAAGCGGTTTTCCAATCTTTGCCAGAAGATAAAGGATTGTATATGCCTTTGTCGTTGGAAAAATTAGATGAAAATTGGTTGAATTCTATTGAAAATTATTCATTTCAAGAGATTGCGAAAAAGGTGACAAATCACTTATTAAAAGATGATTTTTCTGAAGAAACGATTAATAATTTAATTGATGATGTAATTAATTTTCCTGCGCCTTTGGTGTTTTTAGAAGATGATTTAGCTATTTTGGAATTATTTCACGGACCTTCTTTTGCTTTTAAAGATTTTGGAGCAAGATTTATGAGTCGCGTGATGGCACATTATTCAAAAAAAGATAATCAATTGTTAGATGTTTTGGTCGCAACTTCTGGCGATACAGGAGGCGCTGTAGCACTTGGCTTTCTGGGAGTAGAAGGAACGAGAGTAACGATTTTGTATCCAAAAGGAAAAGTGTCGCTGATACAAGAATTGCAATTAACGGCGAATGGAAAAAATATTCGTGCCATAGAAATCGACGGAACTTTTGATGATTGTCAAGCATTGGTCAAGCGAGCTTTTTTAGACAAAGATTTAATGAAAAATCTAAACTTAACCTCAGCAAATTCAATTAATATTGCTCGCTTAATTCCGCAATCTTTCTATTATTTCGAGGCATTTGCCCAAGCAAAAAGAAAAGGTTTTGAGAAAGTTTCTTTTGTTGTTCCGAGTGGAAATTTCGGGAATATTACAGCAGGTATTTTGGCTTCAAAATTAGGATTGGAAGTAGAACAATTTGTTGCGGCTACAAATGCGAATGATACTGTTCCATTATTTTTAAAAACCGAAAATTATCTACCCAAACCTTCTGTACAAACGTTTTCGAATGCGATGGATGTTGGAAATCCGAGCAATTGGGTTCGTGTGATGGAATTTTTCGAGCAAGATATGGAGCAATTAAAATCAAAAATGGTTTCAAAAGCTTTTTCAGATATTGAAACGACAAATGCAATTGTTAAAATTAATCAAGAATATGATTACATTGCTTGTCCGCATACGTCGATTGCGTGGTTGGCAGCGAAGGAATACCAAGCGAAAAAGCAAGATGAAAAAGAGTTAGTGGTATTTTTATCGACAGCGCATCCGTGTAAATTTCCTGAAGTTTTTCCGAAAGAAATACGAGATAAAATTGTCTATCCAAAAGAAGTCGAAGAATTGAAATCGAAACAATCGAATAAAGTTAAAATGAACAATAATTTTGATGAGTTAAAAAATTGGTTGTTGAATAATTAATAAATTAAAAAGCAAAGTTTCTAACTAAATAGAAGCTTTGCTTTTTTTGAATAGTATATTAATGATGGAAAAATTATCCAATCATTAACGAAAAGAGTGTGTTGTCTGTGTTAAGATATTGATAGTCGAAATGATGATTTTCTAATCTAAAAATTAAACCATCTAAATCTTCTTTTTTGTCTAATTCAATGCCAACTACTGCTGGACCTGTTTCTTTGTTATTTTTTTGCGTGTATTGGAAATAGGTGATGTCATCATTTTCACCCAAAACTTCGTTCACTAATTCTTTTAAAGCGCCAGCACGTTGAGGAAAATTGATAATGAAATAATGTTTCAAACCTTCATATTGCAAACTTCTTTCTTTTATTTCTTCCATTCGCGTAATGTCGTTGTTGCTTCCACTAAGCACGCAAACCACATTTTTTCCTTTGATTTCTTCCTTGAAAAAATCTAAAGCCGAAACACTCAAAGCGCCTGCTGGTTCTACAACAATTGCGTCTTCATTGTACAAACGCAAAATGCTCGAACAAACTTTTCCTTCTGGAACAGCACAAGTTGTTTCTAAACCTTCTGCACAGATTTTGTAGGTTTTTTCACCTGCTTTTTTTACAGCTGCGCCATCTACAAAAGGGTCAATCTTCGCTAATGCAACAGATTGTTTTTGTTTGATAGCTTCTGCCATACTTGCTGCGCCACTCGGTTCTACGCCAATAATTTTGGTGTTTGGACTAAGTGTTTTCATCACAGAAATAACGCCAGATGCTAAACCTCCACCGCCAATTGGCACGAAAATATAATCGATTGGTTGATTGCATTGATTCAAAATTTCTAAAGCAACAGTTCCTTGTCCTGCGATTACTTTTTCGTCATCAAAAGGATGAATAAATGTAATATTTCCTTCTTGGGATAATTGATGTGCAAAAGCCGATGCATCATCAAATGTATCACCATGTAAAATGATTTCGATTTGATCTTTCCCAAACCATTTTACTTGTTTTATTTTTTGTTGAGGTGTCGTAGTAGGCATTACAATTTTACCTTTAATGTTTAATTGTTGACACGAATATGCGACACCTTGTGCGTGATTTCCTGCACTTGCGCAGATCACACCATTATTTTTTTCTTGTTCTGATAACTGAACGATTTTATTATAAGCACCACGCAATTTGTACGAACGGACGACTTGTAAATCTTCTCGTTTTAGATAGACATTCGCTTCAAATTGACGACTTAAATTTTCATTGAAATCGAAAGGAGTGTTTTTGGCAACTCCTTTCAAATTCATTTGTGCTAAGTTTACTTCGTCAAGCGAAACGCCTAAGGTCTCAGTTTTTTCATTTCTAAGTCCATTTGCCATAATTCACTGTTTGTTAGTTATTTTATGCATTTTGCATTTTGATAATTTTAGCAATAAAACCGTCAGTTCGAGTGGAATTCTGGAAGAATTTTGTATCGAGAACAAGGTTTTAGACGTTAAAATTCTATTCTCGATACAATTTTTATTCAGTTTGTACTGAACTAAAAATCACTCGAATTGACGAATTTTAATTCAAAATGCATAAGAGGTTTATTTTAATATTTACTACGCCGTTTTTATCGTTTTCATAGCAGTCATAGCTTTACGAAGTTTTTTTCCTACAGTTTCGACAGGATGATTACGTAAAACATCATTTATGTGTACCAATGTCGCATTATCAACAGCATTGTCTTTTCCTTCGTTGTAATTTTTCCCAACAACATCTACGTTTACTTTTGTCATGAAATCTTTTAACAAAGGTTTACAAGCCTGATCGAAAAGATAACAACCATATTCTGCTGTATCAGAAATCACTCGATTCATTTCGAATAATTTTTTACGAGCAATTGTATTTGCAATCAATGGAGTTTCGTGTAATGATTCGTAGTAAGCAGATTCAGGTTTAATTCCAGCTTCTACCATAGTTTCGAAAGCTAATTCAACTCCAGCACGAACAAAAGCAACCATTAAGGTATAGTTATCAAAATATTCTTGTTCTGTAATATTTGCGTCGCCTGCAGGTGTTTTTTCAAAAGCAGTTTCACCAGTTTCAGCTCTCCATTTTAATAAGTTTTTATCATCATTCGCCCAATCTTCCATCATTGTTTTACTAAATTCACCCGAAATAATATCATCTTGATGTTTTTGGAATAATGGACGCATAATGTCTTTTAATTCTTCTGATAATTCAAAAGCTTTCACTTTAGCAGGATTACTTAATCTATCCATCATACCGCTAACTCCGCCATGTTTTAAGGCTTCAGTAATGACTTCCACACCATATTGAACTAATTTTGAAGCGTAACCAGCATCAATTCCATTTTCAACCATTTTATCGAAAGAAAGAATAGAACCTGTTTGTAAAAGACCGCATAAAATGGTTTGTTCTCCCATCAAATCAGATTTTACTTCTGCCACAAAAGAAGATTTTAAAACTCCTGCTCTGTGTCCACCAGTTCCTGCACAATATGCTTTTGCTTGGTCAAGTCCTTTTCCTTCGGGATCATTTTCTGGGTGAACGGCAATTAATGTTGGAACTCCAAATCCTCTTAAATATTCTGCTCGAACTTCCGAACCAGGACATTTTGGAGCAACCATGATTACCGTAATATCTTTACGAATTTGAACACCTTCTTCTACGATATTGAATCCATGAGAGTATAAAAGTGTAGCACCTTCTTTTATAAGAGGTTGAATAGTGTTAACTACTTGCGTGTGTTGTTTGTCTGGCGTTAAATTTGCCACAACATCAGCATTTGGGATTAATTCCTCGAAAGTTCCTACTGTGAAATTATGACTTGTTGCATTTTTCCAAGAATCTCTTTGTTGTTCAATGGCTTCTTTGCGTAACGCGTACGAAACGTCTAAACCACTGTCGCGTAGATTTAATCCTTGGTTTAATCCTTGGGCACCGCAACCTACAATCACAATTTTTTTACCTTTTAATGCTTCTGTATCTTTTGCGAATTCTGAGTTATTTAGAAATTCTGCTTGCCCTAGTTGATATAATTGATCTCTTAATGATAGAGAATTAAAGTAATTAGTCATTTTTGTATTTTTTAATAAAATTTATTTGTTGAATTGTTCGTCTTTACATTGTGAAAACTGAGGTTCCTTCGTTTAGGAATTCATTTTCGATTACTTCTTTTGATGGCTCGTCTTTCTCGAATTGTAATAATTTTTCATGAAAACCAGCACTCGCTTTGATAATCGCTATTCTGGCTCCTCGAACAAATTCTATTAAGCCATATTTAGTTAATTCTTGTGTTAGATTATCAATTTCCTCACGATGACCAGCTGTTTCAAAAACTGTATAATCATTGCGAATCACAACTGTATTTGCACCATATTGACGCAATAAACGTTCTACGTATGCCTTTTCTGCAATAATATTCGTTGGCACTTTGTATAAAGCTTGTTCTTGCCAGATTAATTCATCATTATTATTGAAATAAGCTTTAAGAACATCGATTTGTTTTTCAATTTGCATGCAAAGTTTTCGAACGACTTCTTCAGATTCTTCAATAACAATTGTAAATCTGTGTACATTTTCTATTTCTGATGGAGAAGTGCTTAAACTTTCAATATTAATTTTTCGTCGAGTAAAAATTCCTGCAACTCTTCCTAAAATTCCTATGGAATTTTCTGTATATAACGTAATTGTATATTCTTGTTTTGAGTCCATAATAATTTATTTTAATCTAATTTCAGAAACACTTGTACCTTGTTCTACCATAGGAAATACATTATTTTCTTTTCCTACCATAACTTCTAAAAGATATGAACCATCATGTTCTAACATTTCTTTTAATGCATTTTTCAAGTCATTTCTCGCCTCTATTTTTTGACCTTCTATTTGATACGCTTTTGCAAGCGCAACAAAATCTGGACTTGTAATATCTACGAAAGAATAGCGTTTGTCGTTGAATAATTCTTGCCATTGACGAACCATTCCAAGGAAGCTATTGTTTAGAATTAACATTTTTACTTTAGCTCCGAATTGCATAATCGTTCCCATTTCTTGTAACGTCATCTGGAAACCACCATCTCCACAAACCATGACAATGTCTTTTTCAGGTGCTCCGTACCATGCTCCAATTGCAGCAGGTAAACCAAATCCCATCGTTCCTAATCCACCAGATGTAACCAAAAGCTTAGAATCTTTGAATTTCGCATAACGACAAGCTGC
The DNA here is from genome assembly GCF_013488205.1 of Empedobacter falsenii. Taxonomy (NCBI): domain Bacteria; kingdom Pseudomonadati; phylum Bacteroidota; class Flavobacteriia; order Flavobacteriales; family Weeksellaceae; genus Empedobacter; species Empedobacter falsenii. The sequence goes on along the minus strand of NZ_CP040908.1, from coordinate 3,511,412 downwards.
CATTTGATGTTGCCCAACGTCTGTCACAATTACTGCTTCTCCGTTTGTTAACTCATTTAATGTATTAATAACCTCAGCCATAGACATCACATCAGTTGTTGGGTGGAATTCTTTATCAATAACTTCTGTACGTTCTTCTTTTTCGAGATCTCTAAATTCTTTTAACCATTGAGAGTGATCATTAGGATCAATTAAATTTGTTAATAACGGAAGTGTTTTTTTACAATCTCCCCAAACTGGCACTGCAACTTTTACATTTTTACCAATTTCTGCAGGATCAATATCAAGATGAATGACTTTCGCTTGTTTTGCATATTTGTCTAAACGTCCGGTTACGCGGTCATCAAACCTCATCCCAATAGCAATTAATATATCGCAATCATTTGTTTTGACATTCGGAGAATAATTTCCATGCATTCCTAATAAACCAACATATTGTGGATGATCTGTATCCAAAGAACTTAATCCCATTAAAGTTGTAGCCACTGGAATTCCAGATTTTTCTAAGAAATCTTTTAATTCTTGCTCTGCTTTTCCAAGCAGAATTCCTTGACCAATAATCGCAAATGGTTTTTTTGCTTGATTAATAAGTTCAGCAGCAGCTTTTACATATTCAGTTCTTATTTCTGGTTCTGGTCTATAACTGCGAACATGAGTGCATTTCTCATATTTTTTCTTTTCGATAAGCTGTATTTGAGCATTTTTTGTAATGTCAATCAATACAGGTCCTGGTCGTCCAGAACGCGCGATATGAAAAGCTTTTGCTAAAACATCATTGATTTCTTCCGCATCAGTAATTTGATAATTCCATTTCGTGATGGGATTAGTAATGTTGATAACATCAGTTTCTTGAAAAGCATCCGTTCCTAAAAGAGAAGCGAAAACTTGTCCTGTGATACATACGATAGGATTACTATCAATCATGGCATCAGCAATTCCGGTTACTAAATTCGTTGCGCCTGGCCCACTCGTAGCAAAAGCTACACCTACTTTTCCTGAAGTTCTTGCATAACCTTGCGCAGCATGAATACCACCTTGTTCATGACGAACTAAAATGTGTTCTAATTTATCTTTGTAATCATACAAAGCATCATAAATAGGCATAATTGCGCCACCAGGGTATCCGAAAACTGTTGTCACTCCTTCGGATAATAAAGCATTAATAATTGCTTGTGAACCTGAAATTTGAGTTGGTTTATTGGTCAGTAAGACATCCTTCTGAAGCGTTTCCGACTTGCTTTGCGTATTTGTATAAGACTCCATTTTTTACTTTTAATGCGGGTTGTTTCCAGTTATTTTTTCGATTTTCTAATGTTTTTTCATCAACCAAAAGATTCAATTCATTCTTGTTGATGTCAATTTCGATGAGGTCATCATTTTCGACTAATGCGATTGGACCTCCTTCAAAAGCTTCTGGTGTGATGTGACCGACGACAAATCCGTGTGTTCCGCCACTAAATCGTCCATCAGTAATTAAAGCGACTTTATCTCCCAATCCAGCGCCGATAATGGCAGAGGTTGGTTTCAACATTTCTGGCATTCCAGGACCTCCTTTTGGTCCTTCGTTTCGGATGACGATAACACTTCCAGCTTTGATTTGTAAATCTTCAATTGCTTTCAGAACTTCAACTTCGCTATTAAAAACTTGTGCTTTTCCTTTGAAATAGAAACCTTCTTTTCCAGATATTTTTGACACTGATCCGCCTGGAGCAAGGTTTCCGTAAAGCATTTGTAAGTGTCCAGTTTCTTTTATGGGATTAGATAATGGACGAATAATATTTTGCTTAGAGAAATCTAAATCAGGAACTGATGCTAAATTTTCTGCTAATGTTTTTCCAGTAACCGTTAAACAGCTTCCATCGATTAATCCTTCTTGTAACATATATTTTAAAACAGCAGGAACTCCTCCAACTTTACTCAAATGTTCCATCAAGTATTTTCCACTAGGTTTTAAGTCTGCTATTACTGGTGTTTTATCGTTTATTGCTTGTATATCGTCTAATGATAATTCGATGTTCATTGTAGCCGCAATTGCTAATAAGTGCAAAACAGCATTTGTACTTCCGCCTAAAAAAACAATCGTTTTGATGGCATTTTCTAAAGAATTCTTCGTGATGATATCACTTGGTTTAATATCTTTTTCTAATAAAATTCTTAGGTAATGCGCCGAAGTAGTACATTCGTTTTTCTTTTCTTGACTAAGAGCAGGATAAGATGAAGAATAAGGTAAACTCATTCCCATAGCTTCAATCGCCGCTGCCATCGTGTTTGCTGTGTACATTCCGCCGCAAGCGCCCGGACCAGGACATGCATTTTGAATGATTCCACAAAAATCTTTGTCATCAAGATTTCCGTTTAATTTTTTACCTAATGCTTCAAATGCAGAGACAATGTTTAATTCCTCTTCTTTGTAATGTCCAGGAGCAATTGTTCCACCATAAATCATGATTGAAGGACGATTCAAACGTCCCATTGCCATAATCGATCCAGGCATGTTTTTATCACAACCTGGTATTGTGATTACGCCATCGTAAAAGTGGCCTGCACAAACAGTTTCGATCGAATCTGCGATGATTTCTCTACTTACCAAAGAGTAGCGCATTCCAGAAGTTCCGTTGGTAATTCCATCGCTAATTCCGATAGTATTGAACTTCAATCCGATTAGGTTTTCGGCTTTCATTCCGTCTTGTACCAACTGCGCAAATTGATTCAGGTGCATATTGCAAGTATTTCCATCGTATCCCATACTTGCAATTCCGATTAGTGGTTTTTTTAGGTCTTCGTTAGTTAGGCCAATCCCATGTAACATCGCTTGTGACGCGGGTAAAGTGTCATCTTGCGTTACGGTTCGGCTGTGTTTGTTTAGTGCTTCGTTGTTGTTTTTCATCACTGTTTATTTGACATTTGTTTGTATTAAAAACATAAAAAAAGCCACCTTGAATAAAGGTGGCTCATAAAAAATCGTTCAAAAAATTCGTCATAAAACCACCTTTCCTAATCGTAAGACCAAGACTAAAATAATAATGATAATAATGACGAAATTGTTTTGCATAATATTGTTTAATTAATTTTTCTCCATAAAAAAAGCCACCTCGTTAAGAAGTGGCTTTAATTGTTATTTTGTACGTACACAACTAATTACCACTCCTTGGAATAAGAATGACTAAAATAATCAAGTTGATAATGTTGTGAACTAATTTCATTTTCTTTTTTTGATAAATCAAAGCTAGGATTAATTTTTTTAACTTAGCTCAACTTTTTTTATAAATTTTCCGAAAAATTTTCATTAATTAAAAATTCGCATTTTAACATTGCTTTTTTTGAAGATTGTTTAAAAATAAGTTTATAAAATTTTATATTTGCAAAACTTTGGAACAGAAAACTATTCACAACGTTTTTAGCTTATACGATTCTTCAGATTTCGTACAGAAGCTTATTGTCAATTTTAAAAATAATCCACAGCATAAAGTCAATATCAAAGGTTTTTTAGGTTCAGGATTGAGTATTTTAACGGGTCATTTATATGATCGTGTTGCGCGACCAACGATTCTAATTTTTGATGACAAAGAAGAAGCGGCTTATGTGTTGAATGATTTGGAAACTTTGTTTGATAAAGAACAAATTCTATTTTTCCCGTCATCTTACAAGCGTCCTTACGAAATTGAGGAAGTAAATAATGCGAATGTTGTCATCAGAACAGAGGTTTTAAATGTGTTATCGCATTCGAAACGACCAAAAATTGTGGTGACGTACGCAGAAGCCTTGTCTGAAAAAGTGGTAACAAAAAAAGCGCTTTCTACGAATACGCTTAAAGTAAAGGTTGGGAATGATTTGGGGATTGATTTCTTAACGGAAGTTTTATCCTCTTATAATTTTCATCGTGTTGATTTTGTTTCTGAGCCGGGAGAATTCTCGATTCGTGGAGGAATTATAGATGTTTTTTCGTTTTCGAATGAACACCCTTATCGAATTTCGTTGTTTGGAGATGAAGTTGAAACCATCAGAACGTTTGATATCGAGAATCAATTGTCTATTGCAACGACCAAAGAAATTACGATTATTCCGAATCTTGAAAGTAAATCGATTAATGAAAAGCGAGAGAGTTTTTTAGAATATATTTCGAAGGATAGTTTAATTATCGCCAAAAATATTTCTGTTTTAGCAAAACAAATTACCAAGAATTTTGAACAAGCTGAAAATGCTTTTGCTGAATTAAAAGGAGAAATTAAACAAGCAGAACCGAATCAATTATTTTTGAATAAAAATGCTTTTCTTCAACAAATTTCATCTTTTGGAGTGATTGAATGTTCGATGAAATCTTATTTTGAAACAGTTGAAGAAATAGAATCACCATTCAAACCTCAACCAAGTTTTAACAAACAATTCGAATTACTAATTGATGATTTGAATGAACACAAAAACGAAGGTTTCAAAAATGCACTGATTTGCTCCAATGAAAATCAAATCAAACGTTTTGAAGAAATTTTTGATGATATTGGAAAAGAAGTTTCTTACATTCCAGTTTTGGGTTCTATTTATCAAGGTTTCATTGATGAAGAAATCAAATTAACATGTTATACCGATCATCAGATTTTTGGACGTTATCATAAATTCAATCTTCGAAATTCATTTTCCAAAAAAGAAGCGATTACGCTAAAGGAAATCAATTCGTTGCAAGTTGGAGATTTTGTGACGCATATCGATTACGGAATTGGAAAATTTGCTGGTTTGGTAAGATTGAATAATAATGGCGTAACGCAAGAATCAATCAAATTGATTTATCAAAATAATGATATTCTGTACGTTAATATTCATTCGTTGCATAAAATTGCGAAGTTTAGAGGAAAAGATGGCGCTGAGCCAAAAATCTCGAAACTTGGTTCACCAGCTTGGAAAAATTTAAAGAATAAAACCAAAGCTAAAGTAAAAGAAATTGCCTTCGATTTGATTAAATTATATGCGAAACGTCGTGCTAGAAAAGGCTTCGCGTATTCTCCTGATACATATTTACAAAATGAGTTGGAAGCTTCTTTTATTTATGAAGATACGCCCGATCAGTACAAAGCGACGCAAGATGTGAAAGCTGATATGGAATCTGAACGCCCTATGGATCGCCTGGTTTGTGGTGATGTAGGTTTCGGGAAAACGGAAGTCGCGATTCGTGCGGCGATGAAAGCTGCAGTAGATGGAAAGCAAGTTGCTGTTTTGGTTCCAACAACGATTTTGGCTTTTCAACATTTCAAAACATTTTCAGAGCGTTTACGAGATTTGCCTGTGAAAGTAGCTTATCTCAATCGATTTGTAACAGGAGCAAAGAAAAAGGCCGTTTTAGATGGTTTAAAATCTGGTCAAGTTGATATTGTGATTGGGACGCATCAATTGGTTAATCCAAAAATTGAGTACAAAGATTTGGGATTATTAATTGTGGATGAAGAGCATAAATTTGGTGTTGGTGTAAAAGATAAATTGAAAACACTTCGCGAAAATATTGATACATTAACCTTGACAGCGACGCCAATTCCGCGTACACTTCAATTTTCGTTGATGGCTGCTCGAGATTTGTCGGTTATCAAAACTCCTCCACCAAATAGACAACCTGTCGATACACAATTGGTTGGTTTCAATGAAGAGATTTTCCGTGATGCGATTATGTACGAAATGCAACGTGGTGGACAAGTTTATATCATTCACAATCGTGTGCAATCGTTGAAAGATATTGCAGGAATGGTGCAACGATTAGTTCCTGATGCGCGTGTGGCGATTGGTCATGGACAGATGGATGGGAAAGAATTAGAGGCTGTTTTGCTCGATTTTATTGATGGTCGATATGATGTTTTTGTGTCAACAACAATTATCGAATCTGGTTTGGATGTTCCGAATGCGAATACGATTTTAATTAATGATGCGCAGAATTTTGGTTTGGCGGATTTGCATCAAATGCGTGGGCGTGTTGGTCGTAGTAACCGCAAAGCGTTCTGTTATTTGGTTGCGCCGCCACTTTCGGTTTTAACGGACGAAGCGCGTAAACGTTTGCAAGCAATTGAGCAGTTTTCTGATTTAGGATCAGGATTTAATATTGCCATGAAAGATTTAGAAATTCGTGGAGCGGGAAATCTTTTAGGTGCGGAGCAAACAGGATTTATGATGGATATCGGTTTCGAAACGTATCAAAAAATCTTGAATGAAGCGATTGAAGAATTGAAAGAAACAGATTTCAAAGATTTGTTCGAAGATCAAAAATCGGGAGAAGTAAAATCCTATGTTTCGGATGTACAGATTGATTCGGATTTACAAATTATGTTCCCAGATGAATACATTGAAAGTTCGGAAGAACGTTTGTTGTTATACAAAGAATTAGCTGATATCGAAACTGAAACAGATTTACAAACGTTTAAAAATAATTTGATTGACCGCTTCGGAAAATTACCAATTGAAGCCGAAAATTTATTGGAATCAATTCAATTGAAATGGATCAGTAAAAAATTAGGTTTCGAACGCTTGGTGATGAAAAATGGAATTTTGTTGGCTTATTTTATTAATAAACCACAAAGCGAATTTTATCAGTCAGAAGAATTTAGATTAATTTTAAATTACGTTCAAAATAACCCTAAAAACATCAGTTTTAAGGAAAAATCACCCAAAAAAGGAGAAGAGTATCCAACATTGTTAGTACGATTTGAACATATTAAAACTGTGCATGAAGCACTGCAAAATCTACAAAATTTATTAATTCATTAACTTTTTTAAGTTTTAATTAGTAATCTAATAAAATACATAGGGAGAATTGACCAAGTTGTTAGTTCTCCTTTTTTTATTCAATCATCAAACTTCCGATATAGATAAATAATATATAATTTATCATATAAAGAACTATAACTAGCTGAAAACTAATTTACATAAATAATATGATATTTTATTATTATTTTTATCGATAAAATATTAGTTGGAAAAATAGTAAAGTAGTTATGGAAACAGCATCAAGTTATATTCCTATTCTCATCCTTTTTGTGGTTGCTTTTGCGTTTGTAGCGGGTACTATCGTTGCGACACATTTGCTTGGGCCGTCCAGAAAAACAGACGAAAAATTAGAGAATTTCGAGTCTGGGATTGAGAAAGTAGGAAATGCAAGACAGCCATTTGCAATTAAATACTTCCTAGTAGCCATTTTATTCGTGTTATTCGACGTAGAGGTGATCTTCTTTTATCCGTATGCAGCGAATTTTAAAGAATTAGGTTGGGAAGGTTTTGCAGCAGTTGTAACATTCGTTGGATTATTCTTTGTGATGTACTTGTATGTACGCAAAAAAGGAGCTCTTAATTGGGAAAAATAGAGCGATTAAAATTCTAAAATAATAGTATAATGATTCATAATAAAAGACCAGTAACACACAATACCAATGTGAAGATTGTAGAGTCTCCAGGTGGTTTTGAAGGTGAAGGTTTTATGGCGATGCAACTATCAAAAGTGGTTGGATTAGCGCGTAAAAACTCTATTTGGCCTTTACCATTTGCGACAAGTTGTTGTGGAATCGAGTTTATGGCGACTATGGGTTCGACATACGATTTGGCACGTTTTGGATCTGAACGTTTGGCTTTTACGCCTCGTCAGTGCGATTTGTTGATGGTAATGGGTACAATTTCTAAAAAAATGGCGCCAGTTCTGAAGCAAGTTTACATTCAAATGGCAGAACCTCGTTGGGTAATTGCTGTTGGAGCTTGTGCAAGTTCGGGAGGAATTTTTGATACATATTCGGTTTTACAAGGAATTGATGAAGTAATTCCAGTCGACGTTTATGTGCCAGGTTGTCCGCCTCGTCCAGAAGCAATTATTGATGGTGTAATGCGTATTCAGGAGTTAGTAGAGAGCGAAAGTGTTCGTCGTAGAAGTAGCGAAGAATATCAACAACTTTTAGCAAGTTATGGAATTAAATAAGTTGAAATAATGGACAATTCATTTATAAAAGACCGTTTGGTTCAGAAGTTTCAAGAAAATATATACGGATACGAAGAGCATTTCGGTGTATTGACTTTATACGCTAACAAAGATTTCAATCTAAAGATTTTACAATATTTATATGATGATGAGCAATTGTCTTTCAAATTTTTGAAGGATTTAACAGCCATTCATTATCCTAATAATGTTGGAGAAGAATTGGTTGTAACCTATTTAGTTTATAATCTATACGAAGGAGTTGAAGTTCGATTAAAATTTGTTTTGCCAATCGAGAAACCTTCGATTTTTACAGCAACTAAATTATTCGAAACAGCTAACTGGTTAGAGCGCGAAGCGTATGATTTCTATGGAGTTGATTTTGTAGGACATCCAAATTTAATTCGTGTCATGAATGTCCCAGAAATGGATTATCATCCATTACGCAAAGAGTTTCCATTAGAGGATCAAACGCGTAAAGACAAAGACGACGATATGTTTGGTCGTGGTGGTGATTTCAATTATGGAGGTTTTAATGTAAAAGCAAATTAACCATGGGAAAAGAGAAAACTAAAAAATTAAAGCATCTTGATCTTCCAGATGGTTCGTTAGAAAAAAGCACAATTACCTTAAACTTAGGGCCTACGCATCCTGCAACACATGGGGTATTTCAAAATATTTTAGAGATTGATGGTGAAATCATCAAATCTGCGGTTCCTACAGTTGGGTATATTCACCGCGCTTTTGAGAAAATTGCTGAACGCAAACCTTTGTACCAAATTACACCTTTGACAGACCGTTTGAATTATTGTTCGGCTCCGTTAAATAACTTAGGTTGGCACATGACAGTTGAGAAATTCGTTGGAATTGAAGTTCCAAAACGTGTTTCTTATTTGCGTGTTATCATTATGGAATTGGCTCGTATGGCAGATCATATCGTATGTAATTCGATTATGGGTGTTGATACAGGAGCATTTACAGGATTCCTTTATATGATGAAATATCGTGAGTTGATTTATGAGATTTACGAAGAAATTTGTGGTTCTCGTTTAACAACAAATATTGGTCGTATCGGAGGTTTCGAACGTGATTTTTCTGAAGTTGCATGGACAAAAATCCATCGTTTCGTGAGAGAGTTTCCAGATGTCTTAACAGAGTTTGAAAACTTATTTTTACGTAACCGTATTTTTATGGATCGTACACAAGGAGTTGGAGGAATTTCGGCTGAGCGTGCATTAAATTATGGTTTCACAGGACCAAATTTACGTGCGGCTGGTGTAGATTATGATGTTCGTGTAGCGAAACCATATTCTCGTTACGAAGAATTCGAATTCGATATTCCAGTTGGTACAACGGGGGATTGTTACGATAGATTCTTAGTTCGTGGTCAAGAAATGTGGCAAAGTTTAAGCATCATCAAACAAGCAATTGCAAAGATTGATGCATTAGAAGGAGAAGAAGCTACGCAATATCATGCCGATGCTCCAGACTTCTATTTACCACTAAAGAAAGATGTTTACACAAAAATGGAAGCGTTAATCTATCACTTCAAAATTATTATGGGAGAGGTAGATATGCCAAAAGGAGAAATTTATAATTCAATAGAAGCTGCAAATGGCGAGTTGGGTTATTATTTTGTTTCTGATGGTGGACGTTCGCCATACCGTTTACATTTCCGTAGACCTTGTTTCATTTATTATCAAGCTTATCCAGAATTGATCGAAGGATCAATGATTTCAGATGCCATTATTACAATGAGTAGTTTGAATTTGATCGCTGGAGAATTAGATGCTTAATAAAAATTATTAAAAATGGCAATTCAATTTTCAGAAGAGACACAACAAAAAGTAGATAAAATCATTGCACGTTATCCAGAGGATAAAAAACAAAGTGCATTGATTCCTTTGCTTCATGTGGCACAAGCTGAGTTTGGTGGTTGGTTAGACACACCTCATTTAGATTATGTTGCAGAAGTATTGAATATTTTACCAGTAGAAGTTTACGAAGTAGCTTCATTTTATTCGATGTTTAACTTAAATCCTGTAGGGAAATTTGTGTTAGAAGTTTGTCAAACAGGACCTTGTATGTTAAGAGGTTCGGACAAAATTATCGAGCACATCAAAACAAAATTAAATATCGAAGCTGGTGGAACTTCGGCAGATGGTTTATTTACATTAAAACCAGCCGAATGTTTAGGAGCATGTGGTTACGCGCCAATGTTACAGTTAGGAAAAACGTATCGTGAGAATTTAACGATCGAGAAAGTAGACGAATTAATCGAGGAATTGAAAAAATTAGCATAATGGGACAAAAATTACTGTTAAAAAATATTGATGTTCCAGGTATTCGTCATTACCAAGCTTACCGCGAAAATGGTGGTTATGCAAATGCTGAGAAAGCATTTAAAATGACAACGGATGAAATCTTAGAAGAAGTAAAAACTTCTGGTTTAAGAGGTCGTGGTGGAGCAGGTTTCCCAACTGGAATGAAATGGAGCTTTTTGGCAAAGCCAGAAGGTGTTCCAAGACACTTAGTGGTAAACGCAGACGAATCAGAACCAGGAACGTTCAAAGACCGTTTCTTGATGGAATATATTCCTCATTTATTAATTGAAGGAGTTTTGATTTCATCATTCTGTTTAGGATCTAATACATCATTTATTTATATCCGTGGAGAATATGCGTGGGTTGCAGAAATTTTAGAAGAAGCAATCGACGAAGCAAAAACTGCAGGTTGGTTAGGTAAAAACATCCAAGGAACTGGATTCGATTGCGAAATTTATGTTCAACGTGGAGGTGGAGCTTATATCTGTGGTGAGGAAACGGCATTGTTAGAATCTTTAGAAGGTAAACGTGGAAATCCACGTCTAAAACCACCTTTCCCAGCTGTTAAAGGTTTATGGGGAAGACCAACAGTTGTAAATAATGTAGAAACTATTGCTGCAATTGTTCCAATTATTGAGATTGGAGGAGAAGCATATTCTAAAATTGGAGTTGGGCGTTCTACAGGAACAAAATTAATTTCAGCTTGTGGTAATATTAATAAACCAGGCGTTTATGAAATTGATATGACCATTACGGTTGAAGAATTTATTTATTCAGATGAATATTGTGGAGGAATTCCAAATGGAAAACGTCTTAAAGCATGTATTCCTGGAGGAAGCTCTGTGCCAATTGTTCCAGCAAACTTATTGTTAAAAACTGCTGAAGGTAAACCTCGTTATATGAATTACGAAAGTTTATCAGAAGGAGGTTTCCAAACAGGAACAATGATGGGGTCTGGAGGATTTATCGTGTTAGACGAAGATCAAGACGTTGTTTATCATACCTATACATTAGCTCGTTTCTATCGTCACGAATCGTGTGGACAATGTTCACCATGTCGCGAAGGAACTGGTTGGATGGAGAAAATCTTGAAAAGAATCGATGAAGGAAAAGGAAAAATGTCTGATATCGAATTGTTATGGGATGTACAACGTAAAATCGAAGGAAATACAATTTGTCCATTAGGAGATGCAGCGGCTTGGCCAGTTGCAGCGGCAATTCGTCACTTCCGTGATGAGTTCGAATGGCATATTAATAATCCAGAAGAATGTTTGACGCGTAATTTTGGTTTAGCACATTATGCTGATCCAATCGAAATTAAAGAAACCGCAAATTAATACGAAGATGGCAGAAGAAACACCATTATTTAAAGTTACCATCGATAACGAAACGATTGAAGTACCTGCGGGAACAACGATCCTTCAAGCCGCTCGTATGATTGGTAAAGAAGTAGCACCTCCAGCGATGTGTTACTACGGTAAATTAGAAAATACAGGAGGAAACTGTAGAACGTGTTTGGTAGAAGTATCAAAAGGTAGTGAAGCAGATCCTCGTCCAATGCCAAAATTGGTTCCGTCTTGTCGTACAACAGTTATGGACGGAATGGTTGTAGGCAATAAAACATCTGAGCGTACAGTTGAGGCACGTAAAGGGATTGTTGAATTATTATTAATCAATCACCCTTTAGATTGTCCAGTATGTGATCAGGCAGGAGAATGTAAATTACAAGATTTAAGTTACGAGCACGGAGCAGAAGCAACGCGTTACGAATTTGATCGTCGTACATTCCCAAAAGAAGATTTAGGTCCAAATATTCAGTTGAACATGAACCGATGCATTTTATGTTATCGTTGTGTAAAAACTGCGGATCAAATCACAGGTTGTCGTGAGCATGGTGTAATGAATCGTGGAGATCACGCTGAAATTTCAACTCATATCAACAAAAGTTTAGATAATGAATTCATCGGAAATATTATTGATGTTTGTCCAGTTGGAGCTTTAACAGATAAAACGTTCCGTTTCAAAAACCGTGTTTGGTTCTTGAAACCAGTTGATGCTCATCGCGATTGTCCTACTTGTTCAGGTAAAGCACAAGTGTGGTTCCGTGGAAATGAAGTTTTCCGTGTAACAGCTCGCAAAGATGAATTTAACGAAGTAAAAGATTGGATTTGTAACACATGTCGTTTCGATAAAAAAGATATCAACGATTGGACGTTAGAAAAACCATCAGAAATTTCTAAAGATTCTGTTGTTCGTCAAGGTCATTACTTTGAGAATAAAGTGGAGCCAAAAGAAACACTTCCGAAAGTGATCAAACGCGATCCAAAAATTTTATTAGATATTCACTCGGTTTCTGAAGTAAATGAACCAAATCGTGATTTATCAAAAATTGATGGACCAGCAACAAGTAAAGATTTTAAAGATTAATCATTCGTAAATAAAATTAACAAAATGACAGAAGAATTTATTGCTGATGCATTAGAAAAGTTAGCTTTAGTAGGCGTAATGATTGGTTTTGCATTAGTTGTTGCCATGTATTCTACTTGGGCTGAGCGTAAAGTTGCAGCATTCTTACAAGATCGTATCGGACCAAACCGTGCAGGTATTTTTGGTTTATTACAACCGCTTGCCGATGGTTTAAAATTATTCTCGAAAGAGGAAATTACACCAAAAGATTCGAATAAATTTTTATTCATCTTAGGTCCATCTTTGGCAATGATTGTAGCTTGTATGACAGGTGCAGTTATTCCATGGTCGACAGCTTTCGAGATTGGAGATCGTGTAGTTGTTCCTCAAATTGCAGATGTTAACATCGGATTTTTATACATTTTAGGTGTATTAAGTTTAGGTGTTTATGGAATTATGATTGGTGCTTGGGCATCGAACAACAAATACTCTTTAATGGGAGGTTTGCGTGCAGCTTCGCAGATTATTTCGTACGAATTACCGATGGGAATAGTGTTAATCACAATTTTGATGATGACAGGTTCTTTAAAATTGAGTGATATTGTACATTATCAACAAGAGCATGCGTGGTTTATCTTATTACAACCATTAGGATTTATTATTTTCTTGGTTTGTTCGTTCGCAGAAACTAACCGTACTCCGTTCGATTTACCAGAAGCAGAAAATGAGTTAATTGGAGGTTATCACTCAGAATATTCTTCGATGAAGATGGGATTCTTCTTATTCGCAGAATACATCAACATGTTTATCAGTTCTGTAGTAATTTCTACCTTATATTTTGGTGGATACGATATCCCATTTGTAGACGATGCAACATTAGTAAACTCTATCGGAGTGAATGGAACGGCAATTCTTAATTTCCTTTCATTATTCGGTAAAGCTTGTTTCTTCATCTTCTTCTATATGTGGGTGCGTTGGACGATTCCTCGTTTCAGATATGACCAATTAATGGATTTAGGTTGGAAAAAATTATTGCCTTTAGCATTAATCAATATGTTAATTACAGGCTTAGTGATTTTATTATTAAACAAGTAGAATCATCAAAATCATTAAAAGTATGAAACCAATTACAAATAGAGTAAAACAAGTAGAACGTAAACCCCTTACTTTTTGGGAAAGTATCTATTTGATTTCTATCGCAAAAGGGTTGATGATTACATTGAAGCATTTCTTTTCGAAGAAAGCAACAATTAGTTATCCAGAAAAACAAAGACCGTTTAGTCCTGTATTTAGAGGATTACACGTTTTGAATAGAGACGAAGAAGATCGTGAAAATTGTACGGCTTGTGGACTTTGTGCTTTGGCTTGTCCAGCAGAAGCAATTACAATGGAAGCAGCAGAAAGACTTCCTGGTGAAGAAAATCTTTACCGCGAAGAAAAATATGCAGCGAAATATGAAATTAACATGTTACGTTGTATTTTCTGTGGATTCTGTGAAGAAGCTTGTCCAAAAGATGCTGTTTATTTATCGCAAACAGTTCCACCAGCAAGTTTCAAACGTCAAAACTTTATCTATTCGAAAGAAGATTTATTAATCCCGAAAAAAGCTACAAATTAATGGAATTACCTATCATTTTATTCTATGTTTTGTCGAGCTTAACGGTGTTAAGTGCGCTACTAATGGTGTTCAGTAAGAATCCTGTACATTCCATTTTATATTTAATCGTAACATTCTTCTGCATCAGCGGACATTATGTATTGCTAAACGCACAGTTTTTGGCAATTGTAAACGTCATTGTCTATGCCGGAGCAATTATGGTATTGTTCTTATTCGTGGTGATGTTGATGAACTTGAATAGTGAAAAGAAATCATTTGGTCGACCAGCAAAAATATTAGCAGCGAGTTTAATCTCTTTATTATTTATTGCCTTGACAATTAGTATTTTCTCACAAAATCAAGCTTCTGCAAACACAGCTGTAGAAATGGGAACAGGTGATTTAGGATTGATTCACAATTTAGGATCATTGTTGTATTCAGAATATGTTTTACCATTCGAGTTGAGCAGTATTTTGTTTATTTCTGCAATGATTGGAGCGGTGATGTTATCGAAAAAGGACGAAGAATTATTGGATTAAATATAAAAAGTAAAAGATGTTACCAATCAGTTATTATATTACTTTATCATTAATCCTATTCGGAATAGGAATGGCTGGCGTAATGATTCGTCGTAACGCAATTGTCATTTTTATGTGTATAGAATTGATGTTAAATTCTGTGAATTTGTTGTTAGTAGCGTTCTCAAAAATGCACTATCACGCAAATCCAGCATTAGAAAAAGGAACAGATGCACAACTTTTAGTATTCTTTATTATGGTTGTGGCTGCGGCTGAGGTTGCTGTAGGATTATCAGTGATAATTTTATTGTTCCGCAAAGTATACTCGGTAGATATTAATGTGTTAAATCGTTTAAAAGGTTAAGAATGGAGCAGTATATATGGTTAATTCCTTTGATTCCATTCATCGGATTTTTAATTAACGGTTTAGGACGAAATGTACTTTCTAAAAGCTTAGTGACTTTCATTGGAAGTGGAGCAGTTTTGGCAAGTTTCATTTTATCAATCATGGTTTTTATGTCAGTTCCATCAGGAGCAGATGCACAACCATTAATTTTTAAGGCATTTGATATTATCAATATTCCAACTTTACAAGTTCCGTTTGCATTTCAAATTGATGCATTAACGAGTTTGTTCTTGTTAATTATTACAGGAGTTGGATTTTTAATTCACGTGTATAGCTCGGCTTACATGAGCGAAGACAAAGGATTTGCAAAATTCTTTTCTTACCTAAATTTATTCATCTTCTTCATGTTGATTCTTGTTATGGGAAACAATTTTGTAATGATGTTTATTGGATGGGAAGGAGTAGGATTATGTTCATTCTTGTTAATTGGTTTTTGGTTTACAAATCCAGAATATATCAAAGCAGCGAAGAAAGCCTTCATCATGAACCGTATCGGAGATGTTGGATTTTTATTGGCGATGTTTTGGATTTTCAAAGAATTTGGAACGTTAGAATATGTAAAAGTATTCAGCCAATTAGCAATTGATTCATCTGCATTTACAGGTTTTGTATTAACAGGAATCACATTATTGTTATTCTTAGCAGCAACGGGTAAATCGGCTCAATTACCATTGTTCACTTGGTTACCAGATGCGATGGCAGGACCAACGCCAGTTTCAGCACTTATTCACGCTGCAACAATGGTAACGGCAGGTATTTTTATGATTACACGTTGCAACGAATTATTTTCGGCAGCACCGATCACATTACAAGTTATTCAGTACGTAGGAATTGCAACAGCTTTTGTTACTGCAACTATTGCAATGCGCCAAAACGATATCAAAAAAGTATTGGCTTATTCTACAGTTTCTCAATTAGGATTAATGTTCGCAGCAATTGGTTCTGGAGCGTATATCGCAGCAGTTTTCCACGTAATGACGCACGCATTTTTCAAAGCATTATTATTCTTAGGAGCAGGTTCTGTGATTCACGGAATGCACCACGAGCAAGATATGCGCAAAATGGGGGGATTGAAGAAATACATGAAAATTACACATATCACTTTCTTGATTGGATGTTTGGCAATCGCTGGTATTCCAGGATTATCAGGTTTCTTCTCGAAAGACGAAATGTTATTAGGAATGTTTGTTTCTAATCCAGTTGTTTACGGAATCGGATTTATCGTTTCTGTGATGACAGCATTCTACATGTTCCGTTTATACGCGATGACTTTCTTAGGAGATTTAAGAGATAAAGATGCTCATCCGCACGAAAGTCCAGCAGCAATGACAATTCCATTAATCATCTTAGCAGTTCTTTCTGTTTTTGCAGGTTATGTAGGAATTCCAGCGTTGTTTATGCAAGACGGACACAAACTTCAAACTTTCTTAAGTGGAGTTGTATCAATCGGAGAAGCTCATCATGTTTCTCATGCAACAGAATGGATGATGATGGGAGCTTTATTACTTTGTGTGCTTGGCGCAATTTATTATGCCATCAAGAAATACACAAATCATGTAGATGGTGAAGCAACTGGAATTGCAAAATTCTTTGAGGATAAATGGTACATCGACGAATTATACGACAATGCAATTGTAAAACCATTGTTCGAGTTAGGTGATGTCTTGAAAAAATATGTAGAAAAAGCAGGAATTGCAGCTTTTGTTTTAGGAGTTGGAACTGTTTCTGGTCGCGCATCAAAAAATGTACGTCAGCTACAAAACGGAAATGTAGGATTCTATATTATGCTAATGGTTGTTGGAATCGTGGCAGGTATCGCAATCTTTTTTATGGGGTATTTAATTTCAAAATAGGTTAGTAATGCTTTTATCTTTATTTATCATTTTACCATTAATAGTAGGAGTTTTTATGCTATTAATGCAAGGTCAAAAACCACAAAGATGGTTAGGAGCATTCGTTGGTGGAGCGTTGTTGGCGTTGTACTTGTTTATCACTTGCAAAGGAGGAAACAACGAGTTAACGTTTCAAACACAATGGTTCAATTTCAACAGCGTTAAAACTTATTTCGCGTTAAATGCTCAAGGTTTGGGAGGATTAATGATTTTATTAACTAACCTTACTTACTTAGCTCTTTTTGTTTATTTATCAACAACAAAACAAAAATATAGCAATACATTCTATGGGTTATTGCTAATCACTTTAGCAGGATTAAACGGAGTTTTCTTAGCAGAAGATTTAATTTTATTCTATTTCTTCTGGGAAGTTGTTTTAATTCCAGTTTATTTCTTAATCGGATTATTCGGAATTGGAAAAGACAAAATTCGCGCAAATATGACATTCTTCTTATACACGATTTTAGGATCGATGTTTATGTTAGGAGGAATTATTTACATCGGATTTTTCTTACAACCAGCATCATTTTTATTAACAGATGTTGTACAAGTTACAGGACCGCATTATTCAACAAATACAGCGTTGGCATTGTTATTCTTAATCGCTTTTGTGATTAAAATTCCAATCTTTCCATTTCACACATGGCAACCAACCATCTACAAAACATCTCCAACTCCATTAACAGTTGTACTTTCAGCTTTGATGGCGAAAATGGGATTATTTGCAGTGGTTACTTGGTATTTGGGAATGTTCCCAACAATTTCAGAATTGTTCAAATACATTACGTATATCGCAATTTTCGGATTAGTTTACGCTTCGTTAATCGCATTGAGTGCAAAAAATGTAAAGAAGATTATTGCATATAGCTCGATTGCTCACTTGGCTTTAATCTTCGTTTCAATATTTTCAGAATTAGCAAATGGTGTAACAGGAGCTTATTTTCAAATGTTTTCACATGGTTTAGTTGTTTTAGGATTATGGTTATGTGTTGATATTATGGAAAGAAAATATGATTTGACAGATATCAAATCGATTGGTGGTTTAGCGAAAGTTGATCCAACATTATCTATCTTATTCATGATATTCGGTTTAGCAAACGTAGCATTACCATTGACAAGTTCATTCATCGGAGAGTTTATGATGCTTTCAGCATTGTTTACACACAATCCAGTTTTATGTGTTGTGGCTTGTTTAGGTGTTATTTTATCTGCCGTTTATACGTTGAGATTATCAAGCGCATTATTGTTTGGAGAAGTAAAAAACATCAAACAAAAAGATGCTCAAAAAGGAGGTTTTGGACCAATTGCAGTTTTATCAGTAATCGCAATCATAGTGATTATTTTAGGAGTTTATCCAACACCAATTTTTAATTTATTAGCACATTAATCATTTTTGAATAAATAGATATGAATACGATTATTTTATCAGCACTTTCAGGTATTATTTTGATGTTTAGTGGATTCTACATCAAAAATAATCGTGCCTTAAATATACTTTCTGTTGTTCTGTTTTTCGGAATGATTGTAGGAGGAATTTTCGATTTGAAAGGTTGCTCAATGTTCGCAGGAAAATTCGATAATATGATTGGACAGTCGCTTTACGGCGTTTCGTTCTTTATCGCATTGGCGGGATTGGCAATTTTTTACTTATTGTTGAACAAAGATTCGTTTGGAAAAGTAGGAAAACATGTGGCAGAATATTATGCCTTAATTTTCTTCTCTTTTACAGGAATCGCCGTTTTAGCACAATTCCACAACTTAGTAATTATGTTCTTAGGAATCGAATTAATGTCAATTCCAATGTACATTATTGCAGGAACAAACAAAGAAAGTCTTAGAAGTACAGAAGCTTCTGTAAAATATTTCTTGATGGGAGCTTTCTCAACAGGGATTTTGATGTTGGGTGTAACATTTTTGTATGGCGCAACAGGAACTTTTATGGTTGATCAATTGGTGAACTATAACAAAGATTTCGAAACAATTTATTACGCAGGATGGTGTTTAATCATCTTTGCATTTTGTTTCAAAGTTTCTGCAGCTCCTTTCCATGCATGGACACCAGACGTTTACGACGGAACACCAACTGTGTTTACATCGTTTATGTCGACAATCATCAAAGGAGGATCATTTTTAGGATTTATTTTAGTCTTAAAATCATTCCCAACAAATGTAGAATATGCCGAATATTACCGTTTATTATTTGCGTCAATCATCATTTTGACGTTATTTATCGGAAACTTCGGAGCAATTTCTCAAAAATCTGTCAAACGTTTGATGGCTTATTCATCAATCGCGCAAGCAGGTTTCATGTTATTTGTTTTGTTTAACATCAATTCATCATCTAAAGAGGCTTTGATGTTCTATACGATTGCTTATTCGGTTGCGAATTTCATTATTTTCTATACGATTGATCAATTCAAAAATCCAAAATTTGAAAGTTTCATTGGTTTAGGAAAAGCAAATCCAGTTCTGGCTGCAGCGATGACAATTTCTTTGATTTCGTTAGCAGGTATTCCATTAACAGGAGGTTTCTTCGCTAAATTTATGGCATTAAGTATTGGAGGAACAAACGATAAAAACCTATTTTTGATTGTAATTGCATTGGTTATGGCAGTTTTGAGTATGTATTATTACTTCAAAATCATCAACTATATGTATTTCAAAAAAGGAAAAAACAAATTAAAAACACAAGACGGATTAACGAATTTCCTTTTAATCATTGGAATGGTTATCTTAATTGTGATGGGAATTTTTCCAGGAATATTATCTTCATTTTTGCAAACGCCAATGTGGTAATTGTAGAATGATTATTATATAGTTTTTTATTATTTATTATTTAAAAGCTCGTGTCAAGTACTTGACACGAGCTTTTTTAGTATATTAACATTCTAAAATGTTCAACTAATTTTATGAAGATAACTTTATCGATTATAGTATTTTGTTTGCATTCAATATTATTCTCTCAACAAATTGAAGAATTAAATCGAATATTGAAAATTGATTCATTGAAATTGCATGAAAATGAAATTAGAATTTATAAAAAATACGCTACATCGACAGGTTTAGAAATGTTTCGTCTTTATAATGTTAAAGATGATTATTGGAAAGCAGAACTGTATCAAACAAAAGCAGGAACAATTGATAATGTAACTAAAATTAGAATTGTTAAAGAGAAATTAAACTCTTTGAGTAATCTTGAATTAATTTGGTTTAAAATTTTAGATACAGATATTTTATACTTGCCAGATTTTGATAAAATAAGCTATAAGCTAAAAAATAAATCAAATCAATATTCTATAGAAGAAGGAAGTATCGTAAACACGAAAAAGAAAACATCGATTCTTGATGGAGTAAGTTATTACATTTTGATTAATAGTAACAATAAAAAAAATACGATTCATTATTATAATCCAGAGAACTATCTCGAATATTATCCAAATGTTGATGAATTAATATCGATAAAAGAATTATTAGATTTGATAAGATTAGAGTTTGGTTGTTTAAAGTAATCAAAAGCTTGAAACAAAACTGACTTGTTTCAAGCTTTTTCGTATTTTTGAGAGATTAAAGTTTAATGATTAGTTAGAAATGAGAAAATTTACTTTACTAATTTGCCTTTGTTTGGTACAATTTGCTTTTGCGCAACGCAAAGGATATTGGCAACAAAAGGTAGATTATAAGATTGATGTTGATATGAAAGAAAAAGCATATCAATACGATGGAAAAATGCAATTGAAATACACGAACAATTCAGGACAAAGCCTGAATAAAGTTTATTTTCATTTGTATTTTAATGCTTTTCAACCAGGAAGTATGATGGATAATCGTTTGCAAAACATTCCAGATCCTGATAAACGAATGGCAACGAATGTCGGAACAAAAGAAAATCCAAAATATGTTAGCCGTATTTCTGAATTAAAACCAGATCAAATCGGTTATCAAAAAGTGACTTCTCTTAAGCAAGACGGTAAAGCCGTTTCGTATAAAGTTGATGGAACAATCTTAGAAGTTACTTTAGCAAAACCAATTGCAGAAGGACAAACTTCTACTTTCGATATGATTTGGAATGCGCAAGTTCCTGAACAAATTCGTCGTTCTGGACGTAATTCGAAAGATGGTGTAGAATTTTCTATGGCGCAATGGTATCCAAAAATGGCAGAATTCGATCCTGAAGGTTGGCATTTAGATGAATATGTTGGTCGCGAATTTTTTGCTCCTTTTGGTAATTTTGATGTTACAATCAACATCGATAAAGATTATGTTGTGGGAGCTTCGGGAGAATTACAAAATCCAAACAATGTAAAAGGTTATGTGAAAAATCCTACAATCAAAGCAAAAAATGGTAAAGTAGCTTGGAATTTCAAAGCTGAAAATATTCACGATTTTGTTTGGGCTGCAGATAAAGAATTTATTGTGGAGCACGAAAAATCTAAACATGGCGTAGATGTTTATTTAGTTTACCAAGATAATGATAAATCTTCTGCGTGGAGACAAGCGATGCCTTATGCATTAGGTTTCTTCGATTATAATTCTGAACATTTTGGTGAATATCCTTGGAAAACATATTCAATTATTCAAGGTGGTGACGGTGGTATGGAATATGGTACTGCAACTTTAATTGCTGGAGGAAGTAATTTAAATAGCTTAATCGGAACTATTTTCCACGAAGCAGCTCACTCTTGGTACCAACAATTATTTGGTATCAATGAAACATACAACGAGTGGTTCGACGAAGGTTTTACATCGTATGTAGAGCAAATGGCGCACCTTAATGTTGTAGATAAATTAAAAGTAATGCCTTCAAATCCAAATCCAGATGCCTACAAAGGATATATTAATTTAGCACTTTCTGGTAAAGAAGAACCTGCAAGTTTATTAGCAGACTATTATAATACAAATTATGCATACTCTTTAGAAGCGTATTACAAAGGTCAAGTTTTAGCAATTCAATTGGGATATATTATTGGAAATGATAATTTAAACAAAACATTCCTAGAATTCTATAAACAATGGAAATTCAAACATCCATCAGGGAATGATTTCAAACGTGTAGCAGAAGAAGTTTCTGGAATTAATCTTAAATGGTATTTCAACTTATTTATCAATACAACACGCAAAATTGATTACGCTGTAGAAGCTGTAAACGGAAATACAATTACAATCGCTAATAAATCTGATTTTGCAATGCCGATTGATTTATTGGTTGAATATACAGATGGTTCGAAAGAATTATTTTACATTCCTTTACGTGAAATGCGTGGAGAAAAACCAGCAGAAAATTTAGTGGAATATCAAGGTGCAAAAAGAACAATTTTAGAAGATTGGTTCTGGACAAAACCTACATATGACGTTAAAGTTTCAAAAGAAGTTAAACAAGTTACCATCGATCCAACAAAACGTTTGGCAGATGTAAATGATAAAAATAATGTATTTACAAAATAATGTTATTAGCAGTAAATATTGGAAATACTAATCTTCGTTTCGCGGTTTTCAAAAGTGAAACGGAGATTATTACATGGACAATCAATTCAAAACCTTATCGTACCGAATACGAATTTTTTGCAAAATTCTCGAACATGTACGAGCCTTTCGGAATTGAGAAAGACGATATTACAGATATTGTGATTGGTTCGGTTGTGCCACCACTTACAGCAAGCGTTAAGATTGCTTTACAAAAGATTCACAAGTTCAAACCAATGGTTGTGGATCGTAATACGCCATCTGCAATCAAGCATAAGTCAAACCAAATGGGAACAGATTTATATGCGAATGCGGTAGCTGCACATTATCAAAATTATCAAGGTAAAAAAATTATCATTGATTTTGGAACTGCGCTAACTTTTTTAGGGATTGACGAATCGGCAAATGTCGGTGGAGTAGTGATTGCTCCCGGAATTATTACTGCCTTAAATTCGTTGGTAGGAGAAACAGCTCAATTACCAACAGTAGAACTGAAAGCACCTAAAACTGTTTTGGGATCTGATACAGAATCTTGTATGCAATCAGGAATGGTTTATGGTTTTTTGAGTATGGTCGAAGGAATGATCGATCGTATCAATGCCGAAGAAGGAGAACAATGTTATGTGATTTCGACAGGTGGAGTTGGCGGCGTTTACAAATCGTTGACAGATAAAATTGATATTGATGATCGTTTACACACGATAAAAGGTCTTAAAATATTATACGAATTGAATAAAGATTCGTTTCAGAAATAATTTATTTTAGATAAATATGATTAAAAAGCTCGCTAATTGCGAGCTTTTTTCGTTCTATATCAAATCATTTCAAAAAAAATGTTTAATTTTCTGTAACCTTTTTACAAACCTTGAGTCTATTAAGTAAGAAAGCAATTAACACACGTGAAATTATTTGTACTAAATCGAAAAAGTAAAGAAGAAATTTTAGTCGAACGACTAAAAAAGAACGATGCTTTGGCGCAAAAAGAACTCTACGAACAAAGCTCCAAAAAGATGCTGAGCGTTTGTAGAAGCTACATCGAAGACATGCATTATGCAGAAGATTGTATGATTAATGGTTTTTGTAAAGTCTTTAATCATATCGAGAAATTTCAAAATAAAGGAAGTTTCGAAGGTTGGATGCGTCGAATTATGGTCAACGAATGTTTAACTTTTTTACGTGCAAATAAAACATTGATTTATGTTGATGATGTAAGAGTTTCTAATTATGATGAAGCGGATGAAGAAGTAGAGGAAACGTGGTTAAATTTTAATGTGCAAGACATGTTAGATCAACTTTCAGAACCTTATCGATTGGTGTTTAATCTTCATATTCTCGAAGATTATTCGCATCAAGAAATTTCAGAAATGCTGAATATTTCGGTTTCGACCAGCAAAACGCAATTGTTTCGAGCAAAGGCAAAACTGAAAGAAATTGTTCTAAGTAAAAAGAAAATGACAAATGAAAAACAACGATAAAATATCAAACTATATAAAAGACGATTTAGAAAATCGTGAATTGAATCCTTCTCATGATGCGTGGGACAGAATTCAAGCTCGTATGGATGTCGCTCCATCACCACAAAAATCAAATTTTAAATGGTGGTTGTCTGCTGCGGTTGTGGCGTTATTTACGGTTTCTACATCAATTTATTTATTCTCGAATCAATCGAAAGATGATCAACCAAAAGAATTTGTAAATCATCAGGAACAAAATAATCCGCAACAAATTCAATCAGACTCTAATACAGTTCATTCTTCAGAATCGATTTTAGCGAATAATGAAAAGATTGATTCTTCTAAAAAAGAAGTTGAAATTCAGACACAAGAAGAGAAGAAACCAATTCAACATGGTAAAGTTCAAGTGGCAATAAACGAAGAATCTCAACAAGTTGAAATGGCTTTTCCAACGAAGAAAGAAGCTATTGTAGAGAAGAAAGAAGATTTAAAATCAGAAGCTCAACCAAAGAAAAATATTGCAGCTAACACAACATTAGATTCTGTAAAAGTGAACAAAAAGAATAAGAATTTTGTAGATCCAAATATGTTGTTGTATTCGATCGAAAATAAAGAAAATCTAAAGGAGTCAAACCAATCGCGCGTGGTTTCTATCGGCTTCAAATAAAACATTAATATCCCTAAATTAGCAAGATTATGATAAAAAAACTTATCGTAGCAGGATTATTATGCTTATCAGCTACATCACTATATGCTCAAAAATTTACATTTGATTTGAATGATAAAAATGAAGAAAAAATCAGTCCAATTGTAAAAGATCGCATCAGCGAATTTACGTTAGTGATTCGTCAAATTGTTCAGGAAGAAAAATCTGCAATGGAAAAGAAAATTGCGGCAGTTGACAAAGAATTAACAGAAGGAAAACTGAATGCTTCTGAGGCTACAGCGAAGAAAGAAGCGATTGCGAGCGTGTATTCGGGAACGATAAATGATCGTATTCAGGAGGTAAATTTCAATTTAGATGATATCATCAAACAACAAGTTGCATTTTCGATTATGAACGGCGAAGATCCAATTACGCCAAAAACGAAACAAGATGTGACGAAACGTTACCGAATTGCGAATCAAATTAATGGTTATGCTTCTTTTGGATACATGGCGTTTACAGGAAAAAAAGATGAGGAATTGAACAAACACGAGAAGTTTTCGAGCAACATTACAGTAGGTTTAATGTACGAAAGACAATTATCGTTAACAAGTCCTGTTAACTTTTTGGCAGGAGGATTATTTTCGTGGAGAACGTATCGCATCGACGATGATATGCGCTTTAATCGTGATGAAAATGGAAATGTTGGCTTGGTAAAAAGTGATAAATCGTTAGATAAATCGAAATTGCGTTCGGCCTATTTTATGGTTCCGGTTGGATTTAAATACAACTTTTCGAAAGTCAAAAATATTACCGATGATTTTGCATATCGTCCGCAAGGAAAACACTATATCGCAGCGTATATGTATGGAGGAACGTTGTTATCATCGAATAATATTTACAAAGGAGATGGTGTTCGCAACAAAGAACGTGGAAATTATAATGTGAATAATTTTATCTACGGAGCTGAAATAACAATTGGTTTAGGATTGATTGATGTTTTTGTAAGAAAAGATTTGAACAATTATTTTAAAGATAACACATTTGATAATCGTAAAATGATTCAGTTTGGCATAAATCTTGGATTATAACAATTATCTCAATCATAGTTTTAGTATTGAAATTTTATAACATAACATTTTTTTTAATATAATGAACCTCAGATTTATCTGAGGTTTCTTATTTGTAGAAAAATTTTCTAAACCTGTTCAAAAAAATTGTAAATTAGTACAAATCCAATGAGAGATGGTAAAATCTAAACTTAGTTGGCAAACACTTCTTCTCGTCATCATTTTTCTATTATTAATGATGGTTAACTTCACGTTTGTCAAAGCTTTTTGGTTTGGAGGAAATTTTTGGATAGACGAACCTTTTTTACGCATTGGCGTTTTCATGATTTCTTTACTTGCATCGATGTCTATTTTATACGATTTAACGTTTAATTTGACCTTATTTACGTTAAAAGAAGAAACGTTCGAAATCAGAACAATTTTCAAAAAAGATGAAATTCCATATCGAGCAATTTATTATTTGTACGAAGAAGAAGACATTTTTCGCTTGAATCGCAATCAAATTCTAACTATTCAAACCAAAAAATCAAAGTTCAGATTACGAAGTTTTTTTGATTCAAATTATGATCAAGTAAAAACTAAACTAACCGAAAAAGCAGAACAATACGTTAATTTATTAGCTTAATGATATTAAAAAAACGTCGCTCATAGACGACGTTTTAATTATTACTATTATTTTTTAAGTAAATCAAAATGTTTTGAATCAGCACTAAAATTGCAAGCGACGTAAAAAACATAAAGCCAACATAAATGGCAACTTGTTTGTCTTGACCAATTTTTATGAAGATAAAATAAGCCAAAAGCGTTCCCATGATTTGCATCAAAACGGCGCGCCAAGCAATTTTTTTTACAACAGTAGCATCTTTGGTTCTAAATCCAGCAATTCCTTGATAAATTGTCGGAAATATCAACATAATAAATGCGATTATTTTTAGAGGTGTTTCCATTTATACTTTTATTTCTTTCTGCATTTGTTCCACAACTTCGTAGGTTGCAGGACAAATTAGCGTGTTTTTTAGGGTAAGATGATTAATTTGATAAAACTTTTTGCGATCTGTATGCGGATATTCACGGCAAGCTTTTGGGCGATCTTCGTAAACCAAACAATAATTTTCACTATCCAAAAACGGACAAGGAACTTGCTGCAAAACGTAGTCGTTATCCTCATCAATTCGTAAATATTTATCAATAAATTGACTTGGTTTGATACGAAAAACATGCGCTAAACGCTCAATATCTTTTTGTGTAAAAAGCGGACCAGTTGTTTTGCAACAATTCGCACAAGAAAGACAATCGATGCGACTGAAAACATCTTCATGAATTTCTTCCATTTTTTGATCCAAGTTTTTAGGTGGTTTTTTCTTCAACTTCTCCAAAAACTTTTTGTGTTCGCGTTGTTTTTCTTTTGCTTTCGCAAAATATTCTTCTAAGAAATGATCTCCCATTTTTCTATTTCTCCTTCTTTTACTTCGAAAATCTCAGCGCAATCAACCATTTTGAGGTTTTCAACTTGTTTGAATCGCTCAGGATCTCTTTGTTCTAACTTCTTTAATAAATGGTTGAATTCATATTGCATTTGACCTATTGTGACGTCAATTTTAATCTTTTTGAAATCAAAATCAATTTTATTTCGGTCAAAGTTATAGCCTCGTCTTGTGGCTTCGTCCCAAACTTCTGCTAAATATTGATTAATCGCTTCAAGCGGTTTTTCGACAGCTTTGAAGCGAATTAATTGCGGATGATTTTTATAACCTTTTGTATTGCCTTCCAAAACATTTTTTGCCAAAAGCGTTTCGCGCCATAGTGCTACAATTCCTTTTGCATCGAGATATTTCGGATGAACAGACCAAATTCGCATTTGTTAGATTATTTATCTTTTTTGATGTCTTCTACATTTTCTACACCACGTAATCTGCAAAACTCTTCGATGACATTGTGATGAGAAACCGTTTTATCTTTAAAATAATTGACAAAATATTTCTTTTCTTCTTCTGTTGCTTCCAATTGATTCAAGATATTCATCAAGTGCATTTTCATGTGACCTTTCTGAATTCCAGTTGTAACCAAAGAACGCAACGCACCAAAGTTTTGCGCTAATCCAGCAACAGCAACAAACCCCATCAATTCTTTAGCATTTGGTTTTCCAAGAATTCCCATCGCTAATTTTACTAAAGGATGCAAAGCTGTCAATCCACCAATTGTTCCAAGAGCAGTTGGTAAATCAATCCAAAAACGGAAAATTCCATCTTTTACTTCGCAATGTGTTAATGAAGAATATTGACCATCTTTTGCGGCATATGTATGCGCACAAGCCTCTACAGCACGGAAATCGTTACCTGTTGCAATCACAACCGCATCAATTCCGTTCATAATTCCTTTGTTATGCGTTGTTGCGCGATAAGGCTCTATTTCTGCAATTCGAACCGCACGAGAAAACTTCTCGACAAATTCTTCTGAGGTTACATTCCCTTCTGCTAATTGCTCAACAGGACAAGAAACTTCTGCACGAACAATACAATCTGGCGTATAATTCGATAAAATACACATCACGATTTGAACTGAATCTTTTTCATCATCTGTAAAAGTAGAATCAGCTTCGATTTCGTTTCGTAATGTTTTGGCAAATTGCTCTAAACATGAATTGATGAAGTTTGCACCCATCGAATCCATTGTTTCGAAAGAAGCTTTTATTTGATAATAGTTTTCTAAATCAGCTGTTTTATCAATTAATTCCAAAGCCAAAATACCACCACCGCGCGCACGCATGTTTTTTGTGATATCATTTGTCGTTTTGATTAATTGATTTTTAATCGTCGTTTCAAATGCATTTTGCAACTTTTCTTTGTCACCTTCGTACATAAAATGCACGTGACCTAATTTTGTTGTTGATAAAATAGTTGTTTTGAAACCTCCACGTGTTTGCCAAAACTTGGCAGCTTTAGAAGCAGCAGCAACAACAGAAGACTCTTCAACCGCCATTGGAATAGCGTATAATTCGTCGTTGATTAAAAAGTTTGGCGCTAAACCAAACGGCATATAGAAATTAGAAACTGTATTTTCTGAAAATTCGTCGTGCAGTTTTTGTAAATCTGCATCATCATTCCAATATTGTTTCAATACTTTGATGGCAGATTCATCACCATTCAAATATTCATTGACAACCCATTCAATTTTTCCTTCTTTCGATAATTTCGAAAAACCTTCTACTACTTGATGCTTCATATTGGATACTTTTTTATAAGACAAAATTACAAACGTTTTGATTGATAGAATGTATAAAAATACTTAAAACTTTTTGTACATCTTCTATTTATGTTCATTATTCGGTTGAAAGGGGTTTTCTAAAAAATATAATTGTTTATATTTGATTGTTTGAACTCACATGATTAGAAAATTAATATGAAAAAATTTATTTTAAGTTTGGCTATCCTTGCGATGGGCGCTTATTCTTATGCACAACAAATAACCATTGAAGGGATATATGGCGGAAAATACCGCGAAAATTCTTTGTACGGTGTGAACTCATTGAACGATGGAGAAAATTATACTATTCTGACAAAAGACGGATTGGTAAAACGTTCGTATGAATCGACATTGAAAAAAGGTCAGACTTCTGATGTAGTTGTCGTTCCTGGAAAGTTTGAAGGTTATGAATTTAGTTCTGATGAGCGTTACGTTTTATTGCAAACTAATTCGCACCAAATTTATCGCCATTCGTTTACAGCAAAGTTTGAAGTGTATGATACACAAACAAAATCGAAAGTATTGTTATTTGATGGAAAAGGAATTCAAGAGCCTTTGTTTTCGCCAGATGCTTCTAAGGTAGCTTTTGCTTTTGAGAATAATTTATACATTCAAGACTTAAAATCGAACAAGGTAATTCAAGTTACAACGGATGGTAAAAAGAATAATATTATCAACGGGATCAACGATTGGGTTTATGAAGAAGAGTTTGGTTTCGTAAGAAATTTTGATTGGAATGCTGATGGAACGTCTTTGGCTTATGTTCGTTTTGACGAATCGAAAGTCAAAGAAATTAATATTCCGATTTACCACAATAATCTTTATCCACAAGAATTACGTTACAAATATCCAAAAGCAGGACAAGACAATTCGGAAGTTTCGTTACATGTTTTTGATACGAAGAATAACTCAACTGCAAATGTTAATTTAGGCGGAGTTCAGAATTATTACATTCCGAAAATTAAGTTCTCTACAAAAGCGAATTTATTAACGGTTGTAACGTCTAACCGTCATCAAAATAATGTAGATGTTTCGTTTTATGATATCAACACGAAAAAAGTAAATAAATTATTTACTGAAACAAATAAAGCGTGGATAGAAACGGATAATTTAACATTAGAATTTTTAGCAGATAATTCGTTCTTATGGACTTCTGAGCGCGATGGAAATAACCATATTTACCATTATGCAGATAGCGGAAAGCTAATTAACCAAGTGACGAAAGGAGATTGGGAGGTAACGAATTACTATGGGTATAATCCTGGTAATAAAACACTTTATTATCAATCAAACTCAAATAATGGAAAACGTATTTCGACAGAAAGACAAATTTCTTCGGTTAGTTTAGATGGTAAGAAAACAACAATGTTGACGAAAAATAATGGAACAAATTCGGCTGCTTTCAGTAAGAATTTTACGTATTTTATTAACACTTTTTCGAATACAACAACTCCAAAAACAATTAGTTTAGTAGAATCTAAATCTGGAAAAGATTTGGGTGTTATCGTTGACAATACTTCTTTAAAAGATAAATTGACTACAGATAATATTGGAACAAAAGAATTATTTGTGTTGAAAACTGCAGCAGGAAATGAATTGAATGCGTATGTAATCAAACCAAAAAACTTTGATCCAAACAAAAAATACCCAGTTTTGATGTATCAATATTCTGGACCAGGTTCTCAGAATGTAAACAATGCTTATTTCAACTCGAATGATTATTGGCACATGATGTTGGCGCAAGAAGGTTACATCGTTTTTTGTGTTGACGGTCGTGGAACGGGATACAAAGGAGAAGCTTTCAAGAAACAAA
This sequence comes from Empedobacter falsenii, assembly GCF_013488205.1. NCBI lineage: Bacteria > Pseudomonadati > Bacteroidota > Flavobacteriia > Flavobacteriales > Weeksellaceae > Empedobacter > Empedobacter falsenii. Next base: position 3,480,653 of record NZ_CP040908.1, on the reverse strand, counting down.
CATATTTACAATTAGGAAAATATGAGGTAGAAGATCAAATTGCTGCGGCAAAAGAGATTGGTAACTTACCTTATGTGGACAAATCTCGTATCGGAATTTGGGGTTGGTCTTACGGAGGATTCATGGCTTCGAATGTATTATTCAAAGGGAATGATGTGTTCAAAGCGGCAATTGCTGTTGCTCCTGTAACAAACTGGCGTTATTATGATTCTGTTTATACAGAACGTTTTATGCGTACACCAGAAGAAAATGCAGCTGGTTATGATGACAATTCACCAATTAATTATGCAAACGAGTTGAAAGGTAATTTCTTATTAATTTCTGGTTCTGCTGATGATAATGTACATCCACAAAACACATTCGAATTATCGGAAGCGTTGGTACAAGCGAACAAAGATTTTGATATGGCAATTTATACCGATAAAGATCACGGGATTTATGGTGGAAACACGCGTATTCAGCTTTACCGTAAAATGACAAACTTTATCAAGAAGAATTTGTAAGAAAAAAGCTGTATTTATTAGAATACGCCAATGAATAAGATGAAACATTATTCAAATTGACAAAAATCATACATTAAACAAAAAAAACCTCTGCATTGTCGGAGGTTTTTTTTATTTTCGTTGATTGCTAATAAAATCTAAATGATATATTAGCGCTTAGTTAAAGAAATTATGAGTCAAAAATTAACTTTAGAGCAAATTCAAAACTTTGAAGGGAAATACCCAAAACAGCTTTGGCATTTGTTTATGGTAGAAATGTGGGAGCGTTTCTGCTTCTATGGAATGAGAGGAGTTCTTGCCATTTTTATGGTAGATATGTTGGGATTAACGGATGCAGAATCAAATTTAAAATATGGAGCAATCCAAGCTTTTGTTTACGCATTTACTTTTATCGGAGGTATTTTTGCAGATAGAATCTTAGGGTTCAAAAAATCATTAGTCTTCGGAGGGTTGGTAATGGTTGCAGGAAACTTATTAATTGCAACAGATCCTCATCAATTTTTCTATTACGGAATTACATTAAGTATTATTGGAACAGGTTTTTTCAAACCAAATATTTCTTCGATGGTTGGAGAACTGTACAAAGCAGATGATCCAAGACGTGATGCCGGATTCGGTTTATTTTATTCAGGGATTAACATAGGTGCATTTTTAGGAGGTATAGTTTGTGTTTATTTAGGTAAACAAGTTGGTTGGAATTATGCTTTCTTAGCAGCTGGTATCGTAATGATAATTGGAGTTGTTTTATTCTTATTTATCCGTAACGAGTTAGGGCCAATCGGAGATTCTCCATTAGAAAAGATGGATCCTAAGAAAAGATTAATTAGAGAAGTCGCAGTATATGTAGGAGCATTGGTTTGTATTCCTTTAATTTTTATCATGATTCATAATACAGCATACACAGATATGTTTATGTTTACTGTAGGACCATTGGCTATTATTTATTATTTAATTCAATTATATAAAATACCAAGTTCTAAAGAAAAAAGTAAGTTTATTGCTGCTTTTATCATGATTACGTTCTCTATTTTATTCTTTGCAATTTTTGAGCAAGCTGGAGGTTCTTTGGCATTGTTTGCAAACAAAAACTTACATTCAACTTTATTTAGCGTTCCATTAGATCCAAACATTGTAAATAATAGTGCAAACTCATTGTATGTTATTATTTTCTCACCTTTATTGGGATTAGTTTGGTTATGGATGGCGAAAAAGAAAATTGAGCCAAACACAGTTGTAAAATTTGGTTTAGCTTTCTTGATGTTAGCAGGGGCTTATTATATCTTCTATTCATTAAAATTCTTTGCTGACGAAAATGGATTATCATCATTAGAAATATTTGCATTAGCATATTTTGCAGTTACAATTGCAGAGTTGTGTTTATCACCAATTGGATTATCTATGGTAACAAAATTATCTCCAAAACACTTAGGAGGAATGATGATGGGATTATGGTTCTTAGCATCTGCTTACGGGCAATATTTAGCAGGTATTTTAGGAGCTGGAATGTCAGATCCTAGTCCAACAGCATCTTTAACAGATAAATTAATGGCTTACACAGATGGTTATCAACAATTGGCAATTTACTCTTTAGTTGCAGGTGTTATTGTCATCGTATTGTCTCCATTTATTCGCAAATTAATGCAAGACGTAAAATAACTTTTAAGATATACTTTTAACAAACAAACATGAGTTCAAAATCGGAAAATTTCTTTGATTCAAAAGTACTAGGACATCCGTCGGGATTGTTCGTGCTTTTCTTTACAGAGATGTGGGAGCGTTTTTCATTCTACGGAATGCGCGTTTTATTAATTCAGTTTTTAACAGCTGCAGTTATTGGGTTAAATCCAGGTTGGGAATGGTCTATAGAAAAAGCAACCGCTTTATATGGAACATACGCAATGTTACTTTACATTACGCCCATCTTTGGAGGGATTATTGCCGATAAATACATAGGTTATCGTTGGGCAGTTGTAATTGGTGCGATTATTATGACTCTTGGTCATGCATTTATGGCTTTTGATACACCTATCTTTTTATATTTAGGATTGGCGTGTTTGGTTATCGGAACAGGATTCTTTAAACCAAATATGACATCTATCTTATCAGAAATGTACAAAGACTTTCCTGAGAAAAAGGATGGTGCTTATACAATTTTCTACATGGGAGTTAACGCTGGTGCATTCTTCGGAATGATGTTGTGTGGATTCTTAGCAGAAAAAGTTGGATGGCACTGGGGATTCGGTTTAGCTGGAATCTTCATGTTATTGGGTACATTACAGTTCTGGTTAGCAAAACCATTATTTGGGCATATCGGTGAAGTTCCTTCAAAAACAGGAAATCAAATTACTGCTGATGATGATACACCAAAATATGAGCCAGGAGAAAAACCAAATCCTTTTACAGTTTTAGATCAAATCTTAATCGTTATTATGACGCTTTTAGGATTAGGCTATGCGTTCAATGATCCGTTAAATGCAATTGGTGGAATTAACTTATTCCCATTCTCTATCGGAGGTTTATCAGGACAAAATGTCGTTATTTTAGTAGCATTATTCTTGTTCTTCTTTGTGGTAATTCGTCGTTTGGCAAATTATACAAAAGTGGTTCGTGATCGTATGATTGCGGTAATTATTTTTGCTTTCTTCGTTATCTTCTTCTGGATGTCTTTCGAACAAGGAGCTACATCATTAGTAATCTTTGCGCGTGATAATACAGAACGTAACTTAATTGGAGGTGCTGCAATGGCATTCAACGTTTTCAATACATTATTAACAGTTGTTCCATTATTGTTCATCTCGTATGTATTGATTTTATTAGCAAAACAAACATTTAAAAAAGCGGCTTTATCTAATGTTGTTTTAGCGTTTACTTTCTTAGGAATTTGGGCTGCTGCAATTTGGATGTTAAACTATAACTGGACTTCTCACTCTTACGATGTTTCTTACCAAGCAATTGAAACGGCTAAATTAGACGACTCTGGTAAACAAGTGATGAACGAAGAAGGTCAACCTGTTTTTGATAAAACACCAGTTACGGCTTCTTATGTTGCAAATTCTACAGATAAAATTGTTACTGAAACAATTAATTTAGCTTCTCAAGACGCTTTAACAAAAGGTTCAGATATTAGCATTCACAAAGAAGGAGATAAATTTGTATTAGTTTCTCCAGAAAGTTTAGTGAAATTAGATACTGAATATAAAAATCAAAACAAACCATCTGAAGTTGTTCCTGCGAAAGTAGCAGAGATTAAAGATTCTCAAGTAGAAATTACCGTTTCTTGGTTCTCTACATTAAACTCTTTCTTCATCATTGCATTAGCTTCATTAGTTTCTCGTGTTTGGGATTCTAAATACAACCCATCAGCTTCTGTAAAATATGGTTTAGGATTAATCATTATGGCAATCGGATTCGGATTCTTAGCTTTCGGTTCTTACGGAATTTCAGAAGGCGTTCGCGTTTCTATCATCTGGTTAGTATTAGCTTATTTGTTCCATACATTGGGCGAGCTCTGTTTATCTCCAGTTGGACTTTCGTACGTATCAAAATTAGTTCCAGCACGTATGATTGCATTTATGTTCGGAATGTGGTACCTTGCAATTGCAATTGGTAACAAATTGGCAGCCATTTTAGGAGGTCAAATCGAAAATATTACAAAAGAATATTCGTTATCAACTTTCTTCTTAATTTTTACAATTGTACCAATTGTAGCAGGTTTAATCGTTATCGCATTAAATCCAGTTATGAAGAAATTGATGCACGGAGTTAAATAATAAAGATTGAAATTTATGAAATCAAGCTTAGCAATCGCTGCCCTAATTTTATCATCATTTCTTTTCGGACAAGAAATTAAATGGTTATCATTAGACGAAGCAACAAAGGAAATAAAAGCACATCCAGAAAAACCTGTATTGATTAATTTTTATACAACTTGGTGTGGATTCTGTAAGCGTTTGGACAAAGAAACTTTTACAGATAATAAAGTCGCAGATTATGTAAACAAAAATTATATTGCGGTAAAATTTGATGCAGAAACAAAGGATATGGTAAAATTTATGGGAATTCAGTATACATATATTGCGCCTGCTAAAGCGAATTATATGGCATATGCCTTTACAAACGGACAATTGAGTTATCCTGCAACTGTTTTGATGAACGGAAAAGGAGATATCAACAAAGTCGTTTTGGGTTATCGTAGTTCAACAGATTTCATAAACGATATCAAAATTTAATCGAGAAATAACCTTGTTGAGAGGTTTTCCATAAAACAGAATCAGAAGTTTCTTCAAGTTCTCTAACAATAGAAGGGTAGTTGCTGGCATCGGCAATTACCCTTTTTAATTTGTTATTATTTTCGAAAGGATAAAGCTTTGATTGATGAATTAACACATAGAAAGGAAGCGCTGAATCTTCTTCATTTAATAGGAGTTTAAATGACTTCGTTTCGATAGAATTTGGATGTTTGATAAAATGTTGATGTTTAAAGTCTGAATCATAAGAGTAGAAACTAACATCTTTAATTCGTTCGTGAATTTTATAAGGTTTAATCTTAAAATTATATGTTTTTTCATCCAAAGGATTTTCGCTTAAAATTGCTAAACTTCGTTGATTTCTTATTCCGATAATACTATTTTTATATTGATTAAAAACGATCAATTCATTCGAATGATTGAGTTGATAAACTTGATAATATCTTTCAAATTCAATTAGGAATAAAGAAATTAGACAAACAAATAATGCTAGTTTAGATTTTTTCAAGAATAATGGTTTCGACGCATATAAAATAACGCCAATCAAAATTGCGGTAAATAAACTGATGTAAACATCTTTTGCAATAAACTTGAAATTCGCTAACCAATAAATATATTGATTTGAATAATAGATAAAATGATTGAAAATCCACGTATAAATTGGAATATTAAGATCAAAAATGATGAGAAGAATACTAATTATACCACCACAAATCATCAAAAAAGAAGCAGGGATCAAGACTAAATTTCCAAATAAAAATAAACCCGAAAATTGATTAAAATACAAGACCGAAATTGGTAAAGTTCCTAGTTGTGCAGATAAACTTGTTTCAATCATAATCTTAATTTTCTTCAAGAAACTATTTTTAACCTTCCAATAATGCTCGAAAATTGGATTGAGCCAAACAATGAAAAAGACTGCTGAAAAACTCAATTGAAAACCAACATCAAACAAATAATTTGGTTGAAAAACTAGAATAATAAAGGCGGAAAGTGAAAGTGTATGAAAAATATTTTTCGGTCGATTGAGTAATTCGCTAATGTAATAAATGGTAATCATCAATGCAGAACGAAAAACTGGCGGTTCTAATTCGACATAAAATGCAAAAACCCAGATAAATATTAAGCTAATAATTATTCTAATTTTCCGACCATTTTTTAGCTTAATTAATGGTTGCAAAACGAATTGTAAAATCATGTAAATCATCATCACATGCAAACCAGAAATAGATAAAATATGTACAACTCCGGTCGCCACATAACTTTGATTAAGTTCTTGCGAAAGCTCGGTTCTATCACCCAAAAGCATAGACGAAATTATCGCTCTGCTTTCGAGTGAATAACCTTGTTCTGTTAGCTTTTCTCGAATCTTGACTTTAGATTTTGCAACCCAATTCCGAAAACCGTTTCCTTCTTTGTGAATAGAAATAATTTCATCTGTAAAGATTTGAGAATAAATTCTTTTTCTATTTAAAAAATGCTTATAATCAAATTGATATGGATTCAATGGTTCTTGAATTTCCCTTTTTTCTCCGAAAATGATGATTTCATCATTGGGATATAAAATTTGTTGTTGAGGTTTGATATGAAGTAAAATTTGCTCATTCGTTTCGATATCTTTTACAACATAATTGGTGTATTTTTCGGTTGAATTAGAACTATAAACGACTTTTAGCAAATGAATTTTCGAAACAGATTCGAAGTCAATTTTTGTATGGCGATTATAATTTTGATGAATATAGTAGCCTAAAATCATCGAAATGCCCAAAAAAGCGATGATATTTTGACGATTATTATTTTTTAACAAAGAGATAAAAAGTAGAATAATTAGTAAAAAAAATATAATTCGTAAATTTGTAGCAGGAATTAATAATTCAGATAAAATTATTCCGATTGAGAAACAAATTGTTAGGGTAAAAAAGAGATACTTTTTCATCCTAATAATTTATGATTTTATTTACAAATAGTAGGTTTTAATTATTTGTAAATGAATTAATTAAAAAAAATAGAGAAATGAAGAAGATTCTTATATTAGTTGTGTTGTTTTTTACGCAAATGGCAATGGCTCAAATCGATGTAAAACTATCAATCACAAACCTTAAGAAAATGAAAGGAAATTTGGCGATAGAGTTTTATAGAAATGTAGAAAATTATACAAAAGGTCAAAATGCATTCAAGAAATTGTACGTTCCAGTTGCTGATATAGACAAGTATGAAACGGTTTTTAAAGATATTGAACCAACATTTTATGCGGTAAAAGTTTTTTTGGATACGAACAATAACAAAAAGTTAGACAAAAGTTTTTTAGGCGTTCGTAAAGAACCTTATGGTTTTTCGAAAAACTTGGATCCTATTTTGCGCGAACCAACTTTTGAGGAAGCTAAAGTAGAAATGACCGAAGAAAATAACACAATTGTCATCAAATTAAACAATAACAAAGGCGAAGAATAATCTTCGTCTTTTTTGTTAAAATTTAATTGAAAAACCTAAATTCAATCCTAATAAAGATGGGTTTTTAGCATCAACATTTTTCAATGGATTTAGCATATATCTATAGTTTGGTTCAAGATTAATGCTCGATTTATTCGATAAATTATACTCCAATTTAACACCTGCATTCGCGCTATAACTCATATCATTCAAGTTGCTCGCTTCACCCAATTTATATTGAGATCTTGTGTTAACATCTTCCAAAGAAATTGTGTTTTTTGTGACCACATAATAACTTCCACCAGCAGTTGCTAAAAGATTGAATTTATCAAAACTTGCTAATTTGTATTCAACTTCTAACGGAATCTCGATATAATGCACTTTTTGCTCCATATTATTTGTTTCAGAAGACAACATTGTCATTACAGCATTTTGGTATGATTGGTGGGGAATAACTCTAATATTACTATGATAAGTAATGTTGTTGGCAGTTTTCGGATTGCTTGCAGAAAGCGCATAAACACCCATGTTGATGCCCGAATTAATATTTGTTGTATTTTGTTCTAACTCAACTTTCGCAACTCCAGAACGAACATTTATCTTATCATTTATACGTACAGAAATCTTTGCACCGTATGCAACAGTCAAATTATTTTTGATAGTATGATCGTTAAATTCATCCGCTAAAATAGATTTAGAATCTAACATTTTTGTTGGATTGATGTACGAAGAAACCGTCAAAAGTGGAGATTTCTGTTTGATTTCTATTTTCTCTTTTTCCTTCTTTTTTTCTTCTTCTTGAAGAACAAATTCTAATGGTTTTTCCTCTAAAATGTTAGGTTTAACTTCTTTCTCAGAAACTTCATTTTTTGGAGTATTTATAGAATTATTTTGTACAAAATTATCTTTTTGAGTTGAATTCGTTTGAGATAATTCTTGTGTTTTATCTTCTTTTTTATCCGGAATTATATTCGAAAATAAAGATGATTCTCCAATTATATTTTCAAAATACGAATTTGAGTGTTGAGTTGTTTTTTGATTTGATTCAGTCGAATTTTTTACAGAAGAAACAATCTTTTTATCAGAAGACCTTTCATTTGTATGTTCAATATTATTCCAATCTTTTTTGATAGATTCTTTAGAAGTCGATTTCGTTTTTACAACTTCATTAGTCGGAGTATGATTAACGTTAACCGCATCATTTTGATTAAAATAATAAATAGAAATTCCCGTAACTAAACACGCTGCTGTAGAACCAATCCAATAAAATAAAGGAATGATGCGTTTTTTCTTTTCTTTCTCGTCTAATTTCTCTTGAATATTTTTCCAAGCATCCAAAGGAGGAAGTTGTGGTTGCGAGAGTTTATCTTTAATATGTTGATCAAATTTGTTCATCTTCTGTGACAGTTTTTAATTGATTGAGTTTTTGTTTTAATAAATTTCGTGCTCTTGATAAGTTTGATTTTGAAGTTCCAACCGAAATGGTCAGCATTTCTGCAATTTCTTGGTGCGAATATTCTTCAAAAACGTAGAGGTTAAAAACTTGCCTATATTGTGGTGGAAGATTATGAACGGCTTCTAACAACTGTTGATAATCAAAATCTTCTTCAACTTCGTCGTCATCTTCCTGTGTGATAATGAGATTTTCGAAATCTTCAAAAGGTAAATTATTCTTCTTTTTTAGTTTTTCTAAATTAAGATTTACCATTATCCGTTTCATCCAACCTTCAAAAGATCCTTCGAATTTGAATTGATTTATTTTATTGAAGATATGAATAAAACCCTCTTGAAAAATATCTTGCGCATCTTCATAATTTTCGGCATAACGAAGACAGATCGAGAACAAAACAGGTGAAAACTCAACATAAATTTCTTCTTGAGCTTTTCTATTTTGTTCTTGACATTGCTTGATTAAAATTTCAAGAGAGTCACTATTCAAAACTTATTGGACTTTATTTTTCTTTGATATTTAACACAATTGAGTCATAAATTGGTTCAGTTGAATTTGGTTTATTTCCCGTCCAAAATCTTAATGTGTACTCACCAGCTTCTTTAGGTGTAAACTTCAAAGTTTTTGTTTCGTACGAAGTATTTTGCGTGCAGTTTCCATTACTTTGACTTGCATAAACACCAATGTTGTGTTTAAAAGTTGTACTTCCTTGTAAAGAGCTAAATTGAATAAAATTTTGACAAGAATTTGTTTTTTCGTACGTTACTCGAATATTTGTAGTTTTTCCTACTGGCTGAATAGAGTCTTCATGAACATTAATTGCCGTTGTTGCTAAAAAACCATAATTCATATAATCTGAGTCATCATTATTTAAACAACTAAATGTTGATAAACCTAAAATACCTACCAAAGCAAACATGCTTAATCTTTTCATTAATTTCATTGTATGAGTTTTAATCGTTATAAAAATAAGATATAGATTTTAGAAAAGGTTGCGTGAAAGAATAAGAAATTAATATATAGAATAAGAAAACCCCTTGAAAATCAAGAGGATTACTTTGTTAGAATAGGTGTAAACTTTAATTAAGTCAATCCTGAAACATTTTAATAATTAGATCTGAATGACATCTATAGCTTACAAGATTAAAAAAACAATAAAAGGTTGCGTCAAACTTTTACTTTTTTTTAATTATTTTTTTAAGTCCTCAGTAATTAGTGAAGCGGTTCTTTCTGAAGCGCCAATTCCACCAAGTTTATGATACAATTCTTCGTAGCTTTTCATGATTTTTTCACGTTTAGGAGAATTTAAAATTAAATCTAATTCTCGTTTGATATTTTCGTAAGTTAAATCATATTGAATTAACTCTTTCACTACTTCTTCGTCCATAATCAAGTTTACCAACGAAATAAAACGAATGTTTTTTACAACACGTTTTCCGATTTCGTACGAAATAGCATTTCCTTTGTAACAAACAACTTCTGGAACTTTCAGTAAAGCAGTTTCTAATGTTGCTGTTCCTGATGTAACCAAGGCTGCATGAGAAACTCGTAATAAATCATAGGTTCTATTCTCAACAATTTTCAAGTTGTTGCCTGCAATTTTTTTATAATTTTCGATTGGTTGAGATGGTGCACCAGCCACAACAAATTGATAATCGGGAAAATCTTTTTCCACTGAAAGCATCAAAGGTAATTTGACTTTAATTTCTTGAGTTCGGCTTCCAGGAAGTAAAGCAATAATTGGTCTTTCGTCTAAATTATGATCTTTTCTAAATTGTTGTTCATCAATTGGCGGAAGATTATTCAACGAATCTAATAATGGATTTCCAACAAAATTTACTTTGTAATCGTAACGTTGATAAAATTCTTCTTCGAACGGAAGAATCACAAACATTTTGTCGACAACTTTTTTGATTTTATGAACTCGACCAGTTTTCCAAGCCCAAATTTGTGGCGAAATATAATAGTAAACTTTAATTCCAAGACTTTTTACAAATTCAGCAATTCTGAGATTAAAACCAGGATAATCAACTAAAATAACTGCATCTGGCTGATAAGTTTCGATGTCTTTTTTAGCAACCGAAATATTTCCTAAAATCGTTCTCAAATTCATTACAACTTCAGCAAAACCCATAAACGCCAAATCTCTGTAATGTTTGACTAAAGTTCCGCCTTGCGTTTGCATCAAATCTCCTCCCCAAAATCTGAATTTAGCTTGTGGATCTTTTAATTTTAATTCTTTCATTAAGTTCGATGCGTGCAAATCGCCCGAAGCTTCACCTGCAATGATATAGTATTTCAATGGAAATCATTTTTCTTCTTACAAAGATAGGAGAAATCTATAAGTGGAGTAGATTTCAATGTTTTTTATTGCGTAAATTTACTCTTTCAAACAAAGAAAAATGTCAGACGAAATTATAAATAAAGTTGCCAATAGTAGTTTAGTAACAATTGATTTACAAGATTATTATCCTGATGGAGATCGTGTTGTTTTTGACTTGAAAGATTGGTTATATGAAGAATTGATTCTTAGAGAAAAGGATTTTAGAGAAAATCTGAAAAATCATGATTGGACACAATATCAAGATAAATATGTAGCGTTAACGTGTACTGCGGATGCGATTGTTCCGTCTTGGGCTTATTTGTTGGTCGCAACCTATTTGTCGCCAATCGCGAAACGAATTGTACATGGAAGTTTACAAGATTTGGATACGATTTTGTACACCGAAATTGTAGATCATTTGCCTTATGAAGATTATGTTGATGGAAAAATAATTGTGAAAGGTTGCTCGCACAAGCCAGTTCCCGATTCGGCTTATATTCAATTAATTGAACGTTTACAACCAATTGTAAGTTCGTTGATGTTTGGTGAAGCGTGTAGCACTGTTCCGCTTTATAAAAAGAAGAAATAAAAAAAATCCGCTCAATTGAGCGGATTTTTTACACATGAATAAAATCGGAATATACTTATTGATTAGTTCTGAAAACTAATTTATTATCTCCAGGTTTTTCTTCGAAATAATCGATTAAAACCGCATCATTATCATTTATTGTTCCTTTCAAAATTTCTTTCGAAAGTTCATTTAATACATCTTGTTGAATAACTCGTTTCAATGGTCTTGCTCCGAATTGAGGATCGTAGCCTTTTCTTGCTAAATAATCGACAGCTTCTGGCGTAATATCTAATGTAATATCGCGTTGTGCTAATTTCTTAGCAACTCCGCTTAAATAGATATTCACGATTCCGGAAATTTGGTTTTCGCTCAACGGACGGAACAAAATAATTTCATCAATACGATTCAAAAATTCTGGTCTAAAGTTTTGTTTCAATTCCTCAAAAACGACATCTTTTGTTTCATCATAAACTTGTGCCACATTATTTTCGTCAATGTTTGAGAATTTATCCAAAATCGTATGAGAACCAAAATTCGATGTCATAATGATAATCGTATTTTTAAAGTTAACCACACGACCTTTGTTGTCTGTCAAACGTCCGTCATCCAAAACTTGTAACAAAATATTGAAAACATCTGGATGTGCCTTCTCAATTTCGTCCAACAAAATAACTGAATAAGGACGGCGACGAACCGCTTCTGTTAACTGACCACCTTCGTCGTAACCAACGTAACCCGGAGGTGCCCCAACCAAGCGAGAAACTGCATGACGCTCCTGATATTCGGACATGTCGATACGAGTCATTGCATTTTCATCATCGAATAAGAACTCGGCTAAGGCTTTTGCCAACTCAGTTTTCCCAACACCAGTTGAACCTAAGAATAAGAACGAACCGATTGGTTTTCCTTCGTCACTAAGACCTGCACGAGAACGACGAATGGCATCAGAAACTGCTATAATTGCTTCTTCTTGACCTAAAACACGTTTGTGTAATTCGTTTTCTAAATTCAATAATTTTTCGCGATCAGATTGCATCATTTTCTGAGCCGGAACTCCTGTCCATTTCGATACAACTTCTGCAATATCATCCGCATCAACAAACTCTTTTACCAGTTTATTTTGTTTATTTTCTTCTAGATTATGTTCAGCTTCTTCTAAATTATTTTTTGCATTAACTAAATCTTCAAACTCTAATTTGGAAGCTTTTGCATAGTCGTAATCTCGTTTTGCACGCTCAATTTCGAATTTGATATTTTCGATAGATTTTCTTAAATCTTGAACTTCATCGGCACGATTTCTTTCCGCTTCCCATTTCGAATTCAATTGATTTCTTTCATCTTGAAGATTAGATAATTCTTCTTTTAAAAGATTCAATTTTTTCTCGTCATTTTCGCGTTTTATCGCTTCAATTTCGATTTCTAATTGAATAATTCTACGATCTAATTTATCTAAATCTTCTGGTTTAGAATTCATTTCCATTCTCAACTTAGAAGCTGCTTCGTCCATCAAATCGATGGCTTTATCTGGTAAAAAACGATCTGTAATATAACGTGTTGATAATTTTACAGCCGCAATAATTGCTTCGTCTTTAATTCCAATTTTATGGTGTTGCTCGTATTTATCTTTGATTCCACGCAAAATAGAAATAGCCGATTCTTCATCTGGTTCTTCTACCATTACTTTCTGGAAACGACGTTCTAAAGCTTTATCTTTTTCAAAATATTTTTGATATTCATTCAAAGTTGTAGCACCAATCGAACGTAATTCGCCACGAGCCAAAGCAGGTTTCAAGATATTTGCAGCATCCATTGCACCTTCTCCGCCGCCGCCAGCACCAACAAGCGTGTGAATCTCATCGATGAACAAAATTATTTCTCCATTCGAAGCGGTTACTTCTTTCACAACGGCTTTCAAACGCTCTTCGAACTCACCTTTGTATTTTGCACCAGCAACCAAAGCTCCCATGTCCAATGAAAAAATTTGTTTATTCAAAAGATTTTCAGGAACATCTCCATTGATGATACGATGTGCTAAACCTTCTGCTATAGCGGTTTTACCAACACCTGGTTCACCAATAAGGATTGGGTTATTTTTTGTACGACGTGATAGAATTTGTAAAACACGACGAATTTCTTCATCACGTCCAATTACAGGATCTAATTTTCCTTCTTTTGCTAAATCTGTTAAGTTTTTAGCGTATTTGTTTAATGAATTATATGTTCCTTCCGCGTTTTCAGAAGTTACTCTTTCTCCGTTTCTCAATTCTGTTACTAATTTTTTTGTGTTGTCGAATGTTACACCTCTATTTTTTAATAACTGACTTACAGGCGATACATTCTTGATTATACCTAATAATAAATGCTCTAAGGTGATAAAATCATCGTTCATCTCTTTTGCAATTTCTTGTGCAGATTGCAAAATTTGGTTAGATGAATTGGAAAGATGATTTCCTTGTTGACCTTCTATTTTTGGATATTTATTGATTTCTAAATCCAACTCAGGTTTCAACATATCCATTTTTACACCTTGTTTTTCTAAGATTAATGATAACACGTTTTCATCAACATCTATCATTCCACCTAAAATATGAGCTGGTTCTATTGCTTGATTTTTTTGTGCAACTGCAATTTGCTGCGCTGCTTGAATCGCTTCACGACCCTTTATTGTAAATTGATTAAAATCCATTGGTTTTTAGTTTTTTATATTGGTTTTGTTTGGTGTATTTCATCAAAAAAAATTCCAAAGTAGAAATAAAACCTAAAAACTGACTTTTTGACTTTGTTGAATAAAAAAAGGAGACATTTTGTCAATATCTCCTTTCGTTTAAAAATTTTTATAGTATTTAAAATAAACCTTCTACTGATAAATAGCGTTCGCCAGTATCGTAGTTGACAGTTAATATTTTCGTGTTTTTGTCTACTTCATTCAAAGTTTTAGCAACTGCAGCCAATGAAGCACCTGTAGAAATTCCGACAAATATACCTTCTACTTTAGCCACTTTTTTTGCAAATTCAAATGCTTCTTCTTTTGTAATCTGAGTAGAAGAATCAACGATTGAAGTATCTAAATTAGTAGGAATAAATCCTGCTCCAATTCCTTGAATCGCGTGTGGACCAGGATTTCCTCCTGAAATGACAGGAGAATCTGTTGGTTCTACAGCGATAACTTTTGTTGAAGAGTTAACTTCTTTTAATGCTTTTCCAATTCCAGAAAGATGTCCGCCTGTTCCAACTCCTGTAATTAAATAATCAACTCCTTGTGGAAAATCTTCAAGGATTTCTTTTGCTGTTGTATTGTAATGGACTGTCGGATTCGAATTATTCTCAAATTGTTGCGGAACCCAAGCGCCTTCTATTGTTTCGGCTAATTCTTGTGCTTTTGCAATAGCGCCTTTCATTCCTAATTCTTTTGGAGTTAAAACAAATTCAGCACCATAAGCTTCCATAATTTTACGACGTTCAATTGACATCGATTCTGGCATTGTGATAATCATTTTGTAACCTTTTACAGCCGCAACAAATGATAAGCCAATTCCTGTATTACCCGAAGTAGGTTCTATAATTGTTCCTCCAGGTTTTAAAATTCCAGCTTTTTCAGCATCTTCAATCATTGCCAAAGCAATACGATCTTTTATTGATCCACCCGGATTTTGTTTTTCTACTTTAATATAAACGTTATGGTTAGGAAATAATTTATTCAGTTTAATAATTGGTGTATTTCCTATGGTTTCTAATACATTATTGTAAATCATTGTTGTAAGGTTTTAGATGATATAATTGATATGTTGTTCTTTTTTTTGTTTTTTTATTTGTGGTTGATTCTCTTGATAGACAACAGAATCTTCTTCTATACTTTCTGTAATCCAAACATTTCCGCCGACTACAGAATTTTTTCCAATAATTGTTGTTCCTCCCAAAATAGTTGCTCCAGCATAAATTGTGACATTATTTTCTATTGTTGGATGACGTTTTTTATTAGCCAAATTCTTCGAAACATAAAACGCTCCTAATGTTACGCCTTGGTAAATTTTCACATTATCACCAATCAATGTTGTTTCTCCAATGACAATTCCTGTACCATGATCGATATAAAAGTTTTTTCCAATTGAAGCACCAGGATGAATATCAATTCCAGTTTTAGAATGTGCATATTCGGAAAAAAAACGAGGAAGAATAGGCGTATTTAAATTGTAGAGAATATGTGCTAAACGATGAATTGCAATTGCAAAAAAACCAGGATAGGCTAAAATGATTTCAATTTCCGATTTAGATGCAGGATCATTTGCATAAAAAACAAAAATTAGTTCCTCTAATTCTTGTCTAAGTTGTGCAAATTGTTCAAAAAAATATAAACTAATTTGATTCGATTTCTCCTCAGGAACAATTTTTAACAAAATAGAATTGAATTGATTGAGTAAATCTTCTTTCTTGTACAAAGGATTTGGTTGTTGAAAAATCTCATCATAAATAATGGATTCTATCAAAGGTTCTACTTCTTGTTTTCTAAATGGTAAACTGTATTTCGTAAGCTGATTCATTCTTCAATCTATAAACTCTATAAAAATAGTAGACAAATGTATTCATTTTTTTATTCTTGAAGAAGAAATTGTCATAAAAATGACAAAAACCATAAAAATGCCTTCGTTTTTATTATTGCTATGTAAGCATAATAATACACTATTTTGACTTTTATGAATAAAATTTATAATTATTTGTTTAAAAATATTTATTGAATTAAATGATTGATAATTAATGTTATAAATGAATTTTTATGTTTAAAAGAGATTATTTTTATAAAAAATAAAGCGTAGTGTTTTATTTACACTAAAAAATAGTTATTTTAGTGAAATAAATTTTAAAGGATAAAAATATGAAAAAATCAATTTTATTCGGATTATTCTTTATGTTGACATCTTTAATGTATGCGCAATCACCAATAGGAACTTGGAAAACAATTGATGATGAGACAAAACAGGCGAAGTCTTACGTAGAGATTTTCGAGAAAGATGGAAAACTTTATGGTAAAGTCACTAAGATTTTAACGAAAGGAAAAGAAGATGCAAAATGTACAGATTGTTCAGGAGCATTAAAAAATAAACCAATTTTAGGAATGCAAATTCTTTCTGGTCTTAAAAAAGATGGAAAAGAATGGAATGGTGGAAAAATCATTGATCCTAATAGTGGAAAGGAATACAAAGCAAAAATGTCTCTTAACGGAAATGATAAATTAGACGTAAGAGGTTTTATCGGGATTTCTCTTGTAGGAAGAACGCAAACTTGGCAACGAGTTAAATAAAAATCAAAACAAAAACGAAAAGGTTACTCTGAGTAATCAAACCCACAAAATTTTACTCTATAATGACTATTTCTAAAAGAATAGTCATTATTTTTTTTACGTAAATTTGTAACTTCAAAACTAAGGTTTTGATTTTCTAAAATACATCAATGAGTTTAACTAAAAGAGCGTTCTCGTACGCAAAACCATATAGAACTTCGTTTGTTACAGCGATTATATTCAATTTACTCTATGCACTTTTCAATGTAATTGCATTGGCTTTTATGATGCCAATTTTGAGTGTTTTGTTTGGTGAAAAATCACCTGGAGTTATCGCAAAACCTATTTATTCTGGTGATTTGGGTAATCTGAAACAATTTTTTTCAGATTATTCAGCTTATTATATGAATGAGCTTTCTCAAACTCAAGGACCAGTTTATGTGTTAGCGATTTCGTGTGTGATATTTATTATTGCATTTTTATTTCGAAATATTTTCAGTTTTCTTTCAGAAACTTGTTTGGTAGACTTACGTTCGGGTGTGACACGTGATTTACGTGTTGATATTCATAACAAAATTATTGATTTGCCAGTTGCTTATTTTACTGAAAAACGAAAAGGAGATATGATTAATCGTATTTCAAGCGATGTAAACGAAGTAGAATCTAACATCTTAAATTCAATTGTAGAGATTGTTCGTTCGCCAATTATGATTATTGTTTTCGTTGTAGTATTATTTACAGTTAGCTATCAATTAACAATTTTCGCTATTTTGGTTTTTCCGATTATGGGAACAATTATTTCGTTGATTGGAAAAAGTCTGAAAAAAGCTGCTGCTCATGCGCAAGACGAATTATCTAACATTATTACTTATGTAGACGAGACACTTTCTTCGCTTAAGATTATCAAAATTTTTAACGCAGAAGATCAAGTAAAAGGTCGTTTTGATGAATCGATTAATCGTTATCGTAAATATCTTCAAAAAGTAATGAAAAAACGTGCTTTGGCTTCACCAACAAGTGAATTTTTAGGTGCTGTTACAATTGGATTAATTGTTTTTTTTGGTGGTAAATTATCGTTAGAAGGAAATGGTTTAACAGGGTCACAATTTATTTTTTATATCGCAACATTTTATACATTATTAGATCCGATTAAACGTTTTTCGAAAGCATTATCAGATGTACAAAAAGGAGAAGTTTCTGCAAAGAGAATTTTTGAAGTTTTGGATGCTGATGTTTCGATAAAAGATGTTCCAGATGCTAAAGGAATTGATGCGTTTGAAGATAAAATTGAGTTTAGAAATGTCACATTTGCTTATGGAAAACATAATGTGATCGAGAATTTTAATTTAACAATTAATAAAGGAGAAACCGTTGCTTTAGTTGGGCAATCTGGTTCTGGAAAATCGACTTTGGCGAATTTAATTACTCGTTTTTGGGATGTGAAATCAGGTCAAATTTTGATTGATGGAATTGATATCAAACATATAAAATTAAATGATTATCGCTTGTTATTTGGTTTGGTTACGCAAGATTCTATTTTGTTTAATGATACAATTTTTAATAATATTTCATTAGGTGATAAATCTCCAAATTTGGAAAAAGTAGAATATGCTGCGCAAATTGCAAATGCGGAAGAGTTTATTGTAAAAATGCCAGAAAAATATCAAGAGTCAGTAGGAGAGGGAGGTAGCAAGCTTTCTGGTGGACAAAAACAACGTTTAAGTATTGCGCGTGCGGTTTATAAAAATCCACCGATTATGGTTTTGGATGAAGCAACTTCTGCTTTGGATACGAAATCTGAAAAATTGGTACAAGTTGCTTTGAATAATATGATGCAAAATCGTACTTCTTTGGTTATTGCGCACCGTTTATCAACAATTCAGAATGCGGATAAAATTGTAGTAATGGAAGCAGGTAAAATTATTGAACAAGGAAATCATCATTCACTTATCGAGAAAAAAGGCGTTTACGCTAATTTGGTAAATATGCAGAATTTTGAATAAATCTTAACTTTATATAATTAAAAAATCCGCTTATTAAGCGGATTTTTTAGTTAAAAATATTTTTTTAAGATATTATTAACATTTAAATATTAAAACAAAAAAA
The DNA here is from genome assembly GCF_013488205.1 of Empedobacter falsenii. Classification (NCBI taxonomy): domain Bacteria; kingdom Pseudomonadati; phylum Bacteroidota; class Flavobacteriia; order Flavobacteriales; family Weeksellaceae; genus Empedobacter; species Empedobacter falsenii. The sequence goes on along the minus strand of NZ_CP040908.1, from coordinate 3,461,748 downwards.
ACCTCAATCATTTGATTGAGGTTTTAAGCAGTGGTGCCTCCAGGAATCGAACCAGGGACACAAGGATTTTCAGTCCTTTGCTCTACCAACTGAGCTAAGGCACCGCCTTAATTGTGATGCAAATATAGAGCGAAAATCCGTTCTACCAAACATTATTTAAAATATTTTTTAGATGAAAAAGCTATCTTGTTCATTTACCGAGAAATAAATTTTAAAATATTTTTATCTTTGCAAAAAAAGAGCGGTTTTAATATTTTAATAGAGATTTAACAACTCATTTTTGCAATCTAATTTTTACAATTCGCAACAAATCATCATATTTGCGTCTTAGAATTCTATTATACATTCATAATGAAGTGGATTATTTGTAGTTTATCACTATTTAGCGTGGTAACAATAAAAGCTCAGTCAATATCAGTTTCACCTTATTCGGCATACGGAGTAGGGGAGCAATTGTTTGATAATAATACTGAACAAGCTGGTATGGGCGGTATCTCAACGGTTCCTACGAATCCTTTTGGACAAAGTGCGAACTTCTCGAATCCGGCAGCAAACCGAAACTTGCGTATGACAACTTTCAATGCAAGTGGAAGTGGAACTAATTATAATTTCAAATCTGGAACAGATAAGGAAAACGCTGGTCGTTTCAATGTTTCTAATATCTCATTGGCTTTTCCAGTTGGTGAAAAAGGAAGTTTTGGAGTTGGTTTTCAACCTTACACAGCGTTGGGATATGATATTTTGAATACTTCTGAGAAAAATAATATCAAACAAACTGTACAAATGAAAGGTGATGGAGGGTTAAATAGTCTTCATGCTTTTTATTCAAGAAATCTTTCAAAAGAATTTTCTTTAGGTTTGCGTGTTAATTATCTTTTCGGAGAGTTGCAACGTAACGAAATTTTAGCTGTAGATGGAGCAAGTTTAGCTGTAGATTACAGCGATAAATCGAACTATCGTGGTGCTCAATTTACTTTAGGATCTATGTATACAAAGAAAATTGGAAAAAATAACAATTTAAACATTGGAGCTACTTATACATTAGGAACTAAGTTAAGAACTGATGTTACAGATCTTACAACTTCTTATACATATATTGGAACTACACAATCTTCTGTAGACACAATTTCTATTATTAGAATTGATAATGGAAAAACTAAGATTCCACAACAATTTACTTTAGGAGCATCTTATTCTAAAGATAATACGTGGTCGTTAGCTATAGAAGCAAAATATAATAATTGGAAAGATTTCTCTCAACCATTAGAAGGTCAAAACACAACAATGTCTTCTGCGGTAGATTACAAAAATAATGTACGTTTTGCTGTTGGAGGATATTGGATTCCAGATTATAACAGTTACAAAAGTTATTTTAATCGTGTAACGTACCGTGCTGGTATGTATTATCAATCAGCTCAATACTCTATTCACGGAACAGATATTGACGCTTATGGAGCAACTTTAGGTTTTGGATTTCCAATCGGAAAACAAAATGATGGTTCTATGATGAATATTTCGTTAGAGTACGGACAAAAAGGAAAAACAGCAAACAACTTAATTAAAGAAAATTATTTCGGAGTTAAAGTTGGATTTGATATTAACGATATTTGGTTTAGAAAAAGAGTTATTGACTAATTTTGGACAAACAAAAATTGTATAAAAAAGCAAACGAAAAAGTTTTAATTAAACCAACTCTTGTATTTGGTCTGATTAGCGTTTTCGTTTTGCTTTTTTCTTGTAAAAAAGAACTTCCTCCTATCAGTAAAAAGAAGGTAGAATTCCCAACACGCACACTTATCAATGCAAATATTATTAACAAAGATTCGGGAAGAATTTCTGGTAATTTGCGTTCGCCACTAATCGAAGAATATACAACGGTAGATTCTCCTTACACGATTTTTAGAAAAGGTTTAAACCTTGATTTTTATCAAAAAGGAAGCGTAAAACCAGGTTATTTTCAAGCAGATTGGGCAAAGTTGAGTGATGTAACGGGATTGTACGAAGGTAGAGGAAACGTAATTATCGTAAATGAGAAAGGTGATTCGTTGAAAAGCGAACAATTATTTTGGAATAAAAAAAATAAAACAGTTTATACATCGAAAGAAGTTTACTTAATTAGCAAGGAAGGCGATTCGTTAACAGCGAAAAACGGTTTGCAAGCTACTGACGATTTAGAAACCTATACTTTATTCAATAATCAAGGATTTAAGTATGTTGATGATAATCAAAAATTCTAAAGAGCGTTAAAAAAATTAACAAAAAAGCGCATACTTGTCGCTTCTTCTATTTTATTATTCAATGTATTGTCGTATTTTCGCCACCTATTATAGAAATAACATTAAAATAAAACAATGGCAGTTTTAGGAGAAATTCGTAAAAAAACTTGGCTGATCTTCGTGGTAATCGGAGTTGCAATGTTAGCTTTCGTTGCAGGAGATTTATTCGGAGAGAATTCAAAAATAAAACAATTATTTACTGGAGATCCGTCTGTAGTTGGTACAGTGAACGGAGAACCTATTGGTATTGCAGAATATCAGAGTGCGTACGATCAAACACAAAAGATGTACGAAAATCAAGGTCAAACTGCAACTCCAAATCAAATTGCTCAACAAACTTGGAACAGCTTAGTTAGTCAGAAAGTGTTGAAACAACATGCTGAAAAATTAGGTTTAAAAGTTTCTGATGATGAATTTTGGAGCTATACAGCTCAAAACTTCGGAATGGCGTCTGGTGCAGAAGCACAACAACAGATTGCGCAATTAGAAGCAAATGCGGCATCAAGTCCAGAGGCGCAACAACAATATAGAGGTTGGTTGCAAACTGCTGAACAAATAAAATTACAGATTTTATCTCAAAAATATTTTGGTTATGTAATGGCTGGTACAGCGGTTACAGGTAAAGAAGCGGATATTCAACAAGGATACAATATTTCGAATGCAAATATTCAGTATGCATTTGTAGATTACGCAACTTTGGCTAAAAAATTAAATGTAAAAGTAACAGACGAAGAAATTTCTGCTTACGAAGCGAAATATCCAAAATTGTTCAAAGCAGAAGGTCTAGTAAAATTAAGTTATACTTATTTCCCTGCTGGAGCTTCGACTGCTGATGACGCTGTTGCTTTAGCAAATATCAAAAAATATTTATCAACTCAAATTGTTCATGACGAAGTGAACAATGTTACAGATACAATTGCGGCGTTTGGTTCTGCAAAAAGTGATTCGGTTTATGTTACTCAAAATTCTGAGAAACCATTTATTCCAAATTATTTTACAAAAGCAGAATTAGAACAAGCTCAATTAGGGCCAGAAGCAACAAACTTCTTGAAAACTGCAACAGTTGGACAAATTGGTGGACCTTTCAAAATTGGAAATACATACCAATTATACAAGCTTTCGAAATCGAAAGAAGTAAAAGATTCTGTAAAATCTAGTCATATCTTAGTTTCTTACACAGGAAGCGCTGCTGGAAACGGAGTAAAACGTACAAAAGACGAAGCAAAAAAATTAGCTGAACAAATTTTAGCTGAAGTAAAAGCAAATCCAGCTTCTTTTGGAGAAGTTGCTTCAACAAAATCGGATGATAAATCATCTGCTGTACAAAAAGGAAGCATTGGTTGGGTTGGAAAAAACAATCAATTAGACCAAACTTATAACGGATTTATTTTCTCTAAACCAGTTGGAACAGTTGATTTGGTTGAATCTCAATTTGGGTTCCATATCATCAAAGTTGATGAAGCGAAAAACAAAACAGCTTATCAAGTTGCGAATATTGTAAAAACAATCGAGCCTTCTAAAGCGACAACAGAAAAAGCATTTACAAATGCAAGAACATATGTTCAGAATGTTGAGAAAAAATCATTGAATGATTTCAAAAATATCGCGAAAAAAGGTGGTTATTTAAATAATACAACTGAAGGAATCGAGCGTTATGCTGCGATTGGTCAAGATATTCCAAACGATCAGGATGGAGATATCTTAAAATGGGCTTTTGACAAGAAAACAGAAAAAGGAGCAACAAACTTGTTTACATCTTCTACAGGAGATTATATCGTTGTTCATTTAGTTGAAAAATTTGACAAAGGTTTGGCGCATCCAAGTGTTGTTCGTCAATATGTAGAGCCAGTTTTGATGCACGAAAAAGTTGGTAAATTAGTAGACGAGCAAGTTGCAAACGGTGGATTGAATGCTTTTGCATCTAAATTTGGAGCGAAAAAAGGAAATGCTACGGTTAACTTCTCTAATTCTAATTTAACTGGAATTGGTTTAGAGCCTAAAGTTGTAGGAGCTGCGTTTGGTGTAAAACCAAATCAATCTTCTAAAGCAATTATTGGTAATGCAGGTATTTTCTACGTAATTCCTTCAACTCAACAAATTCAAAAGAATCAAAAAGGTTCAATGATTTTGGATAATTTAAACCGTCAATTACGAGGACGTTTCCAACAAACATTGTTACAATCATTGATTCAAGCTGCTGATGTGGTTGATAACCGCGATAGGGCTTTACGTTAAGATTTAAAAAATTTCTTATAATAAATAAAAAAACCGCTCGAAGAATTCTTCGGGCGGTTTTTGTTTTATATTTAAGGATAAATTTGATTTATGAAAATAATAATAAGACTAACTTTTTTTATCATTTGTTTGATAGGTTTTGGACAAAATAAGAATCCTGTAGGAGAGTTTGAAAATAATCAGTTCAAAATTAAATTTAATGATGATAATACATTCAACTATACAAGTAAGTATTTTCAAGATCCGATTGGAAATATTCTTCAAGATAAATATACTGAATCTGGAAAATGGATTTCAAGAGGAGATACAATTATACTAAATCAAGATTTAGCTGAAAAAAGTTATGGACATTATGATTTTATAGAAGATGAGATTGACGAAAAAGGTAAAGTGTATTTTAAATTTAATCTTATCAGAACAAAATATAATAAAAATGATGAAATTTTATCTATTGATACATTACAAATAGAAAAGTTAGATTTAGCAATTAATAATAATGATAAAAAGAATAGACTAAGAATTTCTAATCGTCCAACAACTACATGTGCTTTTGCTGGATATATACCTAAAGAATTAATAACAGATAAACGAATTTTTGAATTTGATAAAAAAGATAGTTTAATTCATAAGATTTATATTGGAAGTTATGAATTAAAGAAAACTGAAGAATATATAATTAATAATCCCAATTCGAATAGTTTTGTTTTAAATGTTTATCAAAATATTTATGAGAATGCAATGATAAGAAATCAAAAATATTTGATGTTAAATAAAAATACAATTCTAATCGAACAGAAACCAAATGGAAAATTTAAAAAGGGAGGTATGTATTTTGAGTATTATCAGGTAAAGAGAAATAAATAATAAAATCGTCAATTACAAGGACGTTTCCAACAAACATTGTTACAATCATTGATTCAAGCTGCTGATGTGGTTGATAACCGCGATAGAGCTTTACGTTAAGATTTAAAAAATTTCTTATAATAAAAAACTCCCAAGCTGTAAAGTTTGGAAGTTTTTGGTTTATGGAGATTGATTATTTATTCTTTTTCAATTTCTGATAAAAAAGATTGAATGGAATCCATTTTATCTTTAGTTGTTATGATTTTGAAGAAAATAATATCACGATCATCATTGTCTTTAGAAATTTCAATTTTATGATAAGAATCTGCTTCGGATAATTCAAACCATATATCTTTATCAAAATTAGTTTGAAAAAGATTATATTTGATTAAATCTAAATCCTTTTGAAAACTAAATTCTTGTTTAAGGAGTTTGATAAATTCATTAAAATAAGTTGAATATATCCAAAAATTATTTTCTTCCATACTAATAGATTATCTTACCTATCAAACCCATTCGGATATTCGCTTTTTACAAGCTCTATTTTCGCCTCTACAGCTTTTTGTAAATCTTCTTGATATTGGATTAATCTTTCTTGCAAAGTTGGATTAGTCGCTCCTAAAATACGCGCTGCCAAAATTCCTGCATTCTTCGCCGCATTTACAGCAACTGTTGCAACTGGAATTCCATTTGGCATTTGCAAAATAGATAAAATCGAATCCCAAGCATCAATAGAATTTGACGATTTAATTGGAACACCAACCACAGGAAGCGGCGTAATAGATGCAACCATTCCTGGTAAATGCGCAGCACCACCAGCTCCAGCTATAATGACATTTATTCCACGTTCGTGTGCCGTTTTCGCATAATCAAACATACGTTGTGGCGTACGATGCGCTGAAACAATTGTTAATTCGAAAGGGATATTTAGTTCTGTTAATAGATCAGCAGCTTGTTTCATGATAGGCAAATCGCTATCACTTCCCATTATAATTCCTACCATAGTTGTTACTTTTTTGCCACGACTTTCACCGTTGCATTTACTTGTTTTATGTTTTGTTTTAATTGTTCTAAATCATCGTTCACTAAGGTAACGTGTCCCATTTTTCGACCTGGTTTTGTGATAGTTTTTGCATACCAATGTAAAAATGTTCCTGGAATCGTCAATAATTCTTCAATATTTTCGATTTCGGCTTGTCCAGTTTGTCCTTCAGCGCCAATCAAATTGACCATTGCAGAAGTTGTAAACAATTTTGTAGAACCAAGAGGCAATTGCATTAAGGTTCTTAACATTTGATCGAATTGTGATGAATAAGCTGCTTCTATTGTTGAATGTCCAGAATTGTGAACGCGAGAAGCGGTTTCGTTTACCCAAATCGATTGATCTTTATTCAAGAATAATTCGACTGCGAAAACTCCTGGAGATTTCAATGCTTTTACCACATCACGCGCAATTTGTTCAGCACGATCAGTGATTTCTTTCGGAAGTGTAGAAGGCATCAATAAATAATCTAACAAATTATATTCTTCGTTGATGACAAATTCTACGGTTGGATAAGTGACAATATTTCCTAAATGATCGGCAACGGTAACAACCGCGATTTCGCGATCTAAATCAGCTGGCGTTTCGAAAATTGAAGGAGCTTGTAGCATTTTGTCTAAATCAGCTTCAGATTTTAGGAATTGAACACCTTTTCCATCATAACCATCTTTTCGAGATTTTTGAAAAATCGGATAATTGATGTCTTGTTTCGATTTTAAATCTTCCCAATTATCTAATCCAAAATAAGGCGCAGTCGGAATATTATTATTGACATAAAATTCTTTTTGAATTCCTTTGTCTTGAATAATAGCTAAAGCTTCAGGATCTGGAACAACGCGTTTTCCAATTGATTTTAGATAACGCAACGCTTCAACATTTACGTGTTCAATTTCAATTCCGATAGCATCTAAATCTTTTCCAAATGCAACAACCGTTTCATAATCTTTGAAATCGCCTTGTACAAAATGATGTGCATGTAGTGCGCAAGGTGCATCAGCAGCTGGATCTAAAATACTAATCTCGCAAGGATATTGCAATGCATTTTGCAAAAACATGTATCCCAATTGTCCTCCTCCTAAAATTCCGATTTTTATCATATTGCGAAGTTAATGAATAATATAATTTCTATTTTTACGAGAATTAAAAAAGTATTGACGAGATGTTAACAAAATGGAGTAGAATTTTATTTTTTGTATTTGCTGGAATTTATTTAACGAGCAAGAGTTTTTATCAATATTTTGTGTTTGATATGTTGTCGCATTACTCTATTTATGCGCTGATTATTGCTTTTTTCTTGTGTTTGATTCATAATTATGCTATCAGAAAAGAGGAGAAAAAGAATATTTTTTGGTTGATTCCTTTGGTTGCAATTCCAATTATTACGTACAAGAATCTTGGGAATTTTTATTTTGGAGATAATGCAAAAGGAGAAAAATCGAATTTTAAAATTACTTCAATTAATATTTTTTCTCAGAATGAAGAATTTCAACATCTAAAAGATTATTTGGCTAAAGAAAAAAGTGATGTACTTGTTTTACAAGAATTAACGCCAGCTTGGCAAAAACATGTAGAGTTTATCCGAAAAGAATATCCATATTATAAAGAAGAGGTAAGAAATAACAATTTTGGAATTGCGATTTATTCTAAAATACCGTTTACAAAAGTGTCTACAAAAAATTATATTGATGAGATGCATCCGTCTATTTTAGCGGAAATTATTGTAGACGCTAAACCATTAAGCATTTTGGCAACGCATCCTGTTCCGCCTTTACCAAATCAGGCTCGTTTTGAAAGACGAAATAAACAATACGAATTGATGAAGCAGGAAATTGATGCTTTATCGAATGAAAATATCATTTTAGTTGGAGATTTGAATTCTACGGTTTATTCACCGAATTTCAAATTGGTGCAATCAGATAAAATGAAAGATGCTCGTTCTGGTTTTGGATTGAATAATTCTTGGAATGCTTTCATCCCAATTTTCCGCACAAATATTGACCAATGTTGGGTTTCAAAGAACATAAAAGTTACCAATTTTTATCGTGGAGATGATATAAAATCGGATCATTTTCCGATTGTTGCAGAACTTAAGATAGAATAAGAACAAAAAATCTGTAGACAAGTGTCTACAGATTTTTTTTATGAAAATAAACTTTGAATAAATGTTTGTAAATCAGCTTCTTTTTCTAAACCAATTTTCTGTTTTAAACGATATTTTGCCATACGTACCGTTTTCGTTTCTACTTTCATCACATTTGCGATTTGTACATTATCCATATTTAGATACAAATATGCGGCATATTTCATGTCTTGATTAGTTAATTTACTTTTAGAAACTTCGCTTAGTTTATTGAAAAAGTTTGGATGAACTTCTTTTATAATATTTTGTATTTCATTAAAATCATCATCCATTAGACGCTCGTCTTTCAAGATTCGATCAAGATTTAAGGCTTCTTTGTCTTTTATTTTTTCTTTCAGTTCATTCAAGAAAGAATTCTTCTGTTTTAATTGCAAAGAAGTTGCTAAAGCTTGCTTGTTCAATTGTTCTTGTTGTAAAGCTAGTAACTCTTGTTCGGCTTTAATACGAGCCTTTTCTTGTTTTTCAAGTTCTAAATTTAGTTCGGCTTCGTATCGTTCGGCTTTTAGTAAATCTGTTTTCTGTTTGTTTGATTTTAGCTTATAATACAACATATACATTAAGAAAATCACACCAGCAATCGCAAGCAAAATAATACCTATATAAAGAAATTTCTGTTTAGAATAAATTTGATTCTTTTCTTCTAATTGTTTTATTTGCTGATTTTTTTGCTCAGTATTATAAAAAATTTCTAAAGACTTTGTATTGTTATCAAATTGTTCTTGATCATTTTGCTGAATAAATTCTTTTACTTTTCGTTCGTATTCTAAGGCTTTATCTAATTGATCTAGATGTTCATATGTGATTGATAAATTATTAAGAATGATGATTTTATGAGCAGGAAAAATTTTGTTATCATTCATTGCTAATTTTTCTGCTTTTAGAAAGTAGTTTTTTGCAGTTTCAAATTCCTCTCTTTTAAAATAACTATCTCCAATATTTATGTAAATTAAAGCAACTATATCACTACAATTTGGAGAGTTTTTACCAATGTTCAGCGCTTGCATCGAGTATTTTAAACTCTCTTCATGAGGATATTCTTTAGAAGTTTTAATTATACTACTACTTTTATTAAGATAATGTACAACCAAACAACGATTTCTTACACTTTCTTCCTTTATTAATAATGCATATTTGTAAGCGTTATTATAGCTGGTAACAGAAGAATCTAGAAACTTTTTGTTATTAGTATCTTCAAATTGTTTCTGATAATAGTATCCCAGATTATTAAATGTAAAATTAATTTGAAGATTATTTTTTCCTAATAAAGCATGCTTGTTTGCATTAATAACGTCAGATCTAAATCCAGATTCTAGTGATTTACGTAGTTTATTACTAAACCTAAGGAAATACATTTGAGTAAGTATAAAATTTTCATTTTTATGTTTACTCATTTCATTAATACTTTTATTAATGGATTTTAAAAATAATTCTTGTTGATTAATTTTATCATAATATTGAGCATAACCATATTCAACAAAGGCAATATCCACCTTATTTTTGTTTTTCCTAGCTAATGCTTTAGCTTTTTCTAAAGCTTCAATACTTTCAACTTCTTTTTTTATACTTCTATAATAATCTGCAAGCAATACATAACCTATAATCTTATTATGTATATCATCGCTTTTTAATAAATTATTATCAATAATTGATTTTGCATTTTCATAATCTTTGCTATACAAATAGGTGTAAACCAATTGTTGATCTTTGTTAAAATCACTTTGTGCCTTGGTATATTGAGTAAGTAATACAAGGAATAATATCCATATCTTTCTCTTCATTTTTTCTAAATGATCAACTTTTTATTATAATTCTAAGGATTGAATAAATTTTTGCAAATCAACATCTTTTGATAAACCAATCTTTTGTTTTAAACGATATTTTGTCATACGAACGGTCTTGTTCTCAACTTTCAATAAGTTAGAAATTTGTTGATTATCCATATTTAAATAGATGTAAGCTGCATAATTTAAATCTTGAGCAGAGAGTTTATTTTTAGATATTTCGTTCATTTTCTTGAAAAAATTAGGATGAATATCTTGTACAATGGTTTGTAATCCATTGAAATTATTATCAGTAAGACGTTCGTCTTTTAAAACTTTATTGATATTGAAATTTTGATCATCTTTTATTTTTTCTTTTAATTCACTGATGAAAGAATTTTTATGATTTAATTGCAATGATGTTGCTAATGCTTTCTTTTGTAATTGTTCTTGTTGTATATCAAGTAATTTTCGTTCAGCTGTTAAACGAGCTTTTTCTTCCAACTCTAATTTTAAAGTTAAAGCTGTTTCTTGTTTTTCAGCTTCTAATAAATTGGTTTTTTGTTTGTTTAATTTTTGTTTGTAAATGAACATATAAACCATTAGCACAATTCCAATTATTGAAATACCAATAAGAGATAAATACAAAATGCGTTGTTTTGAAAAGATTTGATTTTTTTCTTTTAGTTGTTTAATTTCTTCATTTTTGCGCTCAAAATTATAAAAAGCCTCTAGTACATTACGTTTATTTTCATACGCTTTTTCATACGCTTTTTGTGTATAAATCAATGATTCTTTATTGAATTTTAGAGCTTTTGTAGGTTCATTATTTTTTTCATAAAAATTTGAAATTAGTTTTACAATTGTATTAATTGTACTGATGTCTCTTAAATTACGTACAGATTTGACAATTTCATAAGCTTTCAAATAATATTCTTCAGCTTGTTTATTGTTTCCATTATTTTCACTGATTTCAGCATATGTTGAATAACAAGTAGATTTTAAATCAGGATTATTAATTTTACTTGAATAATCTAAAGCTATTTTAACATATTTTTCGGCTAAATTATACCGCTCATTTTTGTCTAAATTTCTATAAGGGTATGTGTTTATTAAAGAAGCTAAATTATTATAGGTAATAGAAGCGGCTTTAATAGGAACTATATCAATATTATTTTCATTAATGTAACTTAAATTTATTTCAGCATTCTGAAAAATTTTCTCTAAATCCTTAGGGTTATTACTTTTCTGATATTTATGATAATACATTAATGTAGTTGCTGAATAAGCAGATAATAATTCTAAAAGAGATTTACTTTTTCTTGCATAAAAAAGTGCTTTAGTAATATAATTATTATATTCTTCAGAGAAGACGCCTGTCCTAGAATGAGTCATAGACATCAAAAGATAGATCTTTGATCGTAATATGTTTTCGTTAGGATAATTTGTAAGTGATTTTAAAGCATTATTCGAATAATAGATTGTTTTATCATACATACTATTCAATAAATACAATTTTGCAAAAGCATAAGATGTATATGAGTCATCTAACTTATCAACTGTTTTATCAGCTATTTCTTTAGCTAAATTAGCATATTTTAAAGCATTGTCGTAATCATCTTTATTTGCATAAAGATTAACAAAGTTTATATAGATAATTACTTTATTTAGTTGATTATCATTATTTCGTTTTAGTAAAATATTTAATTCTTCTTCAGCATCATTAAATTTTCCATCAATAGTGTTTTTTTCAATGTTATTAATGCTTTTTTGAATATCATTTTGAGCAAAAACGGGAAAAATTCCAATGAAAAGGATAAAAAAGGATAAAAAAGGTTTTAAAATTTGCAGTTTATGATTCATAAATTTGCAGTTTTGGTTTTAGGTAAAGAGTTTAAAATTAATGAGTAAAGATACAATAAAATAGTTTGTAGACAATTCGTAGACGCTTTTTTTTGTCTGTAGACATTATGAGGCGTCGATTTTTTTGTGAAAACTAATTTCTACTGTTTCTTTGCTTCAGATTTAATAACCAATAAATCTAATTCATACCAACTAGACCAGTTGATTTTTATTAAAAGTCAATCAATCTATCTTCTATTACTAAACCCAAAAAAACCTTCGGCATACCAACCAGAAGGTTTTTTTATGCCCGAAAGTTTCTAAAGATAATCAAAAATGAAGAAATTTTTAAATTTCAAAAAAAAGATTACCTTTGAAATTCAATCGAAAGGGGTGCTTCTTTACAAGAGGCTGAGATTATACCCAAAGAACCTGGGCAGGTAATGCTGCTAAGGGAACTGGTACTTCACCAAATTACATTCGCGCGTAAATTATAAAAGTGTAAGATGGCTCCTTTCATAATATTTTTTAAAATTAATTATGAAAAGGTCGATTTTTTTATTGTCATTATTTGGTGCATCTATTCTTTATGCACAAGAAAAAGATTCTATTCAAAAAGAAGAAATTCAATTAGGAGAAGTTTCAATTGTCGAAAAACTTCCGATTACAGTTGAAAAGGTAACTGATAAAATGTTACAAAAGAAGAATTTGGGGCAAGATGTTCCAACTTTGTTAAATTCTGCTACGTCTGTTTCTATAACTTCCGATACAGGAACGGGAATTGGTTATTCGTCTATCAAAATTCGTGGACTTAATGAACAATCTATCAACGTTACATTAAATGGAATTCCGCTTAATAATCCTGAATCTCAAGGTGTTTTTTGGGTGAATATGCCAGATTTGGCTTCGTCAACAAGTTCTATGATGATTCAGAGAGGAGTTGGAACTTCATCAAATGGAATGGCTTCTTTTGGAGCAAGTGTTAACATCGAATCTCAAAATCCGTCTACCGTTCCTTTTGCAGAAACAAATGTTTCTTTCGGAAATTATAAAACGCAAAAATATACAGTTCAGGCTGGTACGGGAAAAATACTAAACAATAAATTGAGTATTGATGGACGTTTTTCTAAGATAAATTCGGATGGATATGTAGACAGATCTTGGTCAGATTTAATCTCTTATGATTTTACAGCTCTATATGAATTGAATGAAAAAACAAAGTTTAGATTTCAGAATATGTTTGGAAAAGAACAAACGTATCAAGCATGGAGTGGTGTAGATGCCGAAACTTTGAAAAATGATAGAACATATAATTCTGAAGGAGAGATTTTAGACGAAAATGGAAAAGTTGAAGGTTTTTATAAAAATCACACTGATAATTATCGTCAAAATCATTATTTTCTTTCGTGGTTACAAGATTTTGGGAATAATTGGAAATCAAATTTAACAGTTCATTATACAAAAGGTAAAGGTTATTACGAGAGCTATAAAAATAATCGCGGTTTGAAACGCTATAAATTGGATTATTTAACTTCAGATAAAAGAAATTTAATCAATCGAGAATATCTTGATAATGATTTTTATGGTTTTAATCTTGAAGTTGAAAATCAAAAATTAAACAATTTCAAAGTGTTTTTCGGATTATCTGCAAACGAATATGATGGCGATCATTATGGAAATGTCTTATGGGTAAAAGGAACAGATTTTAAGGATAAGGATTTCAAATATTACAACAATCGTTCTGTAAAAAAACAATTGGCTGCATATGCGAAAGTATTGTATCAATTGAATAAGTTTGAATTGTTTGGTGATTTGCAATATCGTTATGTTGATTATGATGCGAAGTATTTGCCAAATGGAGAAAATTATGACGAAGATTTTAGACCATTTTCGGATAAATTCAATTTTGTGAATCCAAAAGCTGGGTTAAATTTTAAAATTAATTCTTCAAATGTGATGTATGCTTCTTATGGAATTTCGCATCGTGAGCCACTTCGTGTAGATTATGAGAATAATGGCAAGCGTCCGACGGCTGAATTTTTACAAGATTATGAATTGGGTTATAAAAAGTCAGGACAGTTATCATTGAGCGTAAATGTATATTATATGGCGTACAAAAATCAATTGGTCCCAACTGGGAAATTGAATGATGTAGGAACGCCGATTCGCGAAAATTCAGGAAAAAGTTATAGACGAGGAGTCGAATTTGATGCAAACTATAAGATTATTCCGAATCGTTTGAATGTTTTTGGAAATATTACGTTTAGCGAAAACAAACATGATAATTACAAAGAGGAAGTTTGGAATGTTGACGGAAGTTCTTCTGTGAAAGAGTACGGAAAGACAAAAATTGCGCTTTCGCCAGATGTGATTTCTGCTTTCGGTTTTGAAGCTGTTCCTTTCAAAAATGTATTGATTAATTTGACGAATAAATATGTTGGTGAACAATATTTATCAAATACAGAACCAGCAGATGGAAAATTAGATAGTTATTTAGTTTCGGATCTTTTGATTCGATATTCGCCAAAAGTAAAAGGAATTAAAAACCTTGAATTTTCGTTTTTGATTAATAATTTATTTGATGTTAAATACGAATCGAATGGTTATTATTACGAAGGTGGATATTATTTCCCTCAAGCCGGAATTAATGTTTTGGGCGGAGTTGGAATTCGTTTATAAAAAGTTAAAAGCTCGAGATACTTCTCGAGCTTTTTTATTCTTCAATATAATCAAGAGGAATATGCCAAATTTCATTTTTATTTTTTTCTCGAAAGAAATCTAAATGTCCAATTTCATCCAATCCATATTCTTTAGGAATGATATTCAAACGTTTTTTCTTCGCATTCTTCAAAACTAATTGTGCAAATAAATCTACAGATTTTGGCGTTGCCATAAAATCATCATCCAAACTAATGATTAAAACAGGTTTTGTAATTTCATCATACAAATTATGCGTTTCATCTGCATAACCTAAAATCGAAGTTTCATTCAGAATTAACTTTCGCCAATCTTTCGCAATTCCAATTGGAATTGGTTCACCCATTCCAACCTTTTGAGAAGGAAAAAATCCGTAAAAAGCAGATAAAATAGGAATTGCAATACGAAAAAAGAAATTTACTTTTGGTTTATCTTTTTGATGAAAATTTTTGATATAACCATATTGAGAACCAATCGTTACAATTTTATCATAAACTTTGTAAGCGCGTGTCAAACCAATCATAATTCCACCGATACTATGACCAATTAAAAACTTTTCGTGATAGGGATAAAATTCTTCGATATATTGTGTCAAACCTAGAAAATCTTTATCTGCCCAATCTGTAAAATGCGCTTCAAAATCTTTTAATTTTTTTGGTTTAGAGTCGCCGATTCCGCGATAATCATACGTGAAAACCAAATATCCCTTATTAGCTAAATACGTTGCGTATTTAGCATAAAAAGTTTGTTTAACACCAATTGCAGACGAAATGACAATGATTTTTTTGGTTGCATTGTTTTCGCCAAAAGAGGTTACGGCAATTGGATATTTGTCGGAAGTTTCTAGTATGAATTTTTTCATTCTTTTTATTTGATAAGATAAAAATATACCTTTACAAGGTAAATCAATCTTATGAAAAAAATTATTTTAATTCTATTAATCTTATTCTCTTCAAAAATTTTTTCTCAACAATTAAAACCTGATAATGTGATTGGTTTTTGGAAATTACAAGAATCTGGCTTTTATGAAAATGGCAAAAAAGTGTCTAAAGAATTTGATGATTGTCGGTTAATGAGAAATTATACAATTTGGGATAATGGATATGCTATTTATAATTATGTAGAAGGAAATAATGGCAATTGTTTTCCTAGTGAGCCTCGATTAACATTGTGGCGAATTGTTGATAATAGAATTCAATTTTACATTGATGATTATATTTTTGAAGATAGAATTGTGAAAATTAATCAAGATAATACGATAACTTTTGAAACATATATTGATAAAAAAATTGTAGATTCAGATAAAGAATTCGAGAAAATAGCAAACACAATCAGTTATGATATTTTACGTAAACAATAAATAAGGAAAATAAGTTTTCAGGTTTATTTTTTATATTCACTTTACGTCATTCAAAATCTTTATTTTTACCAGATAATTATTGAACCGAATGAAAAATATATTCAGCCTATTTTTAGTATCAATTTTATTTCTTTCAATTTTTTCGTGCAAAGAAGACGATTCATTGGCAATATCGCAAGATCAATTATTGCGATCTGGAAAATGGCAATTGAAAGAAATTAGAGAAACGAAAGGAAATATAACGACAACAGACAAACTATTGGCTTGTGAACGTCAATCTATATTAGATTTTTCGGATGTTAAGAATTATAATTCTAACATGTATAAAACCGAAAAAGGGAATTGTGTGCAAGAACAAACGACAGGAACGTATGTGTATAATACGTCTAAAACAAAACGTTTGTTGACAATGGAAACAAAAGATACAACGTACAATTATTATGTGAAGCAGTTAGATCCAAAATATTTGGTTTTGCAAGATACGTTGAGCAAAGTTGATACGATAAAGCTTCGTTTGCAAGTTTTTGAAATTGTAAAATAATAAAGAAAAATACCTTCCATTTTGGAAGGTATTTTTTTATTCGAACATTTTTCGAGTAATAAAATCTTTATCTAAACTCCAAGCGCGTGCGGGAGAATATTCACGTCCATAATAAATGATTTGAATATGTAATTTGTTCCACAACTCTTTTGGAAATATTTTTTTTGCATCTTTTTCTGTTTCCTCAACATTTTTTCCTTTTGTCAATTTCCATAACTTCATCAAACGATGAATATGTGTGTCGACAGGAAAAGCTGGATGACCAAACCATTGCGACATCACAACCGAAGCAGTTTTGTGTCCAACGCCAGGTAATTCTTCTAATTCTTCAAAACCTTCGGGAACTTCTCCATCGTATTTTTCGATTAAAATTTCGGATAATCGTTTGATATTTTTGGCTTTTGTGTTTGATAAACCAATCTCACGGATATAATATTTTATTTCATCTACTTCTAATAACGACATTGCTTTTGCATTAGAAGCTTTCGCAAATAATTCGGGTGTTACTTGATTCACTTTTTTATCTGTTGTTTGGGCAGATAATAAAACGGCGATCAATAATGTAAAAGCATCTTGATGGTCTAATGGAATTGGTGGAACTGGATATAATTTTTCCAATTCATCAATCACAAATTGGATACGTTCTTTCTTTAACATCATAAGTTCTGAGACTTTTTGTGTAAAAATAGAAAATCAAATTTATTTAAAAACTAAGAATCAATTTTAACACTTTTGTTCATAAATTTATCGAAGATTTTTAGATATAACAAAAGTGTTAAAAAATATATTTATTGTTCTTTTCTCATTCTTCTTTTTTTGTTTTTCGAAAGGACAAGATTCTTTGCAAAAGTCATTAGAAAAACGATTAGTAGAATTTTCAAATCAACGTAAAGAGGATTCGATAAAAAGAATTGAATTAGAGAATAAATTTGCAGGAATACAAATAACTTCTAAAGAAAAGGAATCACTATTAAAAGAGTTGAAATTCCTAAAAAGTAGGGA
The DNA here is from genome assembly GCF_013488205.1 of Empedobacter falsenii. Lineage (NCBI taxonomy): Bacteria > Pseudomonadati > Bacteroidota > Flavobacteriia > Flavobacteriales > Weeksellaceae > Empedobacter > Empedobacter falsenii. The sequence continues at coordinate 3,444,010 of NZ_CP040908.1, read as the reverse complement.
TTCTATTGTTACAAAACGATATAAAGACAAAATTGATTCTTTAAGATTAATTAATAAAGGAGTTCCAGTTGTACCTTTTCACGATACGTTGTTTATTGTATATAGAGGGGTTGGAGGTTTTACAATGAAAGAACGCGCTCGTTCTATTGAAGAAAAAATTATAGAATTAGCAAAATCATATGATTTTAACAAAGACTCAATAAAAGTATCAAGCGATGAAAATCAATATTTAATCTATTCTGATGAAGATATAATAGCAAGTGTTGGTTTGCAAGATGCTTTATGGGAGAATACTTCTTTAGATAAATTATCTGATAAGTATGCTAATGTAATAGCGGATTCTATAGAAAAACACCGTTCAGATGTTAGTTTACCAACTTTGGCTAAAGGAACTTTATATGCAATATTGTTAATTTCTGTTGTAAGTTTTTTAATTTTTTTAATAAATAAAGGTACATATTGGCTAAAACTAAAACTATTTAGAAATAAAAGAAATATTTTATCTCCATTTACTAAAAAGAAGTTTAAGTTCTTTAACGAAAATAAACAAATAGAGTACTTGTGGTTTTTAGTAGGAATAATCCGCTGGCTTATAATTTTGATTTTAATATATTTAGCAATTCCTATTTTATTCAATTTTTTTCCTTCTACTCAAGGTTATTCAGCTGTTTTTCTAGAAAATCTGCTTACACCGCTTAAAAAAATAGCAAGAGCAGTCATTGATTATTTACCAAATCTATTAACAATCACAATTATTATTATAATATTTAGATTGATTTTTAAATTTTTAGATTTCATTTCTGAAGAATTGGATTCTGGTAGATTGACAATTAATGGATTTTATAAAGAATGGACAAAACCAACCTATCAAATATTTAAAGTACTTCTTTTGATATTTATAATGATTGTTATTTTTCCATACTTACCAGGAGCTAAATCTCCTATTTTTCAAGGTGTATCTGTGTTTGTTGGTATTTTAGTGACATTTGGTTCGGCTGGTGCATTAGGAAATATCATGTCGGGTTTGATGTTAACATATACTCGTGCTTTTTCTAATGGAGATTATGTCAAGATTGGTGACGTTACAGGAGAAATCATAGAAAGAAATTTATTAGTAACCAGAATACGTACCATTAAAAATGAGATAGTTTCTGTCCCGAACTCTACAGTGATGAATAGTCATACAACAAATTATAGTACAGATTCTTCGAATAAAGGTTTAATTATTTATACAGAATTCGCATTAGGTTATAATATTCCAATTGAAAAAGTTCATGAAGTCGCTAAAAAAGCAGCGTTAAAAATACCTGAAATTAAGAAAGATCCAGCTCCTTTCGTGTTTCAATTACGTTTAGATGATTTTTATATCACTTATCAAATAAATGCGTTTATTACAAATGCACATAATCAAGAAGTCATTTATTCTAATCTAAGAAAAGCTTTAGTTTTAGAACTAAACGAAGCAGGAATTGAAGTATTATCGCCACATTTTATGGCTTATCGAGATGGAACAGAACCTCAATTTATCAAAAAAGATATATAAAATAGGAATAAATAAAGAAGAATTTTTAAGCGACTTATTTTGGCGTTGTATAGCATTACATTTGTAGTATAAATAAAAGATTAATTAGTTAAATCAGTTATGATTCAAGATTTAATCATTATTTTTACGAGAAGTTCTAAAGATAAATCAAGATGTTAAAAATAGGAGATAAAGTTCCAGATTTTAAAGGAATTGATCAAGATGGAAACGAAGTTTCATACCAAGATTTTGCAGGAAAAAAATTAGTCGTTTTCTTTTATCCAAAAGCAAGTACACCAGGTTGTACAGCCGAAGCATGTGATTTGCGCGATAACGAAAATGCGTTGAAAGCTCAAGGTTATCATTTGGTTGGAGTAAGTGCAGATTCTGTGAAAAGACAAAAGAATTTTGCAGAGAAAAATAATTTACCTTTTCCTTTGCTTGCAGATGAAAATCACGAAATTTTGAATGCTTTTGGGGTTTGGGGACCAAAGAAATTTATGGGACGCGAATTTGATGGAATTCATCGTACAACTTTCATCATTGATGAAAAAGGAGTGATTACAGATGTAATCGAAAAAGTGAAAACAAAAGAACACGCAAAACAAATTTTAGAAAAATAAAAAATAATATAATGAGCGATTTAGACAATAAAAAGAAAGCGTTACAGCTGATCTTAGATAAGATGGACAAAGCTTACGGGAAAGGAACTGTAATGCGTATGGGAGATTCGGCTGTTGATGATAAAATAGAAGTAATTCCTTCTGGATCTTTAGGATTAGATTTAGCGTTAGGAGTAGGAGGTTATCCTCGCGGACGTGTTATAGAAATCTACGGACCAGAATCTTCTGGTAAAACAACATTGACTTTACATGCTATTGCTGAAGCCCAAAAAGCTGGTGGTATCGCTGCTTTTATTGATGCAGAACATGCTTTTGACCGTTATTATGCTGCAAAATTAGGTGTCGATGTAGAAAACTTAATTATTTCTCAACCAGATAATGGTGAGCAAGCGTTAGAAATTGCAGATAACTTAATTCGTTCGGGAGCGATAGATATTATCGTAATTGACTCTGTTGCGGCTCTTACTCCAAAAGCGGAGATTGAAGGTGAAATGGGAGATTCTCGTATGGGATTACAAGCGCGTTTGATGTCGCAAGCTTTACGTAAATTGACAGGAACAATCAATAAAACGAAATGTACAGCAATTTTTATTAATCAATTACGTGAAAAAATTGGGGTAATGTTCGGTAATCCAGAAACAACAACTGGTGGTAATGCCTTAAAATTCTACGCATCTGTACGTTTGGATATCCGTCGTTCTACTCAAATCAAAAATGGAGATGAGGTAATCGGAAATCATTCGAAAGTAAAAGTGGTTAAAAATAAAGTTGCACCTCCATTCCGTCAAGCAGAATTTGATATTATGTACGGTGAAGGAATTTCTAAAGTTGGAGAAATTTTGGATATGGGTGTTGAGAAAGGAATTGTAAACAAATCTGGTTCTTGGTATTCATACAACGATAGCAAATTAGGACAAGGTCGAGATGCTGTAAAAGAAGTATTGAAAGATAATCCTGAATTGGCAGAAGAAATTGAAGCTAAAATTGTCGCATTAATCAAAGGTGAGCCAGTAGATGGAAAACCTTCTATTGATAATCCAGCTGACGAAGCAGAATTATTTGCTGAAGATTAATTCGAAAGAATTTTTATATAATGATTTTTAAGCTCTGAGGAAACTCAGAGCTTTTTTGTTATCTTTAAAATTCACTAATATTTATGTATGAGAAAAATATTTTTATTTGGTTGTATTTTATGCTTTTTTAATTCTTGTTACTCACCAAAATATGCATTAACAGATGTATTATTAAATCCAGATAAGAAATTAGTTCATCTTGACAAAACCTTTTTATTGGTTAAAAATAATTTTCCATTTAATGCTGTAAAATTTAATGAAAAGGTTGATAATGATTTCAAATCTCTTTTTGGTTCTCAATTATATCTTCAACAAAATTTTATAGATTTTGATGTAAATGATTTTAAATATCAATTGACGGAAGATGAATTAATTTTAATAAAAGAACAGACAAATAAAGATTATTTATTACTGTTGAAAACATTATTAAAGCCTGCTTATAAAAATGGTAAAAAAGATAATTCAATGAATAATAATCAGGTGAAAAGAGAGTATCATATTATTCTTGAAGCTTATGATTTACAAAATTTAGAAAAGATTTATGCGAAAGAATCAGGATCAATTTTAGAGTTTAAACATGAAGGAGTTTCGGCTTCTACTACTTCAGATGTTCAATTGGAAAAGACTTTTCAGCTTTTATTTAATGATTTTAAAAATTTTATCAATAAATAATGAGGTTATTAAAATAAAAAACCACTTCTGCAGAAGTGGTTTTTTATGTTGAATTTATTTCAACATCGCATATTGATTATGATGAGAATCTGAAACGAGTTCAGATTGACATACTAGAATTTACTCCAACATATATTTCAATTTGTAGCCAAACATTCCACGATCTTTGATCATATCAGCAACACCTTCTGGGCATTCATTTTCCCAATCTTGTTCGGCATTGGCGATTTTTTCTAAAATTCGGCGAGAATAAGAATCTAAATAACCTCTGTTGTAATTCAAAATATCTTGAACTCTTCCGTTATACAAGAAATATTTGTACAATTCGTGCACGCTATCACTTACTTGTAGATTTTTCGACGTCAACAAAATATCTTTTTCTTTGTCTAAATATGGATACAGATAAACTTTTACATTTTTCTTGAATAATTTTCCGAAAGCTTCCATAATTCCGCCTGGTAAATCGGCATAGTATTGCTCATTGAAAATTTCGACCAAATTATTAACACCCATTGCTAAACCAACTTTGGTTTGATTTCGGGTGAATTTCGAGAAATAATCAACCAATTTATAATATTCAGAAAAATTAGAAATGATAACATTGTAACCTAAACTACCAATAATATCAGCGCGATCTAAGAAATCACGTTCATTCAATTCCCCTTCAAAACCAGAAGCAATCAAGTTAGAAAGTGTAATCTCAAATAAAATTTCGGTATTATCTGTTCGAACATCATCTTCCTGTTTGAAAATTTCTAAACCACCTTTGAACATATCCATATTTACATTCATAAAAGGACGGAAAGAGCCACGAACAGCGAAGATATTTTTCTTGTATAATAAATCGGCAGGTAAAATATTTTTTCCTTGTGGATTGAAAACCGCAACATCAGTCATTCCATTTTTAACCAATTGAAGCGACATCAAACGATTATCAACATATTTGAATTGTGGACCACGAAAGTTAATCATGTCAATTTCTAACTGATCTTTATCCAATGTATCGTACAAAGATTTGATTAATTTTCGAGGATTATCGTAGTAATAATAAGCACCGTAAATCAAATTAACACCCAAAACACCTAAAGTTTCTTGTTGCAATTGAGCTGTATTTTCTTTGAATTTTACGTGAAAAATAATTTCGTTTGCTTTTTCTTCTTCTGCATTCAATTTGAAACGTAAACCAATCCAACCTTGACCTTCATTTTTCTTCGAATAATCAATTGTTGTCACTGTATTTGCATACGTAAAAAATGCTTTTTCTTTGTAGTGATCGTGTATTAGACGCTCTTTCATCAATTCCATCTCATGATCCAGCATTTTTTTAAGGCGAGCTTGTGTCACATAACGACGATTTTCTTCTACACCATATATCGAATCGGACATTTCTTTGTCATAAGCACTCATCGCTTTTGCAACAGTACCCGAAGCAGCACCTGCGCGATAAAAAAAACGAACGGTCTCTTGACCAGCACCAATTTCTGCAAAAGAACCGTATATTTTCGGATTCAAATTGATCTCTAAAGCTTTTTGTTTAGGAGTAAGAACTTGTTCTAATGCCATATTTTAATTTCAAATAGTTTGTGGTAAATTTACCAAATCATTATGGCTAAATCAAATATAAAAATACATTTTTTAGGAACTGGGACTTCGCAAGGAATTCCGATTATTGGTAGCGATCATCCAGTGTGTTTGTCAACAAATCAAAAAGATAAACGTTTGCGTTCTTCTTTGTTGTTAGAAAAAGATGGAAAGGTTGTTACGATAGATAGTGGACCAGATTTTAGACAACAAATGTTGCGTTATAATGCGCAAAGGTTAGATGGAATCCTGTATACACACGAGCATAATGATCATGTTTTAGGATTGGATGATATTCGTCCGTTGGTTTTCAAATCGGGAGAAGATATGAATGTCTATGGTTTGAAACGAGTTTTGGATGAAATACATAATCGATTTCCATATATGTTTGCTGAACATAAATACCCTGGAGTGCCTACGGTGATTGAAAATGAAGTTGAAACGGAACAATTTTCGGTTGCCGGATTCAACATTCAACCCATAAAAGTGATGCATGGTTCATTGCCTATTTTAGGTTATTTGATTGATGATAAAATAGCGTATTTGACAGATGTAAAAACGGTTCCTGCTGAATCTCTTGAAAAACTTCGAGGCGTGGAAATTTTGATTATAAGTGCATTACGAGTAGAGCAAGAGCATTTTTCACACATATTGTTGGATGAAGCGATTCGTTATTCAGAGTTGATAGGAGCCAAGAGTACATATTTTACACATATTTCGCATCATTTAGGATTTCATGATGAAGTAGACAAAGGATTACCAAAAGGTAAACATTTGGCTTACGATATGTTAGAAATTAATCTGTAAAAAGTTTAAAAAATAGTTGGAAAAATAAATAAAGTAACACTATATTTGCAGTCCATAAAGGCTCGGATGGCGGAATTGGTAGACGCGCACGACTCAAACTCGTGTTCCTTTGGAGTGTGGGTTCGATTCCCACTCCGAGTACTAGATTAAAGCCCGAAACAAATGTTTCGGGCTTTTTTATGATCTACACTTTCCTTTATGTATAATTTTTACATCAAACTTTCTGCCTCTGTCATCTATAAAAGTAGTTTCATTTTCATAAAATTCAGGGAGCTTGTAATGAGATCGATCTAACCAGCCTCCATTTGGCCAATTAACCTCCTGAAGATGATTGTTTTTAGCAGTTATTGTTAATTGGTATATTTTGGTTTTCTCTCTCGTTTTTATGCGGACTTTTGCACAATAGGTTCCATCTTCAACGTTGTCATTTAAATTATGCGAATCTGAAATTGACGAGCACCCAAAAATTAGGGTAAAACAAAAAAGTAAAACTGTTATTTTCATAAATTGTCTATTTAATCTTGATTTAACAATCAGATAATATTTAGTTAAGCTGTTCAAAAAAATCTTGAAGTAAGTTTGCTGTAACAAAATCCTCATGTGTTAATTTATATCATTTCTCAAAATTACTTCTCTTTGCGGGAAGTTTTTTTGTTTTTTATAAATTATCATTTTATTTCTATAAAATGATTGACTAAATAAGATGACTCTTTCTTTAAAAATAAATATTTTTTCAGATGTTAATTATTTTTCAGATATAAAAAAACCTCTATAATAGAGGCTTTAGTCGTTTTATAAAGAAGTGGTGACATTTTTATTTGTAATAATATACGGCTTTGCACAATTTGAAGAACTGGTTGTGATGGTAATTGTACTTACAGCAGACCTGTATTCTTCATCTCCCAATACTCCACCATTTACACCTGTTTTTGGTTTATTTTTTATAGTATAATACATATTAAAGGTATTATTCAATGCAGCACCGTTAGAGATAGGAGTGAAAACAATATATGGATCTTGTGGAGAAAGGTTAATTCCGTTCTCTTGGTAAATATATTGGAAAGTTCCAACTCCTGGAATCGTATATAAATACTGGTTAGGTGTTACTTTTTCATATTTTCCACTTGAATTCATTGTCATAAAAGAAAATGATGAAGTATCAATATGATCCATACTTGGGGTTGAAACGGTATGAGTCATTTCTTTTAAGTCTACTACAGATGTTGTAGGCGTACCTTCGTATCTTTCAATGTATTCATCATTGTTATAGGCCGTGTCATTGATTAATGGATGACCTATAATAGTTGGAAAATTATTGCATACATTACTATATGCATCATTTATTGCATTTGGAGAATAGGGTAATGCAATATTTACATTTCGAACCAATTGATTTTGGTAATATAAACCAGTCGATCCGGTAATAGCCATTTTTAAAGTAGTTGGCGCTTTCCCATTGAAATTAAGTGAGCTAAATCCAGATGTAGTTGTCGCATTATAAGAATTAGGATCATAATAATTTCTGATAGCATGACTAGCTGTGTTTTTCGCACTTATTCTGAATTGTTCATTTTTTGCAATTGTATTTCTACCTGTGTTTGTTTCTATAATAACATCTACAAAATAAGATTCGATAACTTCATTGATGGTTGTTCTATCGGGATTATAATATTCTCTTTTACCTTTTCTGAACTGTAAATGAGCTTTGCGATAACCAGTATTTTTAATATCTTCAGTATATACTCCGCTTCGAATATTAAAAGGATTAAAGCCAGAAATTTTTCTAGTTCCATGCCCTCCATTATTATTAGCTGCTAAAGAAGCTCCGTTTGTAACACCATTTGCAGTACCATCACTGGAAACTTGTGTATTTACTGTATACAATACTGGATAACCTCTTGAATTATCAGAATTTGTCGTATTCTGAATCCATTTAGGCGAATTGGCACTTCCCCTAATTGTAAAATAACTTGCTTTGTTCCTGTTAGATGAGTCACCTTGGTAGGATAATTCTGTGAAATTTGAAGAGCCTGACTGTGGGTTAACACCGTCATATACATTAGATCCACTTACGGTATACAATCCATTTCGCCATTCATTTGTTTCTCTCCTTACCCGATGGAAATTACCAAAACTGTCAAAACCGAAAGCTAAATAACCATTGGTAAAACCAGAGGTATTGTTATTACCATTTGTTCCTTTAGAATACGTATAACCTAATCCTGCACCACTGGATCCCATTGAAGGGGTAGTTGTAGAGCCATCAAAAAGGACTAATGCTATACCATCAGCTTGGTTGCTGCCCCCCCATTGGAAATATTCGAAATCAATGTTAAATCCTCTATTTGTATTAAAGTTGATTCCGTTTAATTCAATTCCATTAAATTTACTTCTTTCTGCTGGAGTTAATAATATTCCTTTTGTTTGGGTTCCGTTAACGGTTGCATTTACAGATACACCTGTACTTCCGTTAATTAAATTATAACTTCCACTGGTTTGAAGTGAATTACTATAAGGAAAAGTTTGTGCATTTAATTGCAAACAGATTCCTGTTAATAGTGTTAATGTTAGTAAGTTTTTTTTCATATTATTTTAGTTTTTAGGAACAAAAACAATATTCATAAAAGTCTTGTCTGTAGCAGCACCGTTAACTTTATAACTTAATATTCCACTTGAATTGATGGATACATCATAAAAAACTGATTTATCGTATCCTGTAACAACATAATCCAAATCTCCTGAAGAACTATATACAGGAATAGTAGCAATTGTTCCTGTAGGTCCATAATTTACATTTGTTTCAGTTCCTGTATTTGTAAATTGTTTTTTATAATTCTCATATATATTATATGTTCTTGCAGTAGTAGTATATGAGGTATCCAATATCATACTTGGTGCATAAAACCATTTTAATTGAGAAGGAGTATTGCTTGCTGCTTTTACAGAATACCAGGCTCCGCCAGAATAAATGAACTCTTGAGCTGTTTTTGAAGGAATTTTAAATGAATTATAAGAACCTTCAAAATTTGTATCATTATAAATAACAATACGTTGTCCATTCTGTATGTTGCTTCCTACTGGAGCAGTAGTAGAAAATACAATTGTAAAATTTGCGGTACCTCCTGTGATTTTGTAAAATGCATTTTTTATATCTAACGTTGCGGTTGAACCTGATATAGCAACAGAAGATTCTCTTGTAGCGAAGCTACCATTGACATCTAAGGTAGTTTTAGGATCATTTGTATTGATTCCTACCTGTGCTACAGAAAGCACAGAAACACTTAATAAAAGTGCAGAAAATAAGGTCTTTTTCATAATGAATAGGTATTAGATTGTATTATCTCTATGTTAAAATAGAAATATAGTGTGATACTGTAAATTTTAAAAGTTTAAAAATTTACTACTCTTTATTTTGGAGAAAGTGGATTGGTTTGGTCATGATTGGTCGGTTTTAGTAAAAAGTTTGACAAATATATGTAAAATATTAAACAAGTTATCTGATTATTAAATATTTAACATTTTATAAAAGTAGATGATTAAATTATTTATAGACCTATAAAAACAATACCAAGCTGACAGCCATGATAAACATCCCAAATACAATTCCGTAAGTAGATAATTTTTTTCCTGCATATTCCTTTGCTGTAGGAATTAATTCGTTAATACAAATATAAACCATCATTCCTGCTACACCTGCGAAAATTGCTCCAAAAATAGATTCATCGAAAAACTGCAATAAAATAAAATAGCCAATTAATGCGCCAATAGGTTCTGTTAACCCAGATAAGAATGAGTATAAAAAAGCTTTTTTTCTGTTTTTTGTTGCGTAGTAAATTGGTATGGCAACAGCAATTCCTTCAGGAATGTTATGAATCGCGATGGCTGATGCAATCGAAATTCCATAAGTAGGATTTTCTAATGCAGATAAAAATGTTGCCAGACCTTCAGGAAAATTATGAATAGATAAAGCTAAAGCTGAAAAAATTCCTAAACGTAAAAGTTTTTGATCATGAGTTTCAGATTGTTTTTCATCGGGATGTTGATGAGGTAAAATTTTATCAATTAAAATAATAATCACTATTCCGGTAAAAAAACCTAATAAGGTATAGGTGTAACCCAATTTTTCTCCAAAGACAGAAGATAATGATAGTTTTGCTTTCGTTAGAATTTCAACAAAAGATACGTAAAGCATCACGCCAGCAGAAATTCCGAGCATCATTCCTAAAAATTTTGGATTGAATTTTTTGTAAAGTAAACATAAAATGCTACCAATTCCGGTGCTGATTCCCGCAAGAAAAGTTAAACTAAAGGCAAATATCAAAGGGTTTGAAAACATTAATTTAAATAAGTTAGATTAATCTAACAAATGTAAACTTTTCTTTGCTTTGAATCAAAATAAATTAACAACAGAATAATTTTTCAATGTAATTTATCAGTTGTTATCTTTTATGAAAAGGATAAACTTATTTTTGTTCCGTTAGTTTTAGACAAATGGAACTTTTAGACAAAAATATTCAAAGCGATTTGTATCGCTCAACTTTAGAATTGATTTCTACCTTTGGACTTTCGAGTTATTCGACAACAATTATTACTACACTTGTATTGTCGATTGCTATAATTATCATTTTATATGTGATTGATTTTTTATTGAGGAAAGTGTTATTGTTAGTTTTGACGAATGTCATTCGTAAGAGTAAAACAAAAGTTGACGACTTACTGGTCAAAAATAAAGTCTTGCAATTTGTTACACATATTGTCCCGATAATTGTAGCCCAAGAAGCAATTCCTTTAATTTTTAAGGGATTTCCAAATTGGATAAAAATTGCGATGCAGATAACAGATGTAGCGTTGGTTGTCGCTATAGGCTTGCTGTTTAGTGCTGTGTTTAAAACATTCAGAGATTTTCTTCGAAGCAAAAAGTCGTTTGCAGACAAGCCAATAGACAGTTATCTGCAAGTGATGAACATTTCATTATTCTTTGTTTGCGGTATTCTTATATTTTCGATTGTAACCGGAAAATCACCACTTACATTTTTAGTTTCATTGGGTGCAGCTTCAGCAATTTTGATGCTAGTTTTTAAAGATTCAATTTTAGGCTTTGTGGCAAGTATTCAGGTGTCCATGAACGATATGGTTCGAGTTGGAGATTGGATTGAGATGACAAAATATGGTGCAGATGGAACGGTAATCGAAATTAATTTAGGGTCTGTAAAAGTTCAGAATTTTGATAAAACCATTACAACTATTCCAACTTATGCACTGGTTTCAGATTCGTTCCGTAATTACAGAGGAATGCAAAATGCAGGAGGACGTCGAATAAAACGTTCAATTAATATTAAAATGAATTCGATTCGTTTTGTGACAGAAGAAGAAATAGAGGAGCTGAAAAAGATTAAAATGTTATACGACTTTATTGTTGACCGTTCAAATGAGATTGAACAATATAATCGTTCAAATAAAGTAGATCCGACAGTGTGGGCAAATGGAAGACGAATGACAAATATAGGTTTGTTCCGACAATATATTAAGACTTATACGTACAACAGTCCAAAAATTAGAAAAGATTTGATGTTCGAGGTTCGTCAGCTCCAACCAACAGAACATGGATTGCCGATAGAATTGTTTATGTTTACAAATACAACTGTCTGGAATGAATATGAAGTCATCATGGCAGATATTTTTGATCACATTATTGCAGTTGTTCCATTTTTCCATTTGGAGATTTTTGAATCTCCATCTTCAAACGATATGCGGGAAATAGCAGAAGCATTGAAAGAAAGTTAAAATCCAGGCAAAGAAGCTAAACATTAATGTTCAGCTTCTTTGTTTGGATTTGGTTTCTCCATCAAATTAAACATTAATTTTCTTAGTTTTTGGTACATGAAGGATGTCAATAAGATTAAAATTCCTAAAACAATGAATGAAACGATTCTAAACACGTTACTCATTTCCCAGACATCAACTAGGTAAAGTTTTAAAATAATCAATCCAAATAAAATAATTCCAACAATAGGAAAACCTTTTAGTTGATTCTTCAACCCGAAATAAATCATTCCAAATCCTAAAACAGCCCAAATAATAGGCAGTAATATCATTCGGAAAATATCTGCTTGATGAGTAAAATTCGCTGAAGCTTCATCAAGTGTTATGAGCATAAACGCATTATATTTCTCAAAACTAATGACATAAACCAAGATAAACATCGTTACAATTTGTAGCACTTTAGAGTTCTTGAAGTCTTTATTTTTTACAAGTAAATAGATGATATAGGCTGTCGGGAATAAGTAAGTTATGTAAATGAAATAACTGCTTATACTAAAATTTTCGCGATAAGTTAATGATGGTATTTCGGCAAAAAGCGGTAAAAGTAAGACACAAAAACCGGCCGAAATTTGCAGAAGAAGTTGTAGTGTATTGCCTAAATTGAACTTTTTGCGCAAAGCTAAAATGAATGCAATAAAGAACAAGGTGTAAATCAAAACATAACTTATCATCAGCATAAAGTTAAAATAAGGTTCAATCTGGTAAATTAATTCGAACAGAATTCCTGTATACATCAATAAAAGAGATGTCGAAACGAAAATAAATTTTGAATGCGTTAATTTGAAACCTAAAAATTGTTCTTCTGTTTCAAAATCTTTCATCAAATAAATATTTGCAATCGAACAAACTAAAGCAATAAAACTTGTGCTGAAAACAGGATTGATAATAATTGGTAAACGATTGTTACTGTCAATATAATCAAACCAATTGATACTTAGTGCAATAAAAAAGAAAGGAAATAGCGCAATGAAAAATATTTTGAAAATGTTTTGATGACTTTTTTTCCAAAGAAATAATAACAAAGTTGATTCTATTGCAAAACATACGGAAACAACATTGGCCTCAAATTCTAATCCAATTGCTGTTGTGATTAATGAAATGCTTAATCCAATGAACGTATTTTGTAACAAAGCCTGCTTTGATGATTTGTAAATGTATAAAGCTCCCAACGCAGTCATCAATCCAAATATAAAAGCAATCAAACCGTTATGATCTCCAACTTTAAAATAATAAACAGCAGAAATTAAGATGGTCGAAAGAATGGTATTAAAAATGAATAAAAGACAATTCCAGACCGAGAATTCTTCTTTTTTTAAATAATTGATGAAACTTGTTATAGTAAATATAATATAAAGTAGCGCAAAGAATAAAAATTGTACGTTAGATTTGGAATGGCTAATCCAGGCAATACTGTAAATAAAAGTGAACGAAAAAGCAATGAACGAAATAACTTGCCAGTTTTTTCGCCAGGACATATACAACATACTAAGATTTAGAATAACCAGATAGCCAAACAGAAACACGAAGTTACTTTCGCCTGTACTGATCATTAGCGGAGCGGTAAATCCACCAATAATAGAGAAAATTGCTACTACTTGACGATTGTACAACATTGCCATGACAATAGAAAAAACAGTGACAATTGTGAGTAATATAAAAGTAATGTTTTGAGAAAATAAATGATATTCACGAAAAGCAATGGTTAGTGTAAAATATAAAACGGTTAATCCACCGCCAATCAAGATAGAAGAAAATATGTCGAAGTTTTTCCTGATTTTATGAGCGGTTCCGATAATTCCTAAACCAAGAACTAAACCAATCATTACGCGGAAAGTTTCGTTGATCCAATTTTGATCGATGGCATATTTTACAAAATAACCAATACCAAGAACCAAGGTTACAATTCCGAAAATTGTCAAAAAATTGTCTTTAATAAAGGCAATAGCATTATGAAGGTTTTTATCAAAGTTACTTTCATCGGGTTGAGGATGTGATTGCGTTTTTTCAATTAATTCTTCGAGATCAGATTTTTGTATAGTTTCTTTTTGATAAGAAATTGGCTCAGGTTGAGGTGTGATTTTTTCTTCAACAACTTCTGGTTTTTGAACAATAGGTTTGGGATCAGGTTTTGTTTCCTGAGCATTTAATTGTTCTTGTAAATGTTTTATTTTGGCATCTTGATAATCAAGTTGTTTCTTCAGTTGTGTTACTTTGTTAAACAAAATCACAAATAATGTAAGTATGATGATGGCAATGAAAAAATCCATAGTCTGTTTTTTAGGTAAATTGAAGTTAAGCTTTTTTTCAGAATGCTTAAAATTTAATTCCATATATACCAAAATCATTCTGTTTTCGTTATTCTACAAAATCTTTATTTTTGCCCAATGTTTAAAAAGCTAAGTACATTATTGTTTTTTGCGCTATCGTCTTCGATCTTTGCGCAAGATGGAACGCGTGTTTACGAGTTTTTGAACATTACAACCTCTCCGCGTCAAGCTGCTTTGGGTGGAAATGCGGCGACTTCTTGGGATGCCGATCCTAATTCATCTCTTTGGAATCCTGCATTAATGAATCGTGATATGCATGGTCAGTTTGGAATTAATTATGTGAATTATATTGCAGATGTAAACTTTGGTACATTTTCGACTGTTTACGAAATTGATAAAGAAAATTTTGTCTCTGTTCATGGACAGTATGTCGATTATGGAAAATTAATTGGGACCGATGAAAATGGAAATGTAACAGGAAATTTCAAAGCAAATGATGCGGCCATTACTGTCGGTTATGCTCGAGTTTTAGGCGATTACTGGACAGTTGGAGCAAATTTAAAATATATTAACTCTACAATCGAATCGTATAAGTCATCGGCTATTGCAGGTGATGTAGGTCTTTCTTATCATGATTTCGATAAAAATATCAATGTATCGTTAGTTGTTCGTAATATTGGGGGGCAACTCCAAACGTACAACGGGAAGAAAGAAGATATGCCAACGCAAGTCAATTTAGGAATTTCACACCGTTTGGAACATGTTCCGTTAGAATTTACGTTTTCTTTGCACGATTTGCAAAAGTTTGATATTTCACAACCTTACAATAAAAATGGTCAAGAGGTTTCAGCCGGACGGAAAATAATCGATCATGTTTCAGTTGGGGCAGAGTTATTTCCGGAATCGGATTTTAATATGCGTTTGGGATATAATTTTAAACGAGGAAATGAATTGGCCGCAGAAGGAGTGCGTTCATTATCTGGTTTAACATATGGTTTTGGAATTCGTATAAATGCTTTTCGATTCGAGTTTAGTCATGCGAATTACCACAAATCTGGAGGTTCTAATCACTTTGGTTTGATTCTCAATTTAGACCGAATTATTCAAGGTCGAGATTATTGGAGAAGTAATCCTTGGTTATAAAAACTTTTCAAACAACTATAAAATCTTATCTTTGTCTTCAATTCTATATAGATGAAAGAAAATTTAATTATTGCAATCGACGGATATTCTTCTACAGGAAAAAGTTCGATGTCAAAAATTATTGCAAGAAATCTTGGTTATACACATATTGACAGTGGCGCAATGTATCGCGCTGTGACTTTGTATGCATTTCAACATCAGTATATTGTCGATAATAAAATTGATGAGCAAGCATTAATAATCAATTTATCTGACATTAAGATAGAATTTAAACAAGATCTTATAACTCAAAAGAATCTTACCTTTTTGAATGGTGAAAATGTAGAAGCTGATATTCGTACGATGGAAGTTTCTAAAATGGTTAGTCCAATTTCTGAGATTCCTGCTGTTCGCGATTATTGTGTAGCGCTTCAACAGCAAATGGGAGAAAAAGGAGGTATTGTGATGGATGGTCGCGATATTGGGACAACAGTTTTTCCAAATGCAGATATCAAAATTTTTGTTACAGCTTCACCAGAAGTTCGTGCGCAACGTCGCTTTTTAGAATATCAACAACAAGGGAAAAATATTCCATTAGATGAGGTTCTAAAAAATGTGAACGAAAGAGATTATATCGATTCTCATCGCGAATATTCACCACTTCGTAAAGCAGATGATGCAATAGAAGTTGATAATTCGAACATGAATTTAGAAGAAACGGTGAATAAAGTGATGGAGATTATCAATTCTAAAAAATAGAATCCTCTGTTGCGGTTGTAAATTCTTCCAGAAATTTCATTCCTCGGTAGGAGTTTCCTTTTAAGTTTAATTTAGGACTCCAAACTGAAACAATGTAATATTTGGGCATAATTGCAACAATTCCTCCGCCAACACCACTTTTTCCAGGTAATCCAACACGAAAAGCAAATTCACCAGATTCATCATAGAAACCGCAAGTTTGCATAATAGCGTTGATTCGTTTTGTTTGACTAATGTTTAAAACTTGATAATCATCAAATAAGTTTTTTCCTTTATTAGCCAAAAAAGAAAAAGTTTTACTCAACTCCATACACGACATTTCAATCGAGCAGATATAAACATACAAATCCAGAACATCTTCTGGAGAATTATGAATGTTGCCCAACGATTTTATAAAATTTGTCAAAGCTGTATTACGATAAGCGGTAGAAAACTCACTTTTTGCAATTTTATCAGAATATTGAATAGAATAATTACCAGAAACCTTTTTGATAAAATTTAAAAAATATGCTTTCGGATTATCGCAAATACCAATTAAGATGTCGCAAACTACTAAAGCGCCCGAATTGATAAATGGATTTCTAGGAATTCCTTTGTCAGTTTCTAATTGCAATAATGAATTAAATGGCGTTCCCGAAGGTTCTACATCAACTCTCTCCCAAATTTTCTCGCCAGTTTCTCTATAAACTAAAGCCAAAAGCAACACTTTTGAAATACTTTGAATCGAGAATTTTTCTTCACAATCACCAAATCCAAACTGAAGTTGATCCGTAAACAATAAAGAAACTCCAAATTTCTCACCGTCTATTTTAGATAATTCAGGTATATAGTTAGCTGTTTCTCCCAAATTCTCTTCTTCAATTACTTTTAGGTAAATGTTATTTATTATCTCAAAATATTCTTTTTCTTTCGAAATCATCGCGCATATTATATATAGTATGAATGTAAATCTATTTTACATGTTAAACAAAATTAAAAATTTATTTATTTTTTTGAATAAACCATTTTCGCTTTGAGACAATTCCTCCCGAATAGTTCCTTCAAAAGTATCCATTTTGCTTTTCTTGAACAAAAGAAAAGCAAAACGTCTAATCATTTTATGAGTTTAAAAGGTATTCTTGAGTAATTAACAAGTTTAATTTTCCTGTCGTTTCGAGCTTGTCGAGAAATCTATCTCGTTATAATTTTCTGCGGTAAAAACGGGCTTTTATCTTTTAAAACCTCGTATCTCACTTCTCATATCTAAAAAAAACAAAAAATATTTCCCATCATACCAATCACTTAAGAGAAGAATGTAAAATAAATGTAAAGTTGGTTTGGAAAAACGAATAATGCAGGCGTATATTTGCAACCTCAATACGAAAGACGAGTAGTATTGAAATTGACATAGGGACTTATATAGCGACAAAAATTATTTAAAAATAAATTTGCGAGTTTAGAAATAAGTTTTACCTTTGCAAACCGATTCCGAAAGGAGTTTTGGAGTGAAGGTGAAATTGACTTGTTGAAATAAAAATTTATCAAAATAAAATTTGTTAGTTAAAAAATAAGTATTACCTTTGCAACCGCAAATACCGAGAGGGTTTGCTAAGATGAGAAGTTCATTTGAAATTATAAAATATACAGAAGAAAAAAATAGCCGAATAAAACGAAGTCAATCCTTTAATAATAGAGCTATAGGAAATTCGAAGTTGTAAAAACATAGGTAGCAATACCAAAAGAAAAATTACAATGGAGAGTTTGATCCTGGCTCAGGATGAACGCTAGCGGGAGGCTTAACACATGCAAGCCGAGGGGTATAGTTCTTTCGAACTAGAGACCGGCGCACGGGTGCGTAACGCGTATGCAACTTGCCTTACTGAAAAGGATAGCCCTTCGAAAGGAGGATTAATACTTTATAACAGATTTAATGGCATCATTAGATTTTGAAAGATTTATCGCAGTAGGATAGGCATGCGTAAGATTAGTTAGTTGGTGAGGTAACGGCTCACCAAGACGATGATCTTTAGGGGGCCTGAGAGGGTGAACCCCCACACTGGTACTGAGACACGGACCAGACTCCTACGGGAGGCAGCAGTGAGGAATATTGGACAATGGGTGGAAGCCTGATCCAGCCATCCCGCGTGTAGGATGACGGCCTTATGGGTTGTAAACTACTTTTATCTGGGGATAAACCTACTTACGTGTAAGTAGCTGAAGGTACCAGAAGAATAAGCACCGGCTAACTCCGTGCCAGCAGCCGCGGTAATACGGAGGGTGCAAGCGTTATCCGGATTTATTGGGTTTAAAGGGTCCGTAGGCGGATTAATCAGTCAGTGGTGAAATCTCATAGCTTAACTATGAAACTGCCATTGATACTGTTAGTCTTGAGTGATGTTGAAGTTGCTGGAATGTGTAGTGTAGCGGTGAAATGCTTAGATATTACGCAGAACACCAATTGCGAAGGCAGGTGACTAAACATAAACTGACGCTGATGGACGAAAGCGTGGGGAGCGAACAGGATTAGATACCCTGGTAGTCCACGCCGTAAACGATGGATACTTGCTGTTGGATTTTCGGATTCAGTGGCTAAGCGAAAGTTATAAGTATCCCACCTGGGGAGTACGTTCGCAAGAATGAAACTCAAAGGAATTGACGGGGGCCCGCACAAGCGGTGGAGCATGTGGTTTAATTCGATGATACGCGAGGAACCTTACCAAGGCTTAAATGCAATTTGACAGATCTAGAAATAGATTTTTCTTCGGACAGAATGCAAGGTGCTGCATGGCTGTCGTCAGCTCGTGCCGTGAGGTGTTAGGTTAAGTCCTGCAACGAGCGCAACCCCTATCATTAGTTGCCAGCGTTTAAAGACGGGGACTCTAATGAGACTGCCGGTGCAAACCGCGAGGAAGGTGGGGACGACGTCAAGTCATCACGGCCCTTACGTCTTGGGCTACACACGTGCTACAATGGTAAGTACAGAGGGCAGCTACTTGGCAACAAGATGCGAATCTCAAAAACTTATCTCAGTTCGGATTGGAGTCTGCAACTCGACTCTATGAAGCTGGAATCGCTAGTAATCGCATATCAGCCATGATGCGGTGAATACGTTCCCGGGCCTTGTACACACCGCCCGTCAAGCCATGGAAGCTGGGGGTACCTGAAGTCGGTGACCGTAAAAGGAGCTGCCTAGGGTAAAACTGGTAACTAGGGCTAAGTCGTAACAAGGTAGCCGTACCGGAAGGTGCGGCTGGAACATCTCATATTTAGAGAACGACGAATTTTCTTCTATTGTAAGAAGATTGATTTTGATTCGGCTTTTTATTCTGTAGTATTATATAAATATATTAGAAGTTAGATATTAGAATTGAGAACTTAGATAAATCTAAATACTCATATCTCAATACTAAAATCTTACAACTAAAAAGACCACTCTTTAAGAGTATTAAAGAGTCTCATAGCTCAGCTGGTTAGAGCGCTACACTGATAATGTAGAGGTCGGCAGTTCGAGTCTGCCTGAGACTACTAATATAGTAAAGAGGGGGATTAGCTCAGCTGGCTAGAGCGCTTGCCTTGCACGCAAGAGGTCATCGGTTCGACTCCGATATTCTCCACGAAGCGATAAACGAAGTTCGAACTTCGAAATTCGTTTAAAGCAGAAGAGTTCATTGACATTATTGAAAAAAAACATACAATCAAAACAGATTTAGAGATAAATCAAAGTTTATATAAGGTATACAATTAATCAAGAAAACGAGTAAGATTAACATAACCGCTCAATAATATGACGGTTAAATCGAGAAAAAAGTTACAAAGGGCGTACGGCGGATGCCTAGGCTTTGAGAGGCGATGAAGGACGTGATAAGCTGCGATAAGCTACGGGGAGCGGCACATACGCATTAATCCGTAGATTTCCGAATGGGACAACCCGGCATGTTGAAGACATGTCACTCACGTAAGTGAGAGCGAACGTTGGGAACTGAAACATCTAAGTACCAATAGGAAAAGAAATCAATTGAGATTCCGTAAGTAGTGGCGAGCGAACGCGGATTAGCCCTAAAGACTTTATAATGATAATAGAATAACCTGGAAAGGTTAACCGTAGAGGGTGATAGTCCCGTAAATGAAATTTTTATTAAGTTGATAACGAGTAAGGCGGAACACGAGAAATTCTGTCCGAATATGGGAGGACCATCTTCCAAGGCTAAATACTCCTCAAAGACCGATAGTGAACTAGTACTGTGAAGGAAAGGTGAAAAGCATTTCGAATAGAAAGTTGAAATAGAACCTGAAACCGTACGCCTACAAGCGGTCGGAGCTCTTCGGAGTGACGGCGTGCCTTTTGCATAATGAGCCTACGAGTTAATGTTGCTGGCAAGGTTAAGCACTTCAGGTGCGGAGCCGTAGCGAAAGCGAGTCTGAATAGGGCGCTATAGTCAGTAGTATTAGACGCGAAACCTTGTGATCTACCCATGGGCAGGTTGAAGCTTTGGTAACACAAAGTGGAGGACCGAACCGGTTGACGTTGAAAAGTCTTCGGATGACCTGTGGGTAGGGGTGAAAGGCCAATCAAACTGGGAAATAGCTCGTACTCCCCGAAATGCATTTAGGTGCAGCGTTTAGTTAAGTATATTAGAGGTAGAGCTACTGATTGGATGCGGGGGCTTCACCGCCTACCAATTCCTGACAAACTCCGAATGCTAATATATGTTTCTAGGCAGTGAGGGCATGGGTGCTAAGGTCCATGTCCGAGAGGGAAAGAACCCAGACCATCAGCTAAGGTCCCCAAATATATGCTAAGTTGAAAAAACGCGGTTGGATTGCATAGACAGCTAGGATGTTAGCTTGGAAGCAGCTATTCATTTAACGAGTGCGTAACAGCTCACTAGTCGAGCGATCCGGCATGGATAATAATCGGGCATAAGCATATTACCGAAGCTATGGATTAGTACAAAAGTACTACTGGTAGGGGAGCATTCTAACGGCGCAGAAGTCATCTGGTAATGGATGGTGGAGCTTTTAGAAAAGAAAATGTAGGCATGAGTAACGATAAAATAAGTGAGAAACTTATTCGCCGTAAGACTAAGGCTTCCTCAGCTATGCTAATCAGCTGAGGGTTAGTCGGGACCTAACACGAACCCTAACGGGGTAGTGGATGGCAAACGGGTTAATATTCCCGTACCTGCACTCAATAAAAGTGACGAATGATTGTAGGAGGTGCGTACTGACGGAATAGTACGTTGAACCTACGTAAAGTAGGGATAGTACACGAAGACTTCGGTTAGAGTGATAATCCTCTGAAAATTGTTCCAAGAAATAGCGAGATGTGCAGCCCGTACCGTAAACCGACACAGGTGGTCGAGGAGAGTATCCTAAGGCGCTCGAGCGATTCATGGTTAAGGAATTAGGCAAAATAGACCTGTAACTTCGGGAGAAAGGTCGCTGACAGCAATGTCAGCCTCAGTAAAAAGGCCCAGGCGACTGTTTATCAAAAACACAGGACTCTGCAAAATAGAAATATGACGTATAGGGTCTGACACCTGCCCGGTGCTGGAAGGTTAAGGAAGGAGCTTAGAAGTAATTCGAAGGTTTTGACTGAAGCCCCAGTAAACGGCGGCCGTAACTATAACGGTCCTAAGGTAGCGAAATTCCTTGTCGGGTAAGTTCCGACCTGCACGAATGGTGTAACGATCTGGGCACTGTCTCAACCATGATCTCGGTGAAATTGTAGTATCGGTGAAGATGCCGGTTAATCGCAACGGGACGAAAAGACCCTGTGAACCTTTACTATAGCTTTGTATTGACTTCGGGTAAATAATGTGTAGGATAGGTGGGAGACTATGAAGCAGTATCGCTAGGTATTGTGGAGTCATTGTTGAAATACCACCCTTTATTTACTTGGAGCCTAACTTCTTTATAGAAGGACAGTGCATGGTGGGTAGTTTGACTGGGGTGGTCGCCTCCAAAAGAGTAACGGAGGCTTTCAAAGGTACCCTCAGCACGCTTGGTAACCGTGCGTAGAGTGTAATGGCATAAGGGTGCTTGACTGTGAGACCAACAAGTCGATCAGGTGCGAAAGCAGGACATAGTGATCCGGTGGTTCCGTATGGAAGGGCCATCGCTCAAAGGATAAAAGGTACTCCGGGGATAACAGGCTAGTCTCCCCCAAGAGCTCACATCGACGGGGAGGTTCGGCACCTCGATGTCGGCTCGTCACATCCTGGGGCTGGAGAAGGTCCCAAGGGTTGGGCTGTTCGCCCATTAAAGTGGCACGCGAGCTGGGTTCAGAACGTCGTGAGACAGTTCGGTCTCTATCTGTTGTGATCGTTAGAAGTTTGAGCGGAGTTGACTCTAGTACGAGAGGACCGTGTTGAACAAACCTCTGGTGTATCAGTTGTGCCGCCAGGTGCACCGCTGAGTAGCTACGTTTGGAAGAGATAAGCACTGAAAGCATATAAGTGCGAAACTCGCCGCAAGATTAGACTTCTTTAAAGGGTCGTTGTAGACTACAACGTTGATAGGCTATAGATGTAAAGGCAGTGATGTCATAGTCGAGTAGTACTAATTACCCATAGACTTTTTCTTAAAAAGTACAACGAATCAAAGATAATGATAGCAATATCAAAAATAAAAAAGATTAAATACTAAGATTGATTTAATCGTCATAGAGAAGGTTAGTTAATCTTATTTGGATTAATGTAGTAATACCAAAAGATTGTATATACGAAATTCGAAACACGAAAAACGAATTTCGAACTCAATAATGTCAAGATATACTAGGAACTAAAACCTATTTAAAAATATTAGGGTGACTATAGCTGCAGGGCTCACCTCTTCCCATTCCGAACAGAGAAGTTAAGCCTGCCTGCGCCGATGGTACTGTTACTTACGGGAGAGTAGGTCGTCGCCAGTTTTTATTAAAAGCCTCAAGATTATTTTCTTGAGGCTTTTTTTATGTTTATACTTTTTGTAAAATGTACAATGTAGAAAGTATTAAGTAAAATGTAAGTTTTACGTCTAACGTATCTCTAAACTATGTTTTATAAAACAAGAAGCTTCTTCTTGATAAAAAGGAAGCTTCTTTTTTACAACTAACTCAGGAACTTATTACTCACAACTCGAAAACACCCCTAAATCCGCTCAAGAGGATAGTTTTTTATTTTATAAGCTTAAATCTTACGTCTTATAACTTATCACTCAAAACTTACTACTAAAAGATTCTTCACTTCGCTATCGCTTCGTTCTGAATGACAGTTTTGCTTTTACATTTACTAGTTCAAACTACAATATTTACCAACAAAATTGTTTACAAGGATATATTGACCATTTATTGATACTATCATCAAAATTTATTTTGTAATAATTATAATATTTTTTATTCTTTATTTTTATTCTCTTGTTTGCATTAAGAAATGTAAGGTCAGTGTACCGATGTCTTTTTACTTTTAAAATTTTTATATTTGTGTCTTCTTTAAAGTTGGTATAATCAAGAACTGTATCATTGTTTATATTAAGTTTATCACCTTTTAACATTGTTTCTCCCATTACTAAAAACATAGAATCTTTAAAATTAACTGTTCTATTCTTTTCTTCTAAATAATCTGAAAATTTAATAAATGTAGAATCAGTATTTTTATAACCCTCATTATAAGAATAGATACTATTATAAGCTTTTACATTAGAACAACTATAAAAACAGATTATTAAGAGAATTACACTAATTAGTTTTATGCATTCCTTTTTCATAGTAAGTAGGGTTTTATGATGCGTTTTAATAACATTTTTCATTCTATCAGTTTGTTCTGGAGTTAATTTTATTCTCAATTCTTTCTATCTCTCTTGCTCTAGATATTTGACTTATAACCATTGATTATCATAAATATATGAATTAAAAAGAATTACACATGCAAAAAAAAGACCAACAAAAGTTGAGCCTGTATTTATCCAAAATAAAATGAATCTCTATCATTCAAAAAGTTGAAATGCTTTCGAGTTTTATCTTGTTCTTCTTTATCAATTTCAAATTGTAAAATTTCAGGATGATTGTTAATCGTTTTCAAATCTTGTCCCAATGTATCAAATAAATGCGAATCGCCTTGATACTCGAGATTATAGCCATCTACGCCAATTCTATTTACGCCAGCAACAAAAGCCATATTTTCGATTGCTCGTGCTTTTAGAAGTGAAATCCAAGCTTCACGACGCGCTTTTGGCCAACTAGCGTTGCAAAGTATCAAATCGTACGGATCTTTTTCTGTATTGCGAATCCAAACAGGAAATCGTAGATCGTAGCAAACAATAGGACGAATTTGCCATCCTTTATAATCTATCGTTACAATTTTATCTCCAGCAGAATATACGCCAGCTTCTTTTCCGTAACTAAACAAATGTTTCTTATCGTAAATGTAAATAGAGCCGCTTGGACAGATGAAATAAAATCGGTTATAGTATTTATCGTTTTCATGCGTAGAAATGCTTCCAGCAATCGCAGAATTTAATTCTTTGGCTTTATGTTGCATCCATTCGAATGTTTCTCCAAAAGGTTTTTGACCAATTTTTTCTACATTCATCGAAAATCCCGAAGCAAACATTTCTGGTAACAATATAATATCAGTTTGATAATTGGCTAATAATTCATCTAAATAAGCGTGATTAGCTTTTACATCTTCCCAGATTACATCGTATTGTATTAATGATATTTTAAGTTTATTTTGAATTTCCATTGTTAATAAATTTTTGATCTAATTTTGGTTTATTAGATTGATTGATGATGTAATACATAAAGATAAATATAAAAAAACCAATAAACGAACCACCAACTGTATCAATCGCGAAATGGCGTGACAAGTAGATTCTAGTAATTGCGATACTCGGAAAATGCAGTGCAAAAAATAATTGTAACCATCTGTTTTTGGTTAATAAACATAAAGTCATCGAAATTATTGCGGCTGTTAATGAATGTCCCGAAGGAAAAGTTGAAGCCATTTGTATCGCATAATCTTTGACTAGAATAATGTCTATTTTTTTCTGTGTAAAATAATATCCAGGACGTAAAACTTGTTCGAAATAGACATTCTTAAAAAAGACACTAATTGTTGTTGCAACTGCTCCAGAAGCTAATAAATAATAAAAATATCTTCGAGTTGTTTTCCAAAATAGATAACCAAGAAGTATAAAAAATAAATAATAGGTTCCGAAATCGGTATAAAAAACAAAGAGTTTATCGAGATAATGATTGCTGTATTGATTGAAATGCAGATGTAATTCGTCGCGTCCATAATATTGCGTCATAGCAATTGCAGCAAAATTGTAGATAAAAAATACGACAAAAAATGGCCAAATTCTTAGAAATAAATCTTTTTGTTGATTCATTTGAGTTGGGTTTTTAAATAACATTTATGATGATATTCTAAAATAAGTTTAGAATGAAATACTTCAAATTTAGGCAAAAAAAAACTTGACTAAATAGCCAAGTTTTAAAACGTTTTAATATTGTTTAAAAAAATTATTTTACTTTTTCTACGATTGCTTTGAAAGCTTCTGGATTGTTCATCGCTAAGTCAGCTAAAACTTTACGATTTAATTCAATTCCAGCTTTGTGGATAGCTCCCATAAATTTAGAGTAAGACAATCCGTGTAATCTTGCTCCAGCGTTAATTCTTTGAATCCATAACGCACGGAAATTTCTTTTCTTTTGACGTCTATCGCGGTAAGCGTATACTAAACCTTTTTCTACTGCATTTTTAGCAACAGTCCAAACGTTTTTTCTTCTTCCGTAATATCCTTTTGCAAGTTTTAAAACTCTTTTTCTTCTAGCTCTTGACGCAACTGCGTTTACTGATCTTGGCATAATTTTTAATTTTTTTGTAGTGGGCGAGATTGCTCTGCTTTAAGGCCCATCGACAGGGTTAATAATGAATTAATAAACCAAATAAGAACACGTTCTTATTTTAATCTTAATTGTTGTTTTACTGAATGAACATCAGCTTGATCAACTAAACCAGTTTGAGTTAAATTTCTCTTTTGTTTAGTCTCTTTTTTTGTTAGGATGTGGCTTTTAAAAGCGTGTTTTCTTTTAATTTTACCTGTTCCTGTTAATTTGAAACGTTTTTTCGCTCCAGATTTTGTTTTTAATTTTGGCATGATTACAAATATTTAAAATTAAAACGTTTTTTATTTTTTGTAAGATGATAAGAACCTAATTATTTCTTAGGTCCCATCATCATAATCATTCTTTTACCTTCAAGTTTTGGCATTTGTTCTACTTTTCCAACATCTTCCAATTCTTGAGCTAAACGTAACAATAAGATTTCTCCTTGATCTTTAAAGATAATAGAACGTCCTTTGAAGAAAACATACGCTTTCAATTTCGAACCTTCTTCTAAGAAAGATCTTGCGTGACGTCTTTTGAATTCGTAATCATGATCATCTGTTTGAGGACCGAAACGAATTTCTTTTACGACAACTTTCTGCTGTTTAGCTTTAAGTTCTTTTTCTTTTTTCTTTTGTTCGTATAAGAATTTTTTGTACTCTACGACACGACAAACAGGTGGAATGGCTTTTTCACTGATCATTACCAAATCTAAACCTTGTTCTTCTGCAAGTTCTAAAGCTTTAGCTATTGGATATACACCAGGTTCTATACCTTCTCCAACAACGCGTACTTCTTTCGCGTCAATCTTATCATTGATCTTGTGTTGATCTTCCTTAATTACTCTGGCTGGACCTCTGCCGCCTTTTCTTCTAATTGCGATAGTTATTCTGTTTTAAATTATTTTAATTTGATTTGTTCTTTCATGAAGTCGATAAACGCTTGAATCGTCATCTCTCCTAAATCACCTTCTCCGTGTCTTCTTACAGAAACTGTACCGTTTTCTGCTTCTTTTTCACCGATGATTAACATGAAAGGAATTTTACCGATTTCGGCATCACGGATTTTTTTACCAGTTTTCTCGTTTCTACTGTCAATCAGTCCGTTAATTTCTTCTTCGGCCAGCAAATTTAATACTTTTTCTCCATATTCCACATATTTTTCGCTAATTGGTAAAATTGTGAATAAATCTGGTGTTAACCAAAGTGGTAAATTCCCTGCTGTATTTTCTAACAAAATGGCAATGAAACGTTCCATAGAGCCGAATGGCGCACGGTGAATCATTACTGGTCTGTGTTTTTCGTTGTCTGCTCCAGTGTAAGTTAAATCAAAACGATCTGGTAAATTATAATCCACTTGGATTGTTCCTAATTGCCATTGACGTCCTAATGCATCTTTCACCATAAAGTCTAACTTAGGTCCATAGAATGCAGCTTCGCCATATTCTACAACTGTTGGTAAACCTTTTTCTGCTGATGCTGTGATAATTGCTTGTTCAGCTTTTTCCCAGTTTTCGTCAGATCCGATGTATTTTTCTTTATTCTCTGGATCTCTTAATGAGATTTGAGCCGAATAATTATCAAATCCAAGATTTGTAAATACATATAATACTAAATCAATTACTTTTTTGAATTCTTCTAATAATTGATCTGGTGTACAGAATAAGTGAGCATCATCTTGAGTAAATCCACGAACACGCGTTAAACCGTGTAATTCTCCTGATTGTTCGTAACGATAAACTGTACCAAACTCTGCATAACGTTTTGGTAAATCGCGGTACGACCATTGAGATGTTTTGTAAATCTCACAGTGATGTGGACAGTTCATTGGTTTTAACAAGAATTCTTCTCCTTCGTTTGGCGTTTTAATTGGCTGAAAACTATCTGCACCATATTTTGCATAGTGACCAGAAGTTACATACAATTCTTTTTGACCAATGTGTGGAGAAATTACCATTTCGTAACCCATTTTTTGTTGCTCTTTCAATAAGAAGTTTTCTAATTTTCTTCTCAAAGCAGCTCCTTTTGGTAACCAAAGAGGTAAACCTGCACCAACTTTTTCAGAGAAAGCAAATAAACCTAATTCTTTCCCTAATTTACGGTGATCACGTTTTTTTGCTTCTTCTAATAACTCAAGATATTCTGTTAAATCTTTTTGTTTTGGGAATGTAATACCATAAACACGAGTCAACATCTTGTTTTTCTCATCTCCACGCCAATAGGCTCCCGCAACATTCAAGATTTTTGCAGCTTTCACAATTCCAGTGTTCGGAATGTGTCCACCACGACATAA
This sequence comes from Empedobacter falsenii, assembly GCF_013488205.1. Taxonomy (NCBI): domain Bacteria; kingdom Pseudomonadati; phylum Bacteroidota; class Flavobacteriia; order Flavobacteriales; family Weeksellaceae; genus Empedobacter; species Empedobacter falsenii. Next base: position 3,415,619 of record NZ_CP040908.1, on the reverse strand, counting down.
ATCTGTAAAATTATCGTGAGTACAGAAAGTAATATCTCCATCATTTAAGTTAGAGATTAATTCTGTTTTGTATTCATTGTCTTTATACGTTTCTAATGCTTCTGCTTTCGAAACTGAATATAATTTGAATTCAGCTTTTTTCTTTGCATTCTCTAACATTGCTTTTTCTACTTTCGCAAAATCAGCTTCTGTAAATTTATCCTCACCAAAATCAACATCGTAATAGAAACCTTTGTCAATCGCAGGTCCAATTGTTAATTTAGCATTTGGATAAAACTCTAAAATAGCTTGCGCTAATAAGTGAGCAGATGAATGCCAAAAAGCTTTTTTACCCATTTCATCATTCCAGGTTAACAATTTGATCGTTGCATCTGTGGTGATTGGGGTTGTTGTTTCAACTTGTTGATCGTTTACTATAGCCGAAATTACATTACGTGCTAAACCTTCACTAATGCTTAGCGCCACGTCCATAGGAGTTACGCCACTCTCATACTGTTTTACACTTCCATCTGGAAGAGAAATGTTTATCATCTTACTTTTAGAATTTGTACTAAGATGCAAAATTACGAATTTTCTGTAAGTTGACGAAATTTTTGAAGAGTTGATTTTAGCTAAAATATTAAGTAAATAGTTGAGCTATTGTTTTGAATGAAATTATCTTGTTTTAGATAAAACTTATATTGAATTATTTTTTTATAAACTTTAAAATTTCGTTCGATTCTTTTGTTTTAATATAATAGATTCCAGCCGCTAAGCCTTGACAATCAATTGTTATATTTGATTGATTATTAATGCGAACCGATTGTATAATTTGTCCAACTGAATTGTAAATAAAAAGTATATTATTTTGAGCATTTAATTGAGTTTTATCAACTCCAATTATAATTTTATCATTCGTAATGTTTTCTGATTTTAACCAGATAAAAGGTTTTGATTCAATTGATTTTGTACTTAAATTCTCATGAATTTTAAATTGCATCACAATAGGTAAATGATCGCTCATATTGTACAAATTAGTTCGCAAAGTTTGTGAGTAGATACCTGTACAATCAGAATCTTTAACATCTTTATTCAAGCAATCTCCATTATTTCCATATGCTTTATAACTATCATTTACAAAAGAAAAACGTGTGCTTTTTTTGAAGTTTTCGCTCATCATAATAAAATCAAAACGATCATCCAAACCGCCACTTGCTCCTGCATTAGTTCCGCTTCCAAAACCTATGTTAGAAACGCGTGTACTTTGAGTGTGTAAATAACTAAAAGCTGGATTATCTTGCCAACTTCCAGGCGCATTGAGTGGATCAATCATCAAAATAGCATTTGCTGGATTGATGATTTCTTGATATGCTGGTTCTGATGAATTATAAAAATTAAAATCTCCAGCAAAAAGAACATATGTATTAGGTTGTGTTAATTTTTTCAAAGATTTTGTGACTTCTTGCACCATTTCCAAACGCATTTGACGATTTGCAGGTCCTGTACTCGATTTTAGATGCGCAACAAAAACTTCTAAATGAATAGGATCGTTTGAAGTAATATTTAATTGAAAAGAATATTGATTGATGTCACGATAAACTGTGGGGATTTTTTGTTGATTAACTAACGTCAATTTGCGTGTGTTATAAAAAACCATTGTTTGTAACGGATCATCTAATTTTGTTGTGTCAGCTACAAAAAGTGCGCGAGCAAATTTATCCGGTTGATTTTGCAAAGATGTATTTAAGATTAAATCAGCGCCATTTTCTGTTACTAATTCACAAATCATAAATAAATCTGGTTTGTATTCGTCTAAAATATCTCTTAAGATCAATTGACGATTTTGAGGAAGTGAATTCGGAAATTTGAACACATTATAAAACATTGTATTTAATGTTTCTTGCGAAAAAATAGAAACCGAAAGGATTAAAAATAAAAGGAGTAAATTTTTTTTCATGTCAATTGATTTTAGTTTTACACTTCAACTTTTTTTAAATCTAAGGGATTAATTTAGAATGTCTTAAAGTTAATTATTATCAATTGAATAAAAAATTTTATTTCTTTTAATTAAAAATATAATTGGTTTAATGTCAAATAAAAAATCCAGTTCTTTTCGAAACTGGATTTTGAAATATTTTATGAACGTGCTCGTCTGAAATATAAAAACAAAGTTAGTAATCCGAAGACGATGTTTGGTATCCACGAGGCGACTAGTGGAGACACGTATCCTTTTTCGGAAAACGTAGACGTTGTTTGAGAGAAGAAAATGTAGACAAACGCTAACGAAATACCAACTGCAAGGTTGATTCCGATTCCTCCACGACGTTTTTTAGATGAAAGCGATAGAGCCAAAAGTGTCAGAATAATAGTTGAAAATGGACCGCTTAAACGGTTATTTAATTCATTTTCGTATGTATTTACATTGGCAGAACCTTTTGCTTTTTGTTTCTGAATAAATTCATTCAATTCGAAGGTATTCATTGTTTCAGCAACATATTCTTCTGGTAAAATTTCGTCAGGAGAAGCTGGCAACTTCAAATTTGTATTGGCTTCGTAATTTAACTTTTCTGTTTTATCCTTGTTAATATCACGCGTGTAAACACTCATTAATGCATAAGTAGAATCTTTATCATTCCAATTAAAACTTGAAGCAATGATTTGTTTTTTCAACTCAGTCGAATCAAATTTTTGATACATAAAAGAACTTCCTAACTTTTCTGTTCTGTCATAACTATCAACAAAAACAAATTCGTCAGGAGAAATTTGCGAACCGATACGTTGTCGTTTATAATATTCTTCCTTGTCGTTATTACTCAATAAATGGGTGTATTGGTATTTATTTTTTTTAATATTTGCCCAAGGCAAAACCACATTTCCTACTACCAAAGCAGAAACAGCTAAAAATATAGCAACCCAAATATATGGAAGTGTAAATCGATAAAAACTAATACCACCCGAAAGTACACCTACAATTTCGGTTTGCATCGTCAGTCGTGATGTAAAATAGATCACAGTGATAAAAACGGCAATTGGTAAAAAGGTGTTAATAATCCAAATAGACCAATAAGGGTAAAATTGGGTTAAAGCCGAAAAAGCTGTAGAACCACTATCATTAATACGTCCTAATTTTTGACTAAGATCGACAATAACGGCGATAGTAGACAAAATCAAAACCATGAAGATAAAGGTTCCGATAAAGTTTCGGATGATGTATTTATCAATTATTTTCAAACTACAGACGTTGTTTTAATTGTGGAACAATTTGTTCTTTCCATTGAGCGAAATCTCCTGCTAAGATATGCTGTCTTGCAACTCTTACCAAATCTAAATAAAACGCAAGGTTGTGAACAGATGCAATTTGTTTTCCTAACGCTTCGTTGGCATTGAACAAATGACGAACATAGGCTTTTGTGTAATAACTATCCACATAGCTTGTTCCGTTTTCGTCTAATGGTTCGAAACAATCTTTCCATTTTGCATTTTTCATATTCATAACACCATTCCAAGTGAATAACATTGCGTTACGCGCGTTACGTGTTGGCATAACACAGTCGAACATATCAACTCCAAGAGCAATACATTCGATGATATTCCAAGGTGTTCCAACTCCCATTAAATAACGAGGTTTATCTTGTGGAAGAATTTCGGTTACGATATCCGTCATTTCGTACATCACAGGTTCTGGTTCACCAACAGATAATCCACCAATTGCATTTCCTTCTGCACCGAAATCTGCAATATATTTTGCTGATTCTTGACGCAAATCTTTGAAATCATTTCCTTGTACAATAGGGAAAAGCGTTTGTTTGTGATCGTAATATTCAGGATTATTGTTTAACCAAGTTCTACAACGCTCCAACCAACGATGTGTGACATGCATCGCACGTTTTGCATCATGATATTTTGCTGGAATTCCTGTTAATTCATCAAAAGCCATAAAAATATCAGCTCCGATATAACGCTGAATTTCCATTGATTTTTCTGGCGTAAACATGTGGTAAGAACCATCGATATGCGATTTGAAACGCACACCTTCTTCAGATTTTTTACGACTTGTTGCCAAAGAATACACTTGGAATCCTCCAGAATCTGTCAAAATTGGTTTTTGCCAATTCATAAATTTATGTAATCCACCCGCTCTGTGCAAAATATCAGTTCCTGGACGCAAATACAAATGATAAGTATTTCCAAGAATGATTTGGGCTTTAATATCTTCTTCTAATTCACGTTGGTGAACAGATTTTACTGTACCAACCGTACCAACTGGCATAAAAATAGGTGTTTCGATTTTACCATGATCGGTTTCTACAACACCAGCTCTTGCCTTAGAAAATTCGTCTTTTTTATCGATTGAAAATTTCATAGTGTGCAAAGATATTAATTGTTTAGCTTGTTGCGAGTTGGTTTCGAAAAAAATAACAAAAAAATAAGGATAAAGTTGCCTTTACCCTTATTTAGAAATTTTATGAAATGATTATTTTGTAAAACGTAATGACATTTTGCGATCAGAAGCTCTTTCTGCGTCAGAAGCTGTTTCAGCTACTTTTGCAAATTCTTCTCCGTAACCTTCGGCAGCAATAACTTGTGCACCAACACCACGTTTTGTTAATTCAGCTTTTAAGTAATCTGCTCTTTTTTGAGAGATTTCTTTGTTTTTCGCATCATCACCAACTTTATCTGTGTATGCTCCAAGTTTAATTTTTGCAGTTGGATATTTTTTCAAAATTGCAGCAACATTATCTAATTGAACGTCAGAACCTGGCTCTAATTGATCAGTTTTACCAAAAACGAAGTTAACATTATCAAAGTTGAACCATTTTTCTTTCAATTGATCTTCTGTCATTGTTGCAAAATCTGGCGCTTTGATAAATTTGATAATTTGATCTTCTAATCCATTTGCATATCCTTTCAATGCAACACCATCTAAATCGATATCAGATAATTCTTTCGGTGCAGCGTTTAGAGAATCCTCATTCAATGAATCAACCACAATTTCAGTTTCTTCTGTAACAACTGTTTTATCTTCGTTCTTATTGCATTTTTTTAATAAGAAAAAGGCCGCTAAAGCAACTAAAATTAATGGAATTAACCATTTCCAAAAACCTCCACCACCATTGTTGTTATGAGTTTCTGCGTAAGCATCAACTGGTGCTACATAAGGTTTTTCTTCTGGTTCTACATCAACTACTTTTCTTGTTTCTGTAATAGTTTCAGTTACATGATCTTTTGCAACATCTATTGTTTCAGTGATTTTAGGCGCATCATTAAACATTGTTCCTAAACCTAAAGCTCCAAGTCCTAAACCAGTTGGAATTAATCCTAAAATTTTATCTTTAATTCCTCCTAAAGATGAAAAGAAATCAGCTTCTGTTACATTGTTAAATTCGGCTTCTTTTCCAATGGATCCAAAAGTTGTTAAAGCTGTTAAGTCTAATAATTTTGAAGATGAACCTGTCGAAATTCCTGCATATTCAGCAATTTTAGAAACGATTGGTTGCGCATTCGAACCAAAAATAACATTGATTAATTCTTTAATCGTGTCGGGTGTTTCTTGTTCTGTCGAAATATTTGCTAATCCACGAGAAGCACCAAAAGATTTGATGGTATGAAATAAGCCTGTAGTAGAATTCTTTTTTTCTAAAACACCTCCTAAAAGAATAGGAATGAATGCATTGATTGCTTTAGAAATTCCCGATTCATTTTCACCTAATTCTGATGAAGTTTTCGAGATCAAATCTGGGGTAATATACCCTTTTACTAATTCAATAATGTTCATAGATTTTAATTTTTAATTATAGCCTTTTTTTAAGTTGTAATCTGTTCTTAACGAATATTGTACCAATATTCATATTTATTAAAATTAGTTAAAAAAAATGATAATTTTTCTATTTTTTTGAAAAGATGTTAGATTGGAACTAATTTTATCAACTGAATTACTAATAAAAAAGAATAATTATGCAAGAGCAAGACAAAGTAGATAGTTTGCAAGATGTAATAACAACTCCATTTAAGGATTTAGAAAACTTTACACAATGGTTATTAACGAAAGGTTCTGAGGTTGGATGGAGCTTAGTTTCTGCTTTATTAACCTTAATAATTGGTTTTTGGGTAACAGGTAAACTTGTCAAGTTAATCGAAAAAAGAATGGTTGCACGAAATGTCGATTTATCAATTCGCACGTTTTTAATTCCAATTCTTAATATATTGTTCAAAGCTATTGTATTAACTTTTGTTGTAGGGCGATTAGGTTTTAATGCTTCTGGTTTTGTTGCAGCTTTAGGAGGTGTTGGTTTAGCAGTTGGTTTAGCTTTGCAAGGTTCTTTGTCGAATTTTGCAGCAGGAATTTTAATTATTCTTTTCAAACCTTTTAAAGTTGGAGATTATATCGTATCGCAAGGAAATGAAGGAAGTGTAGAGTCGATAAATTTACTAAATACAGTAATTGCAACTGCAAAAGGACAGATCATAACTTTGCCAAACGGAAATTTATTTAACAATCCAATTACCAATTATTCTGTAAAAGAATATCGTCGATTAGATGTAAATGTTGGTATTTCTTATGATGATGATTTTGACAAAGCGCGCGAAGTTTTGTTGAATGTTTTAGAGAAAAATGAATTGGTTGATGATACACAATCTAAAACGGTTGAGATTCTAGAATTTGCTGCAAGTTCTGTGAATTTGGCTGTGCGTTGTTATGTGAAAAATAGTGATTATTGGACGGCTTATTGGCAATTGTATCGTGCGGTGAAATATGCGTTAGACGACAATAATATCTCGATGCCTTATCCACATACAGAAATGATTATTAAAAACGAATCGAATTCGTCAACAATTCCTTTCGAGAACAAAGATTAATGAAGTATTTACTTACCATATTATCAATTTTTTTGTCTGTGCATCTTTTTGCGCAGACCGAATTAATTGAGAAACATCTCAATTCTGATTTCTATTCCACTCAATTCACGGGATTTTATTTGTATGATCCAATCACGAAAGAAGAAATTTATAATTATAACGGAAACAAATTTTTTATTCCAGCATCTAACACCAAAATTTTTACGTTGTATACAGCGATGAAAATGTTGAACGATTCTATTCCTGCATTCAAATATCAGTTGATTGGTGACGAATTGCATATCGAAGGAACTGGAGATCCAACTTTTTTGCATCCAAAATATAAAAATACACGAGCGTTAGATTTCCTGAAAAATAATGGTTCTAAAATTGTTTTTCATTGGAATAATTTCGACGAAGAATCTTTTTTACCAGGTTGGACTTGGGACGATTTTAGAAAAGATTATGCACCAGAAAGAAGTCAGTTTCCGATTCATGAAAATTTAGTTTCGATTTCGAAAAATGGAAGTTCAATCAAAACATTTCCAACATATTTTGAAGAATTGACAGAAATTAAAGAAATGCCAGAACCGAGGAATTTCTATGACAATAAATTTTATATCAGTAATAAAAAACGAACAGAAAAAGTTCCTTTTATTGTGAATGAAACGGTGATAGAAAAATCGTTGTCGCAAATTTTGGGAAAACCTGTTGATATGGTCAAAACGCCAATGGTTAATAATCCGAAAGTGTTTTATAGTCAGAAATCAGATGATGTTTACCGCGAAATGATGGAAAATAGCGATAATTTTTTGGCAGAACATTTATTGATTTTAGCTTCGAGTACTTTGCCAGGAAAATTAAGCGCTTCTGAAACGATTACTTTCTCAAAAAGATATTTGTTAAACGATTTAAAACAACAACCAGAATGGTTTGACGGTTCGGGATTATCGCGTTATAATTTGTTTACGCCACAAAGTTTTTCGCAAGTTTTAGAGAAAATGTACAACGAATTTCCAGAAGAACGTTTGTTTTCTATTTTCCCAATCGGAGGAAAAACGGGGACAATCAAAAATAGATATAAAGATTCGGCGCAACCTTATATTTATGCCAAAACAGGAACATTGAACAATAATGTAACGTTGAGTGGTTATTTGAAAACAAAATCTGGAAGAACGTTAATTTTTAGTTTGATGAATAATAATTCGATCAAAGATTTATCTTGGATTCGAAATGAGAACGAAAAACTTTTGAGAATTGTTAGAGATAATTATTAAACATATTTGAAATAAAAAAGCCTTCCGATTTCGGAAGGCTTTTGCTTTATTAGAAAGACATCTTTACGGTGTCGTTATTTCCTGTTAATACTTTCGTGTCTTTTTTGTTTTTGACATCAAAAGTTACAATGTTTTGTTGATCGTTAAAAATATCTGTCAACAAAGCCACTTTTAGTTCTATCGAGCTGATATCAGAAATTTTATCAAACTTAAAGAAAACTCGTGTCGATTTATCATTTACCTGATAACCGTAATAAGAAGTTCCTAAAGCTTTACCATTTACTTTGACATCAACTTTACTGTTTACATACGCTTTCAACTTGTTCTCAAAGTTAGATTTGTTCGAAACATCAGCACCAACTGCTTTTTCCAACTGATTGGTAAATGTACGCGCGGTTATGTTTAAAGTTCCGGTTTCTTGTTCGTAATCAACCTTGATATTTGCTGTATGAAAATCTTGGGCACTTAGGTTAAAAGCTACTAAAACCAAAAGCAAAGAGAATAGATATTTTATATATTTCATTTTATTTCTTAGTTTGTACAAGTCTATTTCAAATCGAGTGCCAAAGATTCTTAAAATTTAAAAGAAAGCTTTAGCGACTTGTTAATAACGAAATTAGAATAAAAAAATTATAAATCACATAAAAATATAAAAAGAGTATTAATAACTTAATACTCTTTTCTATGAATTTATTCTAAATTTTTAAGCAAACCAAACATGGTAAGGAATTCTACTTAAAATACAAACTAAACCAATAATTGCAAAGACTGCAACGCTCATTGGTACAGTTGTAGATCGTTTTAATTTTGCATTAGCAATTGTCATAAAAACAACACCTGCAATCATCATCATAGGGTGTTCAACAAAAGTTAATCTTAAGCCAGAATCTTTCATTATTCCTGATGGTTCTAAAGCAGAAAACATCATAATATAGTAGACTAATCCAAGTAATAATTGAACGTGAAAAGTAATGGTTGTAAATAACCCGATTTTTTTAATCGTTGCGTTTGTATCTTTTTTAGAAATCGCATAAATTAATGTTGAAATCACAAAGATAACGCCCATCAAAATCACAAGATAAGCCCAGCCACTATGAAATTGTTTGATAAAATCCATTTTTCTAATTTTAGTTTTTCAATACAAAAATAATAAACCTTTTTACATAAATACTATTTGATGATATTTATGTGTTTTCAGAACAGTTTTTTAGATTAATCAAAATCTCGTAATTTCGCGCAAAATATATCCGAAATGGGAAAAGATAAAATCAGAAGATTTAACGAAAATAAAACTTTTCAGAATGTTGTTCAACCAACACGAGAAGAGGCGATTAATGAGTTTGCATTAAAAGGAAATTGGAACAAAGAATTTTTCAAGAACGATAATCCAATTGTGTTAGAACTTGGATGCGGAAAAGGAGAATATACAGTTGCAATGGCGCGTCGTGACAAGGATCGTAATTTTATCGGAGTAGATATTAAAGGATCAAGATTTTGGCGTGGTGCTAAGACTTGTTTGGATGAAGGAATAGAAAATGCTGGATTTCTTCGAACTCAAATCGAAATTATCGATCATCTTTTTGCAGAAAATGAAGTGAGCGAAATTTGGATTACTTTCCCAGATCCACAGATTAAATACAGAAGAACAAAACATCGTTTGACAGATCCTGAATTTTTGAGACGTTACAATACAATCTTGAAACCAGAAGGAACAGTAAACTTGAAAACGGATTCTGAATTTTTACATGGGTATACACATGGTGTTATTCACATCGAAGGTCACGAAGTGATTCGTTCTACACACGATGTTTATCATCCAGATCATTCGGATATTCCTGCAATTGTAACTGAAGTACAAACATATTACGAATCGAAGTTTTTGGAAGAAGGTAAAAAGATTACCTATATAAAGTTTCAATTAAAATATTAATAAAAAATCCATCGACAGATGGATTTTTTATTTAAAATAAATTTCATAAAGATTTATTAATCATATATTTGTTGTAACACTAATATGATTTTATGAAAAATAAATTTTTATTCCTTACACCTTTTTTATTCCATGCTATTTTTTCTTTTGGGCAATCCAAAGAAAACTTCATTTTTGCGACAATGGAGACAGATAACGCAATTCTTTTACAAAAAAATTATGCAGATTCAATTGATATAATATCTTCGAAAGATAATTTATCTGCAATTTATTTTCATCCTGCAATTGCTGAAAGTTTGCACGGAAAATTTGCGCATGGACATGGTTATGTTTTTAGAAATACGAAAGAAGATGCACTTGAATCACTTGAATCACTTCAAGAAAAGTTATCTCAGAAAAAAGCTCCTTTCAATTATACAATAACAGAACAAGCCTTTATTAACAAGGTTTTGAACGATGTTGATGTGAAAGAAATTGAGAAAACAATTTTGATGTTAGAAGGTTTCAAAACGCGTTATCATACACGACAAGAAGCAAATGATGCGGTTCTTAAATTGAAAAATGTTTGGGAAAAAATGATTGTTGATGCAGGGAGAGTAGATGTCGCCGTAAAAATCGTTGATCATGTGAATACACCAATGAAATCGTTGATTTTGACTTTTTCTGGAAGTGAAAAGAAAGATGAATTTGTTATTATTGGAGGTCATGCCGATTCTACTGTTGGTTGGGTAGCAGACCAAACTTATGCGCCAGGAGCAGATGATAATGCATCGGGAATTGCAACAATTACAGAAGTTTTGCGTGTATTGTTAAAAAATAATTTTAAACCGCAACGAACTACCGAAATTATGGCTTATGCAGCAGAAGAAATAGGTTTGGTAGGATCGAAAGAAATTGCGCAGAAATACGCTTCGGAGAATAAAAATGTAATAGGTTATGTACAATTTGATATGACTAATTACAAAGGTTCTGCAAAGGATGTTGTGTTAATGACTGATTATTATTGTGATGCAAACCTTAATTCTTTTTTGATGCAATTGATGGACGAATATAATAAAACGGGTTTACATCAATTTACATACGATACGTCAAAATGTGGTTATGGATGTTCAGATCATGCGAGTTGGTCGGAAAATGGTTATGCGGCGACTTTACCTTTCGAGTCTAAAATGGGAGAAGATAATCCTAATATACACACAACCGGAGACACTTATGCGTTTATGGGAAGTACATCTATGCATGCGGCGAAGTTTACAAAATTAGGGATAGAATATATAGTTGAAGCTGCTAAAACCTCGACTTTAGGTACAAATGATATTGATGAAAATTGGTCTAAAATTTATGTTTCAAATAAAATATTAAATTATCAACTAAATTTTAAATCACCAATTTCGATCAAAATAATTGATGCAACAGGACGAATGATTAAAACGATAAATACAGAAAATTCTAACGGAAGTGTAAATCTTTCTAATTTATCTACAGGATTTTATGTTGCAAGATTTCAAGATGAGAATGGAAATAGTGTTTCGCATAAATTTGTGATGAAGTAATTTCATTATAAATAAAAAACAAAAAGCAAGCTGAAAAAAGCTTGCTTTTATATTTTTGAAATTTATCTAAATCTTAGTCATTCAAACTTTGTAGGTAAGAAACCCAACCTAACGTTTGGTATTCTTTTGCCGCAGTTTTTACATCAGCAGCTTTGTAAATTCCACGACCAACAATCATAAAGTCTGTGTGGTAATTTTTGAAAACTAATTCTGGCGTATTATACTGTTGTCCTTTGCTATCTCCAGTCGAAGAAATATTAACACCAGGCGTAAACAATAACAAGTTATCAGGAATTTGGCGTTGTGCAACAGCTCCTAAAACATTTCCAGATTGTTCCGAAACATTAATTGCTTTTGTAAAGTAATAATCATCAGTCAATGTTCCTTTCGAAGACATTTCAACAATTGTGATAACTCCGGTATTTTCGAAAACTTTTAATGATTCTAAACCTCCAATTGGATGAACAGTTACTAAATCTGCCCAATCAGAAATTTTGTAAATCGATTTCTTAAATTGTAATTCTTGCGTATTTCCAATATCTCCAAACTTGCGATCTTCGAATAATAAGAATTCTTTTTCACGTGCGATTTTTTTCAACTCAACAATTAAGTTATCCGAAAAATCTTGAATAATATCTGAATGTAATTTTAACGCAACAATATGATCACCAACCTTTTTAGCGAAATCTGTAATTTCTTCAGAAGTAATTAAATCTGCAGAAGCAATTAAGTTAGATTGTTTTTTCAATGCTAATTCAACCAAACGTTTTCCAACTGGATGTACAATTTTTTTGTTTTCCAATGCAATACGTTGTTTTGCAGGAACCGCTTCTGGAGGTAGAGCTAAAAAGTCTTTGATTTTTTTCGCTTCATCATCACTTAAACGGTGATATTTATGTAAAATATCGATTACCTCGTGAATTGTAAATAACGTTTTCACATTGTAACCTTGTTCTTTCAATTTTTCAGATCCACCTTGCGCACGATCTAAAACAACCACCAAATCTTTTACACGTAAACCTTCGCGCTCAACTTGATCAATTGTTTCTAATAAAGATTGTCCAGAAGTAATTACATCTTCGACCAAAAGACAAGATTGTCCTTCCGCAAAAACACCTTCTACCATACGTTTAGTACCGTAACCTTTGTTTTCTTTACGTTTGATAATCAAAGGAATATTCGATGTTAAACTCATTGTAGTCGCCATTGGCAAAGCTGCATAAGGCACACCACAAATCAAGTCGTATTCTACATCTTCAACTAAATCTAATAAGTTATTTGCTAAAGTTTTTAGTAATTGTGGACTCGAAGCTAAAGGTCTTAAATCGACATAGAAAGGAGATTCTATACCACTTTTTAAAGTAAAATTTCCAAATTTTATAATTCCCAGCTCATAAGCTTTCAATAAAAAATCTTCTCTTGGTTGCATCTGTGTAATGTTTGAGCAAAGTTAATAGGTTTTTGAGTCATTTATGGCATTTTCACGAAAATTAATTTTAAGATGAATAAAAATTGAATATTTATACTGATTTGATTTATAATTTGTTCGAAAAGTGAAATATTATAAATTCTGAAATAATTTTTCTAATTAAGAAACATTCAATTTGGAGCCGTTTTAGATGAAAACTTCATAAAATAACTTTACTTTTGAAATCTATACAAACACAAATGAAAAAATATATATTCGCTAGCATCGCTTTTGTAAGTATGTTGGTTTCGGCACAAGAAACGCCTTTCAAATTCAAAGAATTAGTTAATAATTCTGCACTTCCTATTATTTCGCAAGGAAAAACGGGAACTTGTTGGTCATTTTCGACAACTTCTTTTTTAGAATCGGAAGTGAAACGTTTGACAGGAAAAGATGTCGATTTATCGGAAATGTATAATGTACGTTTTACTTACCCTGTAAAAGCTTATAATTATGTATATCGCCAAGGAAAAGCGCAATTTAGTGAAGGAGGTTTGTCGCATGATGTGTTAAATTCGGTTCGTAAAAATGGATTAGTTCCAAACGAAGTTTATGCAGGTTTTGCGAATGGAACAGATGTAAAACATAACCACGAAATGTTGGTAAAGGATTTGAAAGTTGGATTAGATTCGATTGTAAAAAATCCTAAAAAATATTTAACAGCAGATTGGAAATCAAAATTTGATCAAAAATTGAATGATAAATTAGGTGTTCCTCCGACAAAATTCAAATTCGAAGGAAAAGAATATACGCCACAAGAATTTGCAAAATTTTTGAAAATTAATCCAGATGATTATGTCACATTAACATCTTTTCAGCAAGCGCCATATTATTCACAATTTATTTTACAAGTGCCAGATAATTTTTCAAATGGTTCATATTATAATTTACCGTTAGATGAATACATGAAAGTCTTGGACGAAGCGTTATATAAAGGATATACAGCAGCTTTTGATACAGATGTTTCTGAAAAAACATTTTCTAAAAAGTATGGAATGGCAATTTGGCCTTCAGAAGGTTTAGAATCAGATTATTTTGTTCAGATTTTACCTGAAAAATGGGTGACGGCTGATGAGCGTCAAAAAGGTTTTGAAGATTATTCGACAGAAGATGATCATTTAATGCATATTACGGGAATTTTGAAAGATCAATTGGGAAATCAATATTATGATGTCAAAAATTCTTGGGGAACAACAGATTTAGGAAATAATGGACATATTTATATGTCGAAACCATTTTTCAGAATGAAATCAATTGCTTTTACAGTGCACAAAGATGCGTTGTCAAAAGAAGTGAAAAAGCAATTAGGTATAAAATAAAACCACTCACAAATGAATACATTAGAACAAGCGATTGAAAAGTTAGATTATAAAGGTTATTTGGATGTAGAAATCCCAAAAGGAACCGATTTGATTGCGGAAATCAATAAATTACGCAAAGAGAAAAATGCGGTGATTTTAGCGCATTATTATCAATCTGGAGAAATTCAGGATTTAGCAGATTATTTAGGCGATTCGTTACAATTGGCGCGTGCAGCTGCAAAAACTGAAGCTGATATGATTGTTTTTTGTGGTGTTCATTTTATGGCGGAAGCCGCAAAGATTCTGAATCCGTCTAAAAAAGTGGTTTTACCAGATACAAAAGCAGGTTGTTCTTTGGCAGATTCATGTTCGGCAGAAGGTTTACGTGGTTTACGTGAGCAACATCCAAATGCGATTGTGGTAAGTTACATCAATTGTGATGCGGGTGTTAAAGCAGAATCAGATATTATTGTCACTTCTTCGAATGCGGAAGCGATTATTAATTCGTTGCCAGAAGATCAAGAAATTATTTTTGCACCAGATCGTAATTTAGGTCGATACTTAAATCAAGTTTGTAATCGCAAAATGATTTTGTGGGATGGAGCTTGTATCGTACATGAAGCGTTTTCATTGGAACGAATTGCACAACAAATGGCAGATCATCCAAATGCAAAATTAATTGCGCATCCAGAAGCGCAAGAAGATTTATTGAAGTTTGCACATTTTATTGGTTCAACTTCTCGTTTGTTAGATTATGTGGTAGAAAATGATGCACAAGAATTTATTGTGGCAACGGAAGAAGGAATTTTACACGAAATGCAAAAACTTGCGCCGAATAAAACATTAATTCCTGCTTTGGTTCAAGATGAATCATGTAATTGTTCTGAATGTTTTTACATGAAATTATCCACATTAGAAAAATTATATCTGTGCATGAAATATGAATTGCCAGAAATACAAATCGAAGAAGAATTACGAGTTAAAGCGTTAGCTGCAATTAATAGAATGTTAGATTTATCAGAAAAAATCAAATAATGGCTATTCAAGATGTATTAGTCATTGGTTCTGGAATTGCTGGACTTTCGTATGCGTTGAAAATCGCGATTCGAAATCCTGATGCGAAAATTACCATTGTAACCAAAGCAAATAAAGACGAAACCAATACGAAATATGCGCAAGGCGGAGTAGCTGTTGTGAGCGATTTCGAGAAAGATAGTTTCGAGAAACATATCGAAGATACGCTTCGTGCAGGAGATGGTTTGTGTAAGTTGGAAGCGGTTGAGGTTGTCGTAAAAGAAGCACCAGAACGTATCAATGAAATTATAGATTGGGGCGTTCGTTTCGATAAAAATCATGAGGGGATTTATGATTTAGGTCGAGAAGGAGGTCATACCGAAAACCGAATCGTTCATCACAAAGATATTACGGGTTGGGAAATTGAACGTGCAATGCTCGAAGCAATAAAATCTTACCCAAATATCAAAATGCTAACACATCATTTCGTAGTTGATTTAATTACAGAACATCATCTTCGTCAAGATAATACAGATAAAATAACATGTTTTGGTGCATATATTTTAGATTTGAATACCGATAAAGTTGAGCAACATTTAGCCAAAGTAACTTTGTTAGCAACTGGCGGAGTTGGTCATGTTTATAAAAATACAACGAATCCTATTATTGCAACTGGTGACGGAATTGGGTTGGCTCGACGTGCGAAAGCAACCGTTTCGGGAATGCAATTTATTCAGTTTCATCCAACAGCTTTTTACAGTGAGTTTGATGGGCAATTGTTTCTGATTTCGGAAGCAGTTCGTGGTTTTGGTGCAAAATTGCGTACAAAAGATGGCGAATTGTTTATGCATAAATATGATGAACGTGAAGAATTGGCTTCGCGTGATATTGTGGCGCGTGCGATTGACAACGAAATGAAATTGCGTGGAGATGATTATGTTTATATTGATTGTCGACATTTAGAGAAAGAAAAATTCTTGGAGCATTTCCCGAATATTTACGAAAAATGTAAATCCGAAGGTTACGATATGTTTACCGAATTGGTTCCGGTTGTTCCAGCTTCGCATTATTTGTGCGGTGGAATAGACGTCGATTTAGAAGGAAAAACATCTATCGAGAATTTGTTTGCGGTTGGCGAATGTTCGAATACAGGTTTACATGGTGCAAATCGTTTGGCTTCGAATTCGTTGTTAGAAGCGATGGTTTTTGGTCATCGTGCAGCGTTAAAAACGGTCGATTTATTAAATGATAATCAATTTTCGATTTATAATTTTGAGTTTCCAGAATGGAACGAAGAAGGGATGAAAGTGCAAGAAGAATTAGTATTGATTTCTTATTTACGCAAACAATTACAAGCGATGATGAGCGAATTGGTCGGAATTGTACGAAGTGATAATCGTTTGCAAATTGCACAGAATCGTATCAATGAAATTGAGAAAATGGTCAACGAAATTTATTATTTTACGATTGTTTCACCTAAAATTTTAGAACTTCGAAATTTGGTTGATGTAGCACATTTAATCATTGAGCAAAGTATCAATCAAAAAGAAAATCGAGGAACTTTTTACAACAAAGATTTTAATTAATGAAGAAGTTATATCTGTTCGTTACATGTTTTGCAATGAGTTTTTCTTTTGCTCAAAATTCGAAAGAAAAACAAAACGTAAGTTTGACTTTTGGTAAAGAAGCTAAGAAAGCGGTTGTGTATTTTGGTTGCGAAAATTTCAAAGAGAATAGCGAGTTACAAACATGTATGAACAAAAACTTGAATCAAGATATTCAAACTCAAATTTCATTCTTTTCTAATATTGCTGATTATCTTCATATCGAAACTGCTCAATCTAAATTAGGTTTTAAAATTAATGAAGATGGTAATTTTGATGATGTCTCGACTGATGGTTCAAATCCAATTTTTAATAGTGTAGCATTGTCGAGTTTAGTTTTGTTGAACAATAAAATGGAACGAGCTAATTTAAAAATAACGCCTGCAAAAGGAGTTGATGGAAAAGCGGTTGCGATGAAATATACAATGCCTTTACGTTACGAATCGGCAGAAAAAAATAATGATTTTGAAACTTTCCCTTCAGAAAATCGTGTATTGTTTACTTTAAAAACTGATGAAGAAACGATTGAAGTAAGAATTGATAAAGAATTTAATTTAACAACTTTTGGTAATAACGGAAGTCGAGAATATTATTTAGGAAAGTTTTCTAATCTTTTCGAAATGGCTTCTATTGATCCTTATGCAACTGCTTTTGATTCGGCGTTCAAATCTGGAGCAATTGACATTACAAAAGGTAAAATTGATGACAAAGAATATAAACTTCAAATCAAAAACTTCTTCGAAAATGATCCTTCAGTACAAGTGTTGATTACAGTTGTGCGTGAAGAAAACGGTACTTGGGCTGAATATTATGAATACAAAACCAAGAAAGAATTTAATCAATCAAAATTTGCATCCTTAACATATAGATAATGAATTTTCCTCCATATATCACACAAGAAAAATTACAACTTTTTATTCGTCAAGCTTTTTTAGAAGATGTTGGCGATGGCGATCATTCAACGTTAGCGTCGGTTCCGTATGATGCAATTCAAGAAGCGGAATTGAAAGTGAAAGATAACGGAATAATTGCTGGAATTGAATTAGCAAAAATTATTTTCGATACGTTTGATCCATCTTTAAAAATAGAACAATATATAAATGATGGCGATAATGTTCAATTTGGTGATATTGCTTTCAAAGTGAAAGGGTCGTCACAATCAATTTTAACTTGCGAGCGATTAGCGTTGAATTGCATGCAGCGAATGTCTGGTATTGCGACTTATGCACATGAAATGATGGAATTGGTAAGCGGAACAAATGCCAAAATTTTGGATACAAGAAAAACAACACCTAATTTTCGTATGTTAGAAAAATGGGCTGTTAAGATTGGAGGAGCAGAAAATCATCGTTTTGGATTATACGATATGGTGATGTTAAAAGATAATCATGTCGATTTCTGTGGAAATATTACTAAAGCAGTTGTGCAAACCAAAGATTATTTGGAAAAACACCATTTACATCTAAAAATAGAAGTGGAAACACGTAATATGGATGAGGTAAAAGAAGCTTTGAAGGCAAATGTTGATTTTATCATGTTGGATAATTTTGAGCTTGAAACGATGAAAGAAGCCGTTCAATATATAAATGGGCGAGTAAAAACAGAAGCTTCGGGAGGAATTACAAAAGAATCTGTTCGCGCAATTGCCGAAACTGGTGTTGATTTTATTTCTTCTGGTGCGATTATCCATTCTGCTCCTAACTTTGACTTAAGTTTGAAAGCTGTTAAGGTTTGATTTCTTTAACATTTCGATTCTTTTTTATGATTAAGAATACAATACAACAAGTTTTAACGTTAGTTGTATTGTATTTAAATAATTTGTTTTGAAAATTTATTAGTATTAGCTTATAAATAAAAAAGTTATTGAATTTAATTTTATTAATACTAATTCTAAATAACTAATTTTTGATTGAACTTTTTCAGAAATGATAAAATAAAATCATTGTATTCCCATAATTAATGTTAAAAATTAACATTTTAATTATGTTAATTTTTGATTAGATGTTAAAAAATCTTTAAAACTTAATATAATTACTTCATCTAATTTACAATATTGATAATTTATTAACTATCTTGAATAAGATATAATAATTAATATTTAAGATGTTAATTGATTTTATAAAATTTTACCATAATTTAACAATAATCTCATTTAAAGTATAGAAATTTGCCGAAGTAAACTTTTAAACTATTTCAAAAGATGAGGTTAAACTCAACTAAGCTTTTACTAGTAGGAGCTTTTGCCTTAATGGCATCATTATCTTTCGCCCAAGTTGTTGAACCAACAGATTCTACAAAGGTTGAACAGGGCGAAAACGTATCTTTAGGAGAAACATTAATCATTGGTAAAGGGGTGATTGATATTGCAGAGGATCGTAAAACTCCTGTAGCTGTTTCTACAATTACAAAAGCTACTCTTGAAGATAAAGCAATAGGGAATGTAGATTTCCCAGAAATTTTTACTACAACTCCTTCTGTTTATGTATCTGGGCAATCTTCAGGATTTGGTGATTCTCAAATGTTTTTACGTGGTTTTAGTAGCCAAAATACAGCTTATTTATTAAACGGACAACCAATCAATGGGATGGAAGATGGTAAATTGTATTGGTCTAACTGGTCTGCTATGACAGAAGTAGCAAATACAGTTCAGATTCAACGTGGATTAGGATCTTCTAAATTGGCTATTTCGTCTGTAGGTGGAACTGTGAACATGGTGACAAAAGCCACAGATAAAAAACAAGGAGGGTATGTAAGATACAATGTAGGTAATGATAGCTATATGAGTGCTACTATTGCTTATAATACAGGGATGAAAGGTAAATGGGGAGCTTCATTCTTATTTAATCACTGGCAAGGTCATAGAGCATTTGCTCAAGGAACTGATGGTCAAGGTCAAGCATACTTTGTATCTGTAGGGTATAAGCCAAATGATCGTCATAATATTAACTTTATGATTTTTGGTGCGCCACAACAGCATGGGCAGAACTTTTCTACAAAAAGTGAGAAGCAATGGGCTGATGCAGAAAAGTATGGGTATGGTAAAAAATACAATACAACCTATGGTTATTTCAATGGTAAAGGAGAAAATTTAAGAACTAACTTTTACCACAAGCCAGTAGCAAACTTAAACTGGGACTGGACAATTAATGAAAACATGAACTTGTCTACAGTATTATATGCTTCTACAGGTACAGGAGGAGGAACTTCTGGAGTTGGTAAAGCAACAAGTACATTGAAAAATGGATTAGTTGATTTTGATTTAATTCAAAGCAATAACTTATTAGATCCAGACGGTATTGGAAATAATGGAGGTAAAGATGCAAACGGTAAACCAGTATCGAATGGTGCTATCCGTACATCTGTTAATAATCACTTCTGGTATGGAGGTGTAACAAACTTAAACTTTGATACTAAAACAGGATGGAACTTTAACTTAGGTGCTGATATCCGTTTCTATCATGGTAATCACTTCCAACAAATGAATAATTTGTTCGGATTAAAAGGTTGGTCAGAATTGAATAAGTCAAACAATCAAACAGTTGTTGTAACAGAAACTTTTGGAACAAATCCTTGGTCTGCATTATTCAAATCGGCTAAAAAAGATCAAAGAACAGCAAGAGATTATTCTGAAGATATTAATTATCAAGGAGCTTTTGGACAAGTTGAATACTCTAATGATATTTTCACAGTATTTGGACAAGGAGCAATCTCTAATCAATTCTACCAAAAATTTGATACTTGGAACTACGGAGGTGTAGAAACAGCTTCTAAAAAAGTAAACAAAACTGGATGGAATGTAAAAGGAGGTTTATCTGTTAATATTAATGAGGAAAATACAGTTTTTGCTAACGCAGGACGTTATTCTCGTCAACCATTCTTAGATAATGTGTTCGAATACAACAAAGTTGATTTACGTGAACCAAATGTAGATAACGAAGAAATTACTGGTTTCGAAGTAGGTTACAAATACGAAACAAGAGGTTTAAGAGTTAATATTAATGCTTACTCTACAAAATGGGGTAATCGTTTCTTAGGAATTTCAGGTTCTGTAACGCAACCAGATAATACAACTCGTCCTATTTATACATCTTATACAGATATCACACAATTACACAAAGGTGTTGAAGTTGATTTTGACGCTAAAGTTTCTCAAATGTTTAGCTTATATGGATTCGCATCTTACGGTGATTGGAAGTATGATGGAAAAACTCCATTTGAATCGATGTATACTGATGACGATACAATTTTCGAAAAAGGAAATGTTGATTTGACAGGAACTTATATCGGAGAAGCAGCTCAATTTACTTTCGGTATGGGAACTAAAGTTAACTTTACAAGAAACTTATATTGGGATGTAGATTTTATGTACAATGCTCGTACTTATGGACAAGTTAATCCAGAGGATGTTGTTAAAAGTGCATTAAAAGGAGAAGTTTATCAAGCTGAAAAAATCTCTCCATTTGCAAAAGTTAATACAGGTGTTGCATATGAATTCAAATTTGGTAAACAAAAAATCAAATTTAGAGGAAACGTTCGTAATTTATTCAATGATCAATACGTAAGTAGAATTGATAGAAATGGATACGGATATGCAGTAGGTAGAACTTGGAATGCAGGTGTTACTTATAGCTTCTAATAAGAATTAAAATTTCTTAACATATTAAAGTGGACTTAGTAATAAGTCCACTTTTTTTATGAAGTGTTGTGACTGAATTATTTGTATTAAATTAATAAAACCTTAAAATATAATTTATAATAAATCTAAATAAATTTATTTTAAGAATAATTATTCAATTGTTAATGAATTATTATACATATTGTTTTTTTTAAGTGTTATTGTTTATTTGGTCTGTTTTTGATAAAGAATTAAAATTTTTATTATCTGGTAATTTTATTTTAATTAGATTTTAATATTCATAAAATATTAAGAAAAATATTGTAATCATTTAAAATTGATTTTTTAAGTAATAATTATTCTTAATTAACATAACGTTTGTAGTCGTTTTAACATATATACACCTCAACTTTGCAGCGGTAAACATTTAAACTATTTCATAAGATGAGGTTAAACTCAATGAAGCTTTTATTAGTAGGAGCTTTCGCCTTTACGGCATCATTATCTTTCGCTCAAGTTGTTGAACCAACAGATTCTACAAAGGTTGAACAAGACGAAAATGTATCTTTAAGTGAAACTTTAATCATTGGTAAAGGTGTAATCGACTTACAAGAAGATCGTAAAACACCTATTGCAGCAACTACAATCACAAAAGAAGTTATTGAACAAAAAGTTGGTGCTAATGATATTACACAAGCATTTGTTAACACACCATCTGTTTATGTTGCAGGACAAGCAGGAGGTTTTGGAGATTCTCGTATTATTACACGTGGTTTCGATCAATCAAATACAGCTTTCTTATTGAATGGACAACCAATCAATGGAATGGAAGATGGTAAAATTTATTGGTCAAACTGGTCAGGAATGTCTGATATTGCTAACGCAGTACAAATTCAACGTGGTTTAGGATCTTCTAAATTAGCGATTTCTTCTGTTGGTGGTACGTATAACTTCGTAACAAAAGCTACAGAAAAAAGACAAGGAGGTTTCTTTAGTGCAGGTTTAGGAAATGATAACTTTTTCAAATCTACATTAGCTTATAACACTGGTTTAATCAATGATAAATTTGGTGTTTCTGTTATGTTGACTCACTGGCAAGGTGATGGATATAACGAAATGTCAGCAGGTCAAGGACAAAACTATTTTATCTCTTTTGGTTACAAGCCAGCTGAAAACCACACGTTAAATATTATTTTAACAGGTGCTCCACAATGGCACGACCAAAACTCAAGAAACAAAATTTCTGATTTCTTGAAATATGGAAAAAAATACAACAGTAACTGGGGTATGTTAAACGGTGATAAATTCAACGAAAGAAGAAATTATTACCATAAACCAGTGACTAACTTAAACTGGGATTGGGATATTAATGATAAAACATCTTTATCTACAGTTGTTTACGCTTCTTGGGGTAGAGGTGGAGGATCTTCTTCTGCAGGAACTAAAATTGGTACAGATGGTCAAAGAAACTTACAAGAAGTTTATGATTTACAATCAGTAGCTGGTGGTGAAGCTTCAGGACGTATTTTGTCTTCTGTTAATAATCACCAATGGTACGGAATGGTATCTAACTTAAACCATAAATTTACAGAAAACTTAAGTTTAAATGTAGGTTTTGATTTGAGAACATACAAAGGAGAACACTTCCGTCAATTAAACAATACATTAGGTGCTGATTATTATACAGAAAAATATAATAAACAACATCCTTCATACCAAGTTAATCAAACTTATTCAAGAAATCCATGGAAAGCATTGAATGATTTCGCTGATAACTACTCTCAAAAATTAGGTTGGGATTATAGCGAAAGAATTAACTACGGAGGATTATTTGCTCAAGTAGAATATGCTAAAGATGATTTTACGGCATTCTTCCAAGGATCTGTTTCTAATCAAGGAAATCAACGTTGGGATTACTTCAACTACGAAGCTGGTAAAGATAAATCTGAAAAAGTTACAAACTGGGGATATAACTTAAAAGGAGGTGTAAGTTATACAATCGCTGAGGCGCACCAAGTATTTGCTAATGCAGGATACTACTCTCGTCAGCCATTCAATGATAACTTATTCATGAATTATAAAAATGATATTAACCCATTTGCTGAGAACGAAAAAATCTTAGGTTTAGAATTAGGATACAAATTCAAAGCAAGAAATTTCTGGGCTAATTTCAATGCATATTACACAACTTGGGAAAACAGAATCACTTCTTCTAGTAAATTCATCGACGAAAATGGAGATGCTAATTATCCAGGAATTGTAAATGCTTATGTGTACACAGTTAACCAAGGTGTAAAACAAGAGCACAAAGGTTTAGAAGTTGAATTAAACTACAAACCAATGCGCGAATTAACTTTAACAGGTTTCGGATCTTTAGGTGACTGGAAATACAAAGGTCAAGCAACTACAACAGATTATGATGAAAATCAAAATGTAATTGGGGCTGCTAGAAAAGAGAACTGGGACGGTTTAAAAGTTGGTGATGCTGCGCATACTCAATTTGGTTTAGGTGCTAAATACGAATTCTTAAAAGGACTTTCTGTAGACGCTGATTATCGTTACAATGGAGATTTATATTCTTCTAAAGTAACAGAAAAAGACGGAAACTTAGAATTACCTTCTTACAATTTAATGGATGCAGGTATTACTTGGAACCAAAAATTGACTGCAAAAAATAGATTAACTTTACGTTTCAACGTAAACAATGTATTTAATCACATTTATATTTCAGAATCTTCTACAAATATTCAGCAAGCTTACGGTGTAGAAAATTACAAAGGAGTTAACGTAAACAACCAAGTTTATTTCGGATACGGAAGAACATGGAATGCTTCTGTTAAATTCACTTTCTAAGAAATATTTCAATATCATAACAAAAAGACGAACGCTTGTAGTTCGTCTTTTTTTTGTGTTTACCTTTACTAAAATTTTATAGAAAAATGATTCAACCCGATTTTTTAAAAGAAGGTGATAAAATAGCAATTGTTGCGCCAGCAAAACGAATGTTACAAGGCGAATTGGACGAAGCAATAGACTTAATAAAATCGTGGAAATTGATTCCTGTTCTTGGGAAAAATATTTATGCTGAATATGATTTTGGCTACAAATATGCTGGAACAGACGAAATCAGAACCGAAGATTTTCAATGGGCGTTGGATGATTCCGAAATCAAAGCAATTTGGTGCGCGCGTGGTGGATATGGTTCAGTAAAAATTATCGACGAATTAGATTTAACAAATTTCAAAAAATCTCCAAAATGGATAATTGGTTATTCTGATATCACTATTTTTCATAATCATTTTAACCGATTAGGTTTTCAAACAATACATGGTGTTACAGCGAAGAAATTAGCAAATACCGAATATCATCCAACATCTTATCAAAGTGTTTATGAAGCATTGTTTGGACATGAAAT
Organism: Empedobacter falsenii; assembly: GCF_013488205.1. Lineage (NCBI taxonomy): Bacteria > Pseudomonadati > Bacteroidota > Flavobacteriia > Flavobacteriales > Weeksellaceae > Empedobacter > Empedobacter falsenii. The sequence continues at coordinate 3,390,626 of NZ_CP040908.1, read as the reverse complement.
TAATTATGAAATTCAATCACATGCTTACAATAATTTAGGTAAAACTGAAGGCGAATTAATTGGCGGAAATCTTTCGATTGTGTATTCACTTTTGGGGAGCGAATCTGCAATTACAAATCCTTCGGATAAGATTTTATTTTTAGAAGATTGGTTCGAGAATTGGTATGCAGTTGATCGAATGTTGATGAATCTTAAACGCAACGGAATCCTCACTCAAGTAAAAGGAATTATTTTAGGAAATTTTACACACATGGATACGGAAGAAGAAAATGCTGATAACTACAATCATCCATTCGATCCAAAAACTTTTGAAGTCATTCATAGTTTCACCAAAAATCTAAATATTCCTGTCGCTTTCGGATTTCCTGCAGGACATACAGGACACAATGTTGCGCTAAAAATGGGTGCAAAAGTTCAGTTAAATGTTACTTCAAATAATGTAACTTTGCATCATTATACAAACATATATGAAACAAGATAATTTAACAGTCATTTCTCACCCGTTGGTAAAAGCAAAAATTACGCAAATGCGTGATAAAAACACAACAACGAAAGAATTTGGTGAATTAGTAGACGAAATTTCAGGTTTGATGTGTTACGAAATTACACGTAACATCGAGCTTGAAGAAGTAGAAGTTGAAACGCCAATTACCAAAACAATCGGTTACAAATTAAAAGGAAATGATATGGTTATCGTTCCAATTTTACGTGCAGGATTGGGAATGGTAAAAGGAATTCATCAATTAATTCCTACCGCTAAAGTTGGTCATATTGGGCTTTACCGCGATCATGATACATTACAACCAGTTGAATACTTGTGTAAACTCCCAACAGATTTAGATTCTCGCGATGTGATTTTGGTTGATCCAATGTTAGCAACAGGAGGTTCTGCAATCAAAGCAATCGAAATTCTAAAAGAGAAAGGAGCGAAATCTGTTCGTTTGGCTTGTTTAGTTGGTTGTCCAGAAGGAGTGGAGGCAGTACAAAATGTTTATCCAGAAGTTCCAATTTTCTTGGCTGCTTTGGATGAAAAATTGAATGAAAATGGATACATCGTTCCAGGTTTAGGTGATGCTGGAGATCGTTTGTACGGAACAAAATAATTTTTTTGAATGAGTATTAGTTACGATTTCGGAAAAGAAGCAGAAGATTTTGCCGTTAATTATTTAATCCAAAATGGATACAAAATATTGGCTCGAAATTATTTTTACAGAAAAGCCGAAATCGATATTATTGCTCAATTTGAAAATGAGATTGTTATTATAGAGGTTAAGAGTCGTACTTCAAATTATGTTGCGGAGCCAGAAAGTTCTATTAACACAAAGAAGAAGAAATTGTTAATTCTTGCCGCAGATGATTTTATTCAGAAAAATAATTTTATTTCTGAGGTAAGATTTGATATTTTAGCACTTTTAAAAAAACAACAATCTTGGAGCGTAAATCATATCAAAAATGCATTTAATGCTTCGGAAATTTAATCAACTTTTATGGAAGTATTTATGAGTCTTTTTGACTTTATTATGCATATCGACCAACATTTAGCAGAGTTTGCAAATGAATATGGTTTGTGGTTGTATGCAATTTTATTTTTAATCATTTTCGTGGAAACAGGTGTAGTTGTGATGCCTTTTTTACCTGGAGATTCATTGTTGTTTGCGGCAGGGATGTTAGCTGCACAAGAAACAAATGATATGAATGTGTGGATTATGATTGCAATTCTTTTGGTGGCCGCGATACTCGGTGATACATTGAATTATACCATCGGAAAGAAAGTTGGTTACAAAGCAACTAAAGTTAAGATTTTTGGTAAAAATTTCATCCAAGAAGAACATATCAATAAAACGCACGAATTCTACGAAAAATACGGTTCAAAAACCATTGTAATTGCACGTTTTGTACCAATTGTAAGAACTTTAGCGCCTTTCGTTGCAGGAATTGGGAGAATGGGATACTCTATTTTCATTACATATAATGTGATTGGAGCCGTGTTATGGGTTGTTGGTTTAACACTTATTGGATACTTTTTAGGAAATATAGAATGGGTTCAAAATAATTTTTCTAAAGTAATTTTAGGAATAACAATCGCTTCTGTACTTCCAATTTTAGTGGAAATTATCAAAGAAAAGTTCGGCAAAAAAAAGGTAGCTGAACAAGAATAACTATAAAAACTTAACTCGACTTCGGTCGAGTTTTTTTATACCTTTAAATCATGGAAATTTTAGATTATATTCTACATATCGATAAATATTTAGAAACCATTTTGAATGATTATCAACATTGGTTTTACTTGATTTTATTTCTCTTAATCTTTATCGAAACAGGTTTGGTTGTCATGCCTTTTTTACCTGGAGATTCGCTTTTATTTGCAGCAGGGATGTTAGCTGCGGCTTTTCCAGCTCAACTCAATATTTATATTGTATTAGGTTTACTTTGGATCGCGGCAATTGCAGGCGACACAGTCAATTATACGATTGGGAAAACCTTAGGAACGAAATTAGTTACAACTAAAATTTTCGGTAAACGAATTATTAAAGATTCTGCGATACTAAAGACCGAAGATTTCTTTACAAAATATGGTTCAAAAACCATTGTAATTGCACGTTTTGTTCCGATTGTAAGAACGCTTGCACCTTTCGTTGCAGGGATTTCTAAAATGCATTATGGCACATTTATCAAATATAATTTTATCGGAGGAACAATTTGGGTTTTCGGGATTACATTGGCTGGCTATTTCCTTGGAACAATTCCATTTATCAAAAACAATTTCGAAATTGTCGTAATGGCAATTATTGTGTTTTCTTTGGTTCCAATTATTGTAGAATTCGTCAAAGAGAAAATAAAAAAATAAAAAATGAGTACAGAAAATTCGATTTTCATCATCTTACTTTTGTGGATAATCTTTTTACCAATTATTTTATTTATCATTGAGTCTCAAAAAGAATATAAACACGAAAATGATGAAGTTATTCGCGTCAAAATTGGTTTTTTAAGCTATATTTCAGTTTTTAATATGATTCTTTTTGCAATTCTTTGTCTTACTTTTTTATTTATAGCTTATCAATTATTGTTTGTGACAGATTTCATTTTAACTAACATAATTATTGGAATGATTTTTTTGATACTATTCTTTTTTTTTACCATTCCAGTTGTCAATACTTACAATCATCTCTTAAAGGAATCTAAGCGCGAAATTTATTTTTTCAGGAATAAAAAGGCTTTGTTAGTTGTAGAAAAAGAAACAGAAATTACTATTGATTTAGAAGATGAAATGATTGAAATCAATCACGAAGTTTCTAATAAAAGTTCTAAATATCAAACTGGTCATGGTAAATATAATTTTATTCAGAATGATGAAATTATTCCAATTTCAGATTTAATCAAATTTCCGCAAGATTTTCTTGATCAAAATAATATTGAACAAGTTAAAGTTTCGAAACTTTTTATTTGGATTTAGATAATCATTCAAATAATTCCTATCTTCTATTTTTAAAAATATCAATCAATGAAAAACCTATTAATTATTTGTTCTATCCTTTTTTCTTTTGTTGTAAATGCACAACAAGGTTATCCTGTTCCTCCAAAATCAGAAAATAGATTATTTTACATTCAACACAACGACAATAAAAATACGTTTGTTTACGATGCACTTTTTTCGAGCAAAGGAATTTTAGATGCTAACAATCCAGTTGATATTTATCGCATTCTTTATGCTGAAGATGGCTCAAAAAAGCCCTTGACTTCTATACAAAAGAAATTGGCATATGGTTTAGATATTAAGAAAATTGAAAAGAATGTTTTTCAGTTGACATTAGTATCTTATCCAACTCAAAAATTAACGCTTAAGCTTGATTCTCAAAAAAATCCAATTGTTCAAACAACTGTTAATAACAAGTTGATAACACTGAATCGTGTTTTCTTAAAACAGAAGAAAGGAACGGCTGGAATTTCGGTAAAGCTTGATTATATTTTATTTTACGGAAAAGATATAAACGGAAAATCTGTAGAAGAGAAAATTGTTCTCTAAAAAATTCTTCCTAAATTAGAATCTGTTAGACGCAATTTAATAGCATATGATCGAAGTAAGAGAGGTGAATACGCCAAGTGAAATGAAGAAATTTGTCGATTTACCTTTTGAAGTGTATAAAGATAATCCGTATTGGGTGCCTTCTTTAAAGAAAGATGAACTCGCAAGTTTTGATAAAAATAATGCAATTTTTGAGACGGTTGAAGCTAACTATTTTTTAGCTTACAAAGGAAAAGAAGTCGTTGGACGAATTGTTTCGATTATTAATTGGACCGAAGTAAAAGAACTTGGAAAGACTAAAATTCGGTTTGGTTGGTTAGTTTTTAAAGATGATATCAACATTTTAAAAGCTTTATTAACAACTGTTGAAAACATTGCTAAAAATAATAAACTGAGTTATATAGAAGGTCCGATGGGATTTTCGAATATGGATAAAGCTGGATTATTAACAGAAGGATTTGATAAAGTTGCCACTTTGATCGGTTTATATAATTACGAATATTATCCAATATATTTGCAAGAATTAGGTTATCAACCAAAAGCCGAGTGGTTAGAATATTCTATTGATATTGCCAATTTGGGCAAGGTAAAGCAAATGGATAAATTGTGTGAAATGCTCAAAAAACGTTACGAAATAGATACGTATAAATTTGATACAATTGACGAAATGTTACCTTACGTAGATGAGATGTTCGATTTGTTGAATGTGACGTATGCAGAATTGCAAAGTTTTGTTCCGATAGAAAAATTTCAGGTTGAGCATTACAAAAAGAAATATCTAAAATTTCTTCATCCCGATTTTATTTCATGTGTAAAAGATAAAAACAACAAAATGATTGCTTTTGCGATTACAATGCCTTCATTTTCGAAAGCATTTCAGAAAACGAAAGGAAAATTGTTTCCATTTGGTTGGTGGCATTTGATGCAAGCGCAAAAAAAGAACGATCATGTCGAATTTTATTTGATAGGAATTGATCCTCATTATCAAAATAAAGGTGTAAATGCCTTGATTTTTAAAGAACTTTATGATCGATTTATAGCAAGAGGGATTAAAACTTTAGAAACGAACCCTTTGCTTGAGGAAAATACAAAAGTGCAACAATTATGGAAAAACTTTGATCCTGTTATCCATAAACGTAGAAAAACATTTTATAAAGATATAGAAGCATAAAAAAAGGTTAGGATTTTGTCCTAACCTTTTTAATTGAAATAATAATTAATCTTGATTGTCTTCTTTCCAATCTTTGATTGTACTTTCAATTTCTTCTCTAGATTTTCCTGTTTTTTCCTGAATTTTACCTACAACTTCATCGTATTTTCCTTCAGCATAAACTTTGTCATCATCAAACCAATCACCATATTTTTGTTTTACAGCACCTTTGATTCGATTCCATTTTCCTTCTAATTCTAATTTGTCCATAATTTTTTGTTTTATAAGTTGTAAATAGATTTATACTATATGTTGAACAAATATTAAACCATAGATTTCGAAAGACTTATAAAAAAATGTTAAATAAAATATAGGAATATTGGTTTAGAATACTGCGAAGTAAATCAAAATAATGATGATAATAACAACCACTATAAATTCAAAAATGGGGATAGTTCTCCCTCCAGATTTCAAATTTCTTTTTCTTTTCGAATACATACCAAACCAACTTATAACCAAATAATGACCTAAATTTATGAAAAATATTATAAATCGTTAGAAAACAATAAATCATAAAAAAAGACTTTGAAAAATATTTTCAAAGTCTTTTTTGTTGTACGGGCGGGGAGACTCGAACTCCCACACCTTGCGGCACTAGATCCTAAGTCTAGCGTGTCTACCAATTCCACCACGCCCGCTAAAATCTCACCGATTTGGATTGCAAATATACACAAGTTTTCTTTCTAACAAAATTTCGAAATAAAATTTTTTTAATCTTTTTTTACATTCTAAATTTGTACAAAGCTTTTACAAAAATGGAAATTACAGGAAGAATTAAAAAAATATTTGAAACTCAAAATATTACTGCAAGTTTCAAGAAAAGAGAATTCGTTGTTACAACGCAAGAACAATATCCACAAGATATTTTAATTGAGCTTACACAAGATAAGACAGATGTGTTGAATGCTTACAAACCTGGTGATGAAGTGAAAGTTTCTATCAACATTCGTGGTCGCGAGTGGGTGAACCCAGAAGGTGTAGCAAGATATTTCAATACAATCCAAGCGTGGAGAATTGAAAATATGGCAAATGCAGCTGCACAAGCACCTCAAGGTTACGATAATTTTGCACCAGCGCCTCCAGTAGATACTTTTTCTAACGGAGATGATGATGATTTACCATTCTAAGGAAAACAAAACATCAATTAATACTAAACGTGTTCTTTATTGGACACGTTTTTTTAATTTTATATAAATTATACACAAAACGATATGTATTGGTTAAGTTCTGATTTAATCTTTCCTGATTACGATGAAGTGAATAGTGAGGGAATTATAGCTGTTGGAGGAGATCTTTCACCAGAACGCTTAATTTTGGCTTATCAGAAAGGAATTTTCCCTTGGTTTAATGAAGAAGATCCAATTATTTGGTGGTTTCCTCAAGATCGATTTGTCTTATTTCCAGAAAATTTACATGTTTCGAAATCGATGAAGAAAGTTTTTCGAGATCAAACATTTACCTATTCAGAGAATAAAGCGTTTCGAGAAGTGATTACAAATTGTTCGCAAGCGTATAGAAAAGATCAAGACGGAACTTGGATTACAAATGATATGATCGAGGCATATTGTACGTTACATGAAATGGGAATTGCAAAAAGTATCGAAGTTTGGCTAAACGACGAATTGGTAGGTGGTTTTTATGGAATTGATATGGGCGACGTTTTTTGTGGAGAAAGTATGTTTGCGAAAGTGAGCAATGCTTCCAAAGCTGGTTTTATACAATTTGTTGCAAAATACCACAAGAAATATAAATTGATCGATTGTCAAGTTTATACCGAACATTTAGCGAGTTTGGGTGCAATGGAAATTCCGAGTGATGTTTTTTTGGAATATTTGGAGAAATAAAAAAAAGCGAAATTCGGATTTCGAACTTCGCTTTTTCAATTTACTTCGTAAAAGTAATAGGATATTTTAAATTTTTATATTCATTTAGATCTGCATTTAACGATCCAACTAATAAACCCGCTTTTATTTTTAGCGGAACTAAGTTATCATCGTCAGAAATCCACATTGTAACCGATTCTGATTCTTTGAAAACACGACCAGATTGTACATACGGACGAATTTTGATTGCTGCAATTTTTCCGAATTTTGTTTTTAGGGTTTCACGTCCCAAAACTTTCAATCGAAATTTAAGCGTTTCATCACCAAGAAAAATATTTTCGTTCAAATAATCTCCTGTTTTAAGAGTGGTATGATTGGCATTACGTAAGCTATAAAAAGCAGAAAGTAAATCTTGCGCATCGTAAGGAATCGTTTCTGTTGTAACTTTTCCATCTCGTTTATTTTCAACTTTTGCTTTTCTATTGGCATGATCAAAATAATAGATTTGATGACGTTTGTAACTTCCTTCTACAATATTTCGAACAAATTTTGTAGGTTTCAAATCTGTTTTGTCAATATACGATTCGTAATTATCATCTACCTTAAAAAAAGCACGCACAGCACCTGTTGAAGTTCCTTTTCCTATGATGTGATAATGGCTTTTTCCATTCAATGTAGCTTCTCTTACATCAATGGAAGCAAAACCTGCATTCAATCCAGAATAATGAACTCTAAATTTTAGATTTTCGCCAACTTTGTAGTTGTTTTGAGCATTTAAAGGCAATGCAAATGAAAGGACAATAAAAGTAAAAAATAAAATATATTTTTTCATTTTGAATTTTTGGTTTTGAGGTTAAGATTCAAATTGTTTGCCAAAAATAATAAAACGCCTTTATAAATTGATATAAAGGCGTTTTAATTTATGAGAATCTAATGATATTCTAATTTTCTTCTTTTAAGGAAGATATTTGATCTGCTTCAGTTGAAGTTTCAAAATCTGAAACATTGATAACCGAAACTATTTCTGGAACATATTTTTTGATGGTCATTTCAACACCTGACTTTAAGGTCATTTGGTTGACAGAACATGCTATACATGCACCTGTAAGGCGAACTTTTACAATATTATCTTCTACAGATACTAATTCGATATCGCCTCCATCTGAATTTAAGAATGGTCTAATTTCAGTTAAGGCCTTTTCAACTTCTGAATATTTTTCTTCTGGAGTCATGATCTTTTACTTTTTTAATTTTTTGCCGAACAACCTGCCATCGTTGTAATACGGACAGCTTCTGTTGGAGGCAAAGTATTGTTACGTTCTACTAAACTTTGTACTGCGTTACGTGCAATTTCTTTGTAAACATTAGCTACAACAGTATCTTCTTGCATTGCAGCTGGACGACCAACGTCAGCAGCTTCGCGAATAGATTGTACAATTGGAATTTCGCCTAAGAAAGGAACACCAATTTGTTCTGCTAAGTTCTTTGCACCATTTTGTCCAAAGATATAATATTTGTTGTTAGGTAATTCTTCTGGTGTAAAATACGCCATATTTTCTACAATTCCTAAAACTGGAACATTAATCGCTTCCATTTGGAACATTCCAACTCCTTTTTTCGCATCTGCTAATGCAATATTTTGAGGTGTAGAAACCACAACTGCTCCTGTAATTGGAACTTGTTGAACGATAGATAAATGAATATCACCTGTTCCTGGAGGTAAATCGATTAATAAGAAATCTAATTCTCCCCAATGTGCATCACGAATCATTTGATTTAATGCTTTTGCAGCCATCGGTCCTCTCCAAACAATTGCTTGATCTGTATCAGCAAAGAAACCAATTGATAATAACTTGATTCCGTAAGCTTCTACTGGTTTTATTTTCGTTTTTCCATTAACTTCTACAGAATATGGACGAGCATCTTGACAATCGAACATAATTGGCATAGAAGGTCCGTAGATATCAGCATCTAATAAACCAACTTTGAATCCCATGTTTGCTAAACTAATTGCTAAGTTTGATGAAACAGTAGATTTACCAACACCACCTTTTCCTGATGCTACAGCGATAATATTTTTAACACCTGGCAATTCTGAACCTTTGATTTCGTTCGGATTTTTTTCTTCAACTTCAACAGAAATGTTAAGTTTAAGATTTGACTCAGGTAAATTTTCTTTAAATGCATTTTTCAACGCAATTTCCAAACGCTTGCGTTCGTGCATTGCAGGCGAAGGAGAAACAATATCCAAAATAATATCATTTCCCATCACTTGAGCGTTACGCATCCAATTGCGAATACCCAATTCTTCTAATACTTGATATATTTGATCTCTTGTGTAAGCCATCTTTTAAATTTAATGAGACAAAATTACGAAGAATCAAAGACTTTAAATAATCTAAAAACGTGATTTTAATTGTTTTGCTTTATAATTTGATAAATAGACTTAATTTGATGTATATTTAAACTTTAAATCTGACTATGGAAGAGCATATTATTTATCTGACGAATATAAGAAAACAGATTATTGATGAGCTTGAACAACACTCTCTGAAACAACTACTTTATATACCTGTTGGCTATAAAAACAATTTGTTTTGGAATGCTGCTCATGTTTTGGCAACACAGCAATTGATCCATTATTATTTAACCGATAATAGGATGTTGGTCGATATTCAGTTTATCCAGAAGTATAAAAAAGGAACAATTGGAAATACGGAAGTAACAGAAGAGGATGTGACAGAATTGAAGGAAATGTTGGAAAGTACACCAATGCAGATGTTCAAGGATTATCGTTCGGAAAAACTATCGTATTATCGATCATATAAAACAAGTTTTGGTATGACGTTAGAATCGATTGAAGATGCAATTTTGTACAACAATATTCACGAAGCAATGCATTTGGGCTATATGATGGCGATGAAAAAGAATATTCCTTTTTAAAATCAAACGCAGAATAAAATTTAAAAATTTAGATGTTAACATATAGAGATGCTAAACGAAGAGATTTAGAAAAAATAACAGAAATTTATAATTCGACAATAGCTTCGCGATTAGTGACTGCCGATACAGAACAAGTTTCAGTTGAAAGTAAAGTAAAATGGTTCGAAGAACATTCACCTGAAAAAAGACCACTTTGGGTTGTAGAAAATGAATCGAAAGACATTGTAGGTTGGGTAAGTTTTCAATCTTTTTATGGAAGACCAGCTTATGATGCAACTGTAGAAATTAGCATTTATTTAGATGCTACGCAACGTGGAAAAGGTTTAGGAAAACAAGTGTTGGAATATAGCATTACGAAAGCGCCAGAATTTGGAATCAAAACGATTTTAGGTTTTATTTTTTCGCATAACGAACCGAGCTTGAAATTATTCAAACATTTTTGTTTCGAAGATTGGGGAAATTATCCCAATATTGCAACTTTAGACGGAATAGAAAGAAGTTTAACTATTTTAGGTAAACGAATCGCATAAAAAAAACCTCACTTCATTTGAAGTGAGGTTTTTTGGTTTATTAGATAAATTTTATTTACCAATACTCCAAATCAGTGCTTTTTCTTTAGTTGCTCTGTAAATTGTAACATGTTCTTCTTTCGGTTCTGGAGAATAATTCCATTGTAGATTTGGAAGTTTTTCTTGCGTTAAAATATTCTTCAAATCATCTGTATAAGGCAAAATATCACTTGCTCCAGATCCTGCAAACCATAACTTTTTTTGAGTAGAAGGAAATTTAGCTAAATCATTTTTTGCATTCAATAACATTTTATGATCGTTCCACCAAAGTGAAGGATCAATTGCAATATAATAATCAAACATTTCGGGTTGTTTCAGAAAAGTTTCCATGATAAATAATCCAGCCAACGATTCGCCAATAATTCCTTTTTGGGATTGAGTGCGATACTTTTTCGTGATTTCAGGAAATAATTCATCCTTGATAAAACTTCTAAATTCATTCGAACCACCCACAATATCGGCTATTTTTTTATCTTCTTCGTTTTCGGTTGGCGGACTCAAATCTTTGCGACGTTGTATATTTTCTATTCCAACCAAAATAACTGGTTTTATTTTTTTCGAAATAATCAAACTGTCCAATGTGTTTGCAATATGCGGAAAATCCTCTTTTGTTCCGCCATCTGGCATATACAAAACGAATAATGAATCCTGAGAAGTCGAATATTCTTTTGGAACCCAAACATTAATAATTCGCTTTTCATTCAGAATTTTAGAATCAATTGTAAATGTTTCATGTTTTGGAATAGGGTCGTCGTAAACAACTGGATTAGAGTTTTTGCAAGATGTCAAAAAACTAATAGAGATTACAACTAATAAATAGTTAAAAATCGATTTCATATATTTCATATTAAAGTGTTTTATCAAATATACAAAAATCATAAAGAGTTGATTTTCTATTTAATAAAAAAGACCACTAAAAAATTAGCAGTCTTTCTCAAATTATTTTCTAAAGAGTTTTTAATACTCTAAAAATCTCACTTTATCTTCGATTGGTTGACGAACAGCTTCTGGAGAATCTCCTTCAATTTTTCCCATATAGAAAACTCCAACACATTTTTCGCCTTCTTCCATAGTTGTAAATTCATCAACATTGGCGATAATATTTGCTGGAGAAGACCAATATGCACCAATATTTAAAGCGCTTGCCATTAACCACATATTTTGAACAGCCATAGAAGTAGCAGCTAATTCTTCCCATTCAGGATTTTTTTCTGTGTTGATAAAATTGATTAATACAATTTTATTCGACTTATCACATTTCTCAATTAATGCATTTATTTTTCTGTCGCTCAATTGATCTGTTGGCGTTCCTTGCACATAAACACGCTTTACGTATTCGCGGAAACGGTCTTTTGCAGGTCCTTCTAAAACAACAAAACGCCAAGGTTCTGTTTTTTTATGAGATGGCGCCCAATTTGCTGCCTCAAAAATTTGATTCAATTCTTCGCGCGTAATTTCTTCTTGATTGTATTGCGGAGGAAATATAGAGCGTCTATTTTTTATGATTGATAATAAATCGTTTGCATTCATGTTGTAACAATTATTAATTTTATTCTACTAATCAAGCAAATTTACATTAATTTCAATTAAACCAACGTTAAGATGAAAACATTAGATTACAACAAAATTGAGTATTACAAAAACAATAAATTTCAATTTGATATCGGGAAATATTTCAATCAATCATTAGAACTTTTCCAAAACAATTGGCAACCATTTGTTATTTATGCTCTTGTCGCAGCCATTATTTATATGTTTACTTCGTTCACTGTAATCGGATTGCTTTTTGTGATGTATCCACTTATAATGGGATTTATGATTGGTGCAGAACGTGCCGAAAACAAAATGTCGTTAGAATTGGGTGACTTTTTTGGAGGTTTCAAAAACATAGGAAGCTATTTCCTTTTAACACTTATCGTTATGGGAGTTTCGCTTGTCGTTTTGTCGCCTTATATTATTTTTTCTTTTTTACCACTTATGTTTAATGATCCCGAAAATGTAAACCCAGCATTGATGATTGGTTCATCACTTTTTGGGATGTTATACATCTTCGTGGCGATGGTATTTTTAATGTTCTTACAAGCGTGTATTTATCTGGCTCCGTATCTTATTCACTACGGAAATATGAATGCTATCGACGCAATGAAAACTTCTTATGCAATCGTAAAAAAGAATTTTTGGTGGATGGTTTTAATGGCGATTGTGGTTAGTCTGGTTGCTTCAATTGGTGCTATTGCTTGTTATGTAGGTGCTCTTGCAACGTATCCATTTGCTTATATTATGGTGTATTTTATGTTAAAAGATATGATTTTGACGGATGATGAAAAATCAGAAATTGATCTACTTGGTACAAATCAAGAATAATATTAATTTTATCGAATGTTAGCAAAGCATTCGATTTTTACGAAAATGAATGAATTGGGAGCTGCAAAAGTTCCCTTTTTTTTTATGATCGATTTTTTGAAAGAAAATGGAGAAGTAATTCCGTTAAATGAATTACCTGATGAGATAAAATTTGAAATAGATTCGCCAAAAAAAGAATCTTTTCAGAAAGATTTTAAATTCAATAAATTCCCGATTTCCTTTGACGAATATTTGCCAAAATTCAATTATGTTCACGATAATCTTTTGTTTGGAAATTCATATTTAACGAATTTAACTCTTCCAACAAAAATCGAAACGAATTTGACTTTAGACGAAATTTTTCAGTTTTCTGAAGCAAAATATAAATTGAAATATAAAGACGAATTTGTTTGTTTTTCTCCCGAACGTTTTGTGAAAATTGAAGATCAAAAAATCTTTTCAAATCCAATGAAAGGAACTATTGATGCTTCGATTCCAAATGCAAAACAACTCATTTTAAATGATGAAAAAGAAGCTGCCGAACATGCTACAATTGTCGATTTAATTAGAAATGATTTGAGTCTTGTTTCAGAAAATGTTGAGGTGACAAATTATCGATATATCGATGAGGTGAAGACAAATGATGCAACACTTTTGCAAGTAAGCTCTGAGATAAAAGGTGATTTGAACGATGATTATTACCAAAACTTAGGAACGATTTTCGATCAACTTATACCTGCTGGTTCTATTTGTGGTGCGCCCAAAAAGAAAACCGTCGAAATTATTTTAGAAGCCGAAAAGTATCATCGAAATTTTTATACAGGTGTTTTCGGCATTTTTGATGGCGAAAATCTTGATAGTGCTGTGATGATTCGTTTCATTGAAAATAATCAAGGTGAAATGTTTTTCAAGAGTGGAGGAGGAATAACGGCAAAAAGCAAAGCGAAAGCAGAATACGAAGAATTAATTCAGAAAGTATATGTTCCAATTTATTGAATCGATTTGTTGTGTGAATAAACAACTTCGAAATTTAGAATTTCATCAAGCGAGATTTGATCGGACAAGAAATGATAATTTTACTGAAATCAATCCGATTTTATTGAACGAAATTATTAAGTTTCCAACAGATTTAACGGATGAAAAATATAAAGTTAGAATTGTTTATGATCGAGAAATTCAAACGGTAGAATTTCAACCGTATCAAATCAAATCAATTGAAAGTATTCAACTTTTTGAGATCGAAAATAAAATTGATTATTCCTACAAATATTTAGATCGTTGGTTTTTTGATGAATATTTAAAAGAATCAAAAACAGATGATTTGGTGTTGATAAAATCAAATTATATTACCGATTGTATTTATTCGAATATTGTTTTTTTTGACGGTTCTCAATGGACCACGCCACGAAGTTTTTTGTTGAAAGGAACAATGAGAGAAGCTTTGTTGCAATCAGGCGAAATCATTCAGAAAAATATAAAGGTTTCAGATCTAGTTAATTTCAAATCGTTCAAACGAATCAATGCAATGATGAATTTGAACGAAAGTCAAGAGTTAGATATTTCATTGTTAATTCAATAACTCTATAAAATTGATAGAGTATTATTTGCATTTTCATTTTTTAACATTACCTTTGCATAACTTATCAAGAAAGGTGGAGGGATTGGCCCTGTGAAACCTTAGCAACCAGATGACTTATAATCTAAGGTGCTAAATCCAACCTATTAGAGGGAAAGATGAGTAAAAGTATTTCACTTTTATCTGTTGGTTTCTTGAAAGTTTTATGAAAATTAAAAATGAAAAGAAACAAATTTTTACTTGCTTCATTCGCATTTATTTGCGCATCTACACTTTTCGCTCAAGAAGTTGAAAAGGAGGAAACAAATCTTAACGAGGTTATTTTAATCGGTGGTCGTACATCAGAAAGAACGGTGGTTAATTCGTCAGTTCCTGTCGATATTATCGATGTTGAGAAATTGAAAACGTCTTCTCCTCAATTGAGTGTGAATGATATTTTGAATGTGGTTATTCCTTCTTTTAATTCGGTTCGTCAATCATCTGCCGATGGAACGGAGCATATCGATCCTGTGACGTTGCGTGGAATGGGGCCAGATCAGGTTTTGGTTTTGATTAATGGAAAACGTCGTCACACAACTTCGTTGGTGAATTACCAAAATACGGTAGGGAATGGTTCTGTAGGAACAGATTTAGGCGCAATTCCGATTTCAGCGATTGATAAAATTGAAGTTTTACGTGATGGTGCAGCTGCGCAATATGGTTCTGATGCGATTGCGGGGGTTGTAAATATTGTTTTGAAATCTAAACCAGGTGGTGACGCGTCTTTAACGTATGGTCAGACTTCTCGAAATGATGGAGAAACATACAATTTTAACGGAAGTTATGGAACGAAATTAGGACAATCAGGTTCAATTGTTTTTTCGGCGGTTGTAAGTGAGCGCAAGAAAACGAATCGTTCAAAAGATCATAATTTAGATATTTTTGGAGATAATTTCGCATACGATTTTGCAGATGATCCAGATGCAGCAAGAGCTGCGGATGATGCTAAAATTGCTGCTTTAGGACTTTCGAGAAAAGATTTTAGATTTCAAATTGGAGATGCGGCAATCAAAAATCAACAATTTTTTGTAAATGCTGAAACGGCGATTAATGATCGATTAGATTTTTATTCATTTGGAGGAGTTTCTTTACGTCAAGGAAATGGATTTGGTTTTAGAAGATTACCAAGCGAATTGTCTGAAGATGCGTTAAAAATTTATCCAAATGGTTTTCAAGCTACCTTAAAATCTAATGTAAATGATTATTCAAATTCGACAGGATTACGTTATTCATATGATGGATGGAAAGTTGAATTGAGTAATACTTTTGGTTTAAATTCATTCAAATATGATTTAGAAAATTCAATTAATCAATCATTAGGCTTAAATTCTCCAACCGATTTTTACGCAGGGAAACATCAATTTTTGCAAAATACAGTCAATTTAGATTTTTCGAAACGAATCAATCAAAATGTTAGTTTAGCGTTTGGAGGAGAATATCGTTTTGAACAATATAAAATCGAAGCTGGAGATGAAGCTTCTTACTCAGGTTCTGGATCTGAATCTTTTGTAGGATTTTCTCCATTGAATGCTGTAAAAGGTGATCGTCATTCAGTTGCGGCTTATGTAGATGGAGAATTGAAATTTGGAGATTTTACAGCTGATTTAGCTGGACGATTCGAAAATTACTCAGATTTTGGAAGTACAATCAATGGAAAATTAGCGATGCGATATGAATACGCAAAAGGATATTCGGTTCGTGGAGCAATTTCGACAGGATTTAGAGCGCCTTCTTTGCAACAAAAATACTTCAGTAATTCATATACTGATTTATTCTTGAATGATAATGGTGATCAAGTTTTGGTAACAAAAGGAATTATCCGAAATGAGTCTGAATTGTCGAAAGAAATTGGTTTGGATAAATTGAAAGAAGAAAAATCAATCAATGCAAGTTTAGGTTTAACATTTCGTCCAACTTCAAAATTATTTATCACATTGGATGGATATTTTATAAAAGTTGATGACCGAATTGTTTTGACTTCTGATATTACAGATCCTGCTTTAGAAAAATATAATGTAGCGACAGCGCGTATTTTTACGAATGCAATTGATACTGAAACCAAAGGTTTGGATTTAGTAATTTCCTATGATACTCGTTTAGGTCGAGGAAAATTGAATGCAAGTTTATCAGGAAATATCAATGAAACAAAGATTGTCGGTTATCATTTTCCAACAGCTTTGACAATTCCAACAGAAGAATTTTTTGGTCCTGATCAAGTCAATATTATCGAATCATTAAGCCCAAAAACAAAAGCAACTTTAGGATTGAATTATGCAATTTCTGGATTCAATTTTATGGTACGTAACACGTATTTTGGAAAAGTGACTAAAGATGGATATCCTTGGGGAAGTATCCAAGAGCACACGGGAAAAGTGGTGACGGATGCTTCGATTGGTTATGATATTACAAAGAATTTCAACTTTACAATTGGTGCAAATAATTTGTTTGATGTTTTCCCAGACAAACAAGTTTACGAAAATTCTTATTATGGAGTTTTTCCGTATGCGCCGGTGCAAATGGGGATGACAGGAGCGTATTATTTTGCGCGCGCAAGTTTTAAATTTTAATCAATAATAAAATATTCTAAGTGTCAATTTTAATGTAAATTCAAACATTCAATTGGCACTTTTTTGTGTATGGCACATTCAAAAATTGGTTGGAAAACCGCAGCAGCTTTAGTGATTTCGAATATGATCGGAACAGGTGTTTTTACCAGTTTGGGTTATCAAATTTCTGATCTAAAAAATACAACTTCTATCTTATTATTGTGGTTAATAGGAGGATTTTTAGCGTTGATTGGCGCATTTATTTATTCGGAATTAGCGTCAAAATTTAAACAATCAGGAGGAGATTATATTTATTTATCTCGGACATTTCATCCCGTTTTTGGTTATTTATCAAGTTGGATTTCTTTGTTTGTAGGCTTCTCTGCTCCAATTTCTTTAGCGGCTTTGGCAATGGGAAAATACCTCAATGTTTTTGGGTTGAATTTAGGAAAAGAATTTGCAATAGCTATGATTTTGATTGTCGCAGTTTTTCAATCATTCAGTCTAAATTTGAGTAGTAAATTTCAGAATATTTTTACTATTCTTAAAGTTATATTTATCATCGTTTTAATTGCTTTAGGTTTTTATTTTGCTCCAGCAGTTGAGCCAAACGCGGTACTTTTTGATTCGACTTGGAAAAGTGAATTGTTACTTCCAGCATTTGCGACTTCTTTGGTTTATGTCACTTTTGCTTACACAGGTTGGAATTCTGCTTCATATATCGTAGAAGAAATTGAGCAACCAAAACGGAATTTACCAAAAGCGTTATTTATAGGCGTTATTTTTGTCACGATTTCTTATGTTTTATTAAATTATATTTTCTTGAAACATGCATCATCAGCAGCTTTGGCTGGACAAGAAAATGTTGCAAATATTTCGTTCGACAATCTACTTGGAAATAATGTGAAATGGGTGAGTTGCTTTATTGCTTTGCAATTGATTGCGACGATTAGCGGTTATTTGTGGATTGGTTCTCGTTTGACACAAGCCACCGCGCGCGAAAATAAATTGTGGAATTTTATGGCAAAAGAGAATAAAAATAGAATTCCGGTTCGTGCAATTTGGGTGCATACAACAATTAGTATTTTGCTTATTTTTTCAGGAGATTTTGAAGTGATTTTTACCTATACATCGTTTGTTTTACAAATTTTGGCCACATTGGCAGTTTGTACAGCGTTCTTTATCAAACAAGATCAATTAACCATTATCAAAAGTAAATTCTTTTATGTTTTACCTGCGATATTTTTAGCATTTAGTTTATACATCTGTTATTTCGTTTTGATGCAAAAACCAAAAGAAAGTTTATTTGGTTTAGGAATTATCGCATTAGGAATTGTATTATTCTATTTTGATAAGAGAATTGAGAAAGAGAAAAATTAGCTATAAATCTTAAGATAAAAAGAATAATTAAACGTTTAAAATAAATTAAACGTTTAATAAACGGATAATTCATTTATTATATAGAATTTTAACATATTAATTAACATAAATTAGTATGATAAAAAAATTACTCTATTTCAATCTCTTAGCTTCGTTAAGTATGTTTGGAGGTTTGGTCAATGCACAAGAATATTGTTCATTTGATGAAGTCAATAAAAGATATTTGGCGGAAAATCCTCAAGTACAGCAAATGGTTAACATTGCTGAGAGAGAAATTGCATTAGCAACTAAAAACGGAAAACTTCTTAACAAAACAGCTGGACAAATTTATGAAATACCTGTTGTGGTTCATGTTTTTGCAGATAAATCAACTTTAGGAACTTTAGGAAATCCTTCTGATGCTCAAATTGTAGAATGGATAGATTTTACTAACAAGTTGTATGCTAATACTTATTATTCAGGAAATAATAGTACTGCATTCCCTTTTCGTTTGGTTTTAGCAAAACGTAATCCTAATTGTGAAAATACAACTGGAATTGTACGTTTTAATTTATCTAATAATCAGGATTATAATGATTTTGGATTAAAGTTTAGTGGTACAAAAGGTGTTACTGAAACTGAACTAAGACAAATGAGTCGTTGGGATCCAACAAGTTACTATAATATATATGTAACGAATAAAATAGATGGTTTTAATGGAACTTCTGGAGGAGGAACTAATGGTTATGCGTATTTATTTGGAGCAGCAGGAGGTGATGTCGATGGAGCTTATCACCACGCAGGAGTAGTAGGAAAAGATAAGCCTACTTTAGGACATGAGTTTGGACATGCACTTGGTTTGTATCATACTTTTGGACAAGAGAATTCAACTACTGCTTGTCAAACAACTTTTGCCGATGATCCATACACAACAGGAGATCTTGTTTGGGATACAGCACCTACAATAAATGGAAACTATTATTATTCAGTTTATGGAGTTTCTCAGCCTACAAGTGCAATTATCAATGGTTGTACAAATGAACCTTTTGATAATGTTGTTACAAACGTAATGAATTATGGAAGCTATCGTAATAAATTTACTCAAGGACAAGTAGAGAGATCAGTTGAATTATTCTTACAATATAGAAGATCTCTTTTAAATTCAAAAGCTCTAGAACCAATTGATAATAATAACCAAATAACATTAACCCAGAGCTGTATTCCTAATGCTTCAACAGTAGCTCAAGGTAGTTATGGATATGGAATGACTAGAGTGCAATTTGGAAGTATTGACGTTTCTTCATCACCAAAAGATGGAACAAATAATTATTATAACGATTATTCTAAATCATGTCTAATTAAAAATAATTCGACAGATATTCTAGAAGGAAAAACTTATGAATTAAAACTTACAGAGAGGACACCAAATGCAATGTCATTTATAGCTTATTTAGATTTGAACAATGATGGAGTTTTTACAAATGATGAGATTTTATTAACGAAAAGTAATGTTGCAAGTGAAACAAATGTTTGGGTAGATAAAACACATACATATTCTGTTGTGATTCCAAATGGAGCCGTTAAAGATACGCCTCTTAGATTACGAATTATAGGAGATTCTCAAACTGCAAGTTTTGAAGCATGTGGTGTGAGAACTCGTGGTGAAATTGAAGATTATGCAGTAACTGTTAAATCTAACAATACAATTTGGAATGGAACAGCTTGGAGTAATGGATTACCAGATGCTACAAAAGAAGCTATTGTAAAAGGAGATCTATCTTTATCAACTAATATTGTTACATCGAAATTAGCATTAGAATCAGGTTCTATAACAGTAAAAGCTAATGCTATTTTGAAAGTTGAAAATGAAATCATTAATAAATTAACTGCTGATAAATTTATTATTGAAGACGGAGGAAATGTTATTCAAACAAATGCTGTAACAAATACAGGAAGTTTCACAGCAATCACAAATAGTAAACCGATGATTTTTAATGATGCAACATTATGGTCGTCTCCAGTAAATGGTCAAAATGTACGTAGTTTCTCGCCAAATACTTTAGATAAACGTTTTTATATTTATAATGAACAAACGAATAAGTTTGCAAGTTTGTTTGTAAATGATCCGTTATATCCAAATAGTAATTTACAAAATCCTGCAACATATAATTTCGAGAATGGATTAGGTTACCACATTCGTGTAGCAAACAATCATACACAAACAGCTCCAGGAGCCATTTTTGCTGGTAAATTTATAGGAAACTTAAATAATGGAAATTATACAAAATCAGTTACGAAACAAAATTTAGGTTATCATTTAATAGGGAATCCTTACCCATCCTCTCTTGATGCTAAAAAGTTCTTGCAAGCAAATCCTTCTGTAAAAGCATTGTATTTTTGGACACACCAAGCTCCATTAACTTCTGCTGGTTATGCTAGTAATAACTATGCTTCATATAATCTAACAGGAGGAACACAAGCTGCTGCTGGAGGTGTTATTCCGAATGGGATTATAGGTAAAGGACAAGGATTTATTGCAGAAATTAATGCTGCTACTACTTTAAAATTTGATAATACTCAACGTACAGATTTGAGTGCGATTTTTTACAAAAATGAAGATGATTCAAAACGAATTTGGATTGATTTATTTGAAGGAACTCAAGCTAAAAACCAAATATTAATTGGTTATGTACAAGATGCAACAAACGAATTTGACGAAAGAATGGATGCGAAACTTAATCAAAATTATGATGGTTCTGCTATTTACTCATTGATTAATAATTTGTCTGATCGATTTGTAATTCAAGGTAGAGCTTTACCATTTAATAATGATGATACTGTGAAATTAGGACTTGATGCAAAAGCAAATGCGTCATATACAATTCAATTGAATAATACAGAAAATATTGCAGATGATGTTTCAATCTTTTTGTACGATAAAGTAGATAAACAAATTGTTGATTTAAGAAAACAAGCTTATACATTTAATGTACAAGAAGGTATTAATAATGATCGTTTCGAATTAATGTTTACGAATAAAACATTAGGAATTAGTAATGTGACGAAGCAAGAAACGGTTGTATTTAAGAAAAATAATACAATTGTAATTCAATCTCCAAAAGAAATAAAATCAGTAGAAGTTTATG
Source organism: Empedobacter falsenii (assembly GCF_013488205.1). Lineage (NCBI taxonomy): Bacteria > Pseudomonadati > Bacteroidota > Flavobacteriia > Flavobacteriales > Weeksellaceae > Empedobacter > Empedobacter falsenii. The sequence continues at coordinate 3,369,048 of NZ_CP040908.1, read as the reverse complement.
ATATTTCTGGACGAAAAGTTTTATCTAAGTCTACTTCTGGAAAAGAGATCACATTATCTAATTTACCTAAAACGAATCAAGTATTGGTAATTAAAGTAATCAATACAGATCAAACAATTACTAACACTAAAATCCTATTCTAATGAAAAAAATTATCTTAATAACATTATTTTCATTTTCACATTTAGCTTTTGCTAATGAGCAGGAAGAAGTTTCTTTTTTCTCAAGTTCTAAAGCTTCAAATGATATTGGAACTGTAGACGATCCTGATGATCCAAATGCTACACCAATCTCGGATTATGTATATCCATTAATAGTTTTGGCAACTGCTGTTGGATTTTATTATACTAGAAAGAAAATAGTAGTCAAAAATTAAAAACAAAACCCACTCAGATTTGAGTGGGTTTTTATTTTTTTTTAATCTTTTATTCCATTAAAAATATATTGTAAAATCGGATTGATTTCTGGATTTTCAAGATGTTTTTTGAAAATTTTGGTATGATATTTTGGTTTATTAATCATTTTACGCTCAACTAATTCGTCAATTGTATCAATGTATTCAACCGAAGTTTTTCCAATCAATAAATTATCCAAAGAACGTCCTTGATCAACATAATTCAAAATTGTTTTCAAACCTTTCAAGTAAAGCGCATCTTTTGTAAAACCACCACCACGATAAACACGAGTTGTCAGATAAAATGCGTCTTCTGGTTGCATTTTGTATTCTTCCATCAACGTCATAAATGTTTCGTTGAACGATTTTCCATTTGTCAACATATGTACCGCCATTACGCGCAAACCAAGTTCTCTTAAACGGCTATGATTAATAGAATCAGAATAATACTCACTTAAAATCGCTAAACCTTCTTGTGTCAACGTATTCACAGGTAAACCAATACTAAAGATTTTTAATGGTTGATCCAACGCGTTCATCGTTGTCACCATATGAACTCCAATTTCGTGCTCAATTAAACCATTTGTAAAACGTTTGTCAAACTTAACGCCACGCTTAATCACAACTTTTCTCTTACTATTTATCACAAGCGCTTTTGAAGCGATATCATCCGAAACTTCGATGTCAAATTTGAAACCATAATCATTTGTAGCATTTCTAAAAAGATTAACCACTTCTTCCTCTGTATAATTGCCTTGTTTATCCATTCTAAACTCAGGACAATAAAGGATAAAATTCGCATTTTCGATATCTTTTTTAGATGGTTCGCCAAAATAACGCAACGAATTGTACAGAAATTTATCCGTACCAAGATTCGCTAACAAATCTACTTTATCAAAATAAGCGTTAATCGTGTTAACATACATATTTTGAATACTAATATCATTGATTTTTTCGACTTTAATATTCGATAATTTTCGTTTAAATTCGAATGGATCAATGTTAAGCGGATTGTACTTAAATTGTGGTTCGTATGTATATTTTGAAGCTAAGAATTTCTTCTTTTCAAATTCTAAATTAATCGGATTGATAACACTTAACAACTCAAAATTCTGAACCAATTGATACAATTGTTTATCAATTTTGACCAAATCAGATTCTAATTCATTGTGCAAAATATTCACTTGCTTAGAACCTACTTTGTACGTCGTTTCCGTTTTTACGAACTCGTAAGCGTGGTTAAGAATCGCCGATTTGAAACCTTCTTTTATTTGGTTAATAATCTCAGGAAAAGATTCTCCTGTTAATTCATCACAATAAATTTTTGAAACTTCTGTGGCTAAAACCAATGTATTTTTGAATCGATTTGTAACAAATTCTAACAAATATCCGCGTCCATAAAATACATCGTTAATCGCTGAATAATTGTGAATATTTTCTAACTCAATATTCGCTAATTCATCGCGCCAACTTTCTACATAATTTCCATAACGTTCGTTGTCAACTCGCTCTGCACCAATGTTGAATACAGGAACCGGACGATCCCAACGTTTCCAATTGTACGAATGAATATCATAAACCAAACATGATTTAAATTTAGTTTCAAGCTTATTGATTAAAGCTTCTAAAACCTCATAAAAAGCGTGATGTTTTGCAATACTTTTTTGTTTTTGAGAAACCGACAAAGGCTCTTTCCAAACCTGTTTTCCCCAAGCTTCTTCGTACACAGCAGTTTCTGGACCACGATTTAGATCGTATTCAAATCGAGAATCACAACCTTGAATTAAGATTGGAAAAGTTTCTACAAACTCAGCTGTATGCGGATCTTCCTCGTACCAACGTTCATAATTGCTTAATAAACATTTTTCGCGAATATCTTCGCGCATTTGTCCACCATCATGAATGGCAGCACAAACGTAAGGAATGTATTCGTCTATCTTTATTTTGAATGATTCGTCTTCTGCATAAGCTTCAAATACAATTTCGTTCTCAATATTATCTAAAATTTGCTGTATACTTATGGATTTCATGCTTTAAATTCTTTATATTTCTCCAATAACATCGACACAATTTGTTTCTGAATTTCGTTGTTATTGTTTACATTATTGTGAGGAACAATTCCTCCAGGACTTACGACATTTAGCTCAACCATTTTCCCGTTAATCAAATCGATTCCGCAAAAATAAATTCCATCTTCATTTAGTTGTTTTCCTATTTTACGGCACAATTCTAACTCATGTTCACTCATGTCATGTCTAATCGCAGAACCACCAGCCGAAATATTAGAACGGTGATCGCCTTCTGCAGGAACACGCATAATTGCACCAATTGGTTCTCCATTAATCACAATGGCGCGAACATCACCTTTTTCTGCACCTTCTATATAATTTTGACAAATAATAGGCTGAGAATTTCCGGTATGATTGATATAAAAATCGCAAATCGAGCTTAAGTTACCAATATTTTTTCGTTCGAAAAGTATAACACCTTTACCACCCATTCCGTCTAAAGGTTTGATGATAAATTTCTCGAAATCATTTTCCTCTACAAACGATTTTATCAAATCGATATCTTTTGTAATAAGTGTTTGAGGAACAATTGTTTCTTGACCATCATCAAAAGAAGCGGCGTATATTTTGTTATTTGCTTTACGTAATCCCGAAATTTTGTTAACGAAGAAAACTTTTTCTTCAATTAATTCTAACATATTCAACAAAAGCGGATCAATTGGTGGATCGGCTCTCATAAAAATTATGTCAAATTCGGTCAAATCTTTTATACTACTTTCAAATTTCATGGTGTGATAAAATTCAACACAATCATTTGTTTCTGTAGTTATCATCTTTTTGCAGTTTCCTACAACTTTGCCCTTGGCAATAGAGATATCTTTTTTTGTTAAATAGGATACTTCAAATCCACGATCTACGCATTCTTTAATAATTCGCATAGTGGTGTCTTTTCCTGGTTCAACCTTGTCCCAAGGATACATTACGAAGCATATTTTCATATAAATAAAAAGGGTATTAAAATCAATGCAATAATAACTAAAAGTTTGATACAAAAAATGATCTATAAAAAATTATAGAATATTTATTTTTATTCTATGAAAGGTATTGATTTCTAATGATTAATAAAAGAAAATGGTGATTGATTTTTCAATTTCAATCACCATTTGGTTGGTAAACTATAAACTATTTATTTCTTAAACGATCAATTGTTTCTTGAACTTTAGGATCATCAGCTTTTACGCTGTAATAATCTGCAATTTTTCCATTTTGATCAAGAACCAAATATCTCGGTATCCAATTTAAATCAATCCCTGTGCCAAAATTGCCTTTCCAGTTGTTTCCTAAGTAAAAGTGTTGACCCTCAATTTGATATTTTTCAATACCATTTTTCCAAGCTTCCTCATTCTTGTCCATTGAAAGGTAAACAAAGGTTACATCAGGATTTTTTTCGTGCAAAGATTTCAAAGCTGGCATGTTTTTGATACAATCTCCACACCAAGTTGCCCATAAATCTAATAGAACAATTTTTCCTTTATAATTCGAAAAAACTTTTCCTATAGTTGTCGAATTTCCATCCAAATCAACTACACTATCTTGCAAAGCAGCAGCGGGAAATTCAGTTTTCATCACCGACGGAATATTTTGCGCAAACGCATTCATTCCAATAAATAATATAAAAACGCTAATTATTTTGTTCATGATAAATTTTTATCGATTTCTTGTATTTTCAAAATCTATACCAATTTAGTAGATTTTAAAGCGAAGTTAAATATTTATTTCTAATCATTGCAAAAAGATGTAATTTTGTTTCATGCAAAAATATCTGATTATTGGGCTTGGTAATATTGGTGCTCAATACGAAAATACTCGTCATAATATTGGCTTCAAGGTTGTTGAAGAAGTTGCTAAGAAAGTTGATGCTAAATTTTCGCCATCAAATTTTGGTGAAGTGGCTCAGTTCAAATACAAAGCGCGTCCAGTTACGTTGTTAAAACCAAATACATACATGAATTTAAGTGGGGATGCGGTTCGTTTTTGGATGAAAAAAGAAAATATTTCGTTAGAAAATATTTTTGTCATTACAGATGATTTGAACTTGCCTTTCGGAACAATTCGTATGCGTGGAAAAGGTAGCGATGGTGGACACAATGGTTTGAAGGATATTCAGAATAAAGTTGGCGGACAAAATTATGCGCGATTACGCTTTGGTGTAGGAAACGAGTTTTCGGAAGGTAAACAAGTGGATTACGTATTAGGCGATTGGTCGGCAGAAGAAAATGAAAAAATGAATGAACGATTAAATTTGGCTGCTGATGCAGTTTTGTCGTTTATTTTTCAAGGATTAGGGAATACAATGAATCAATATAATGGTAAATAAAATTTTAGGAGTTGCAATGATTGCAGGAACACTTTTTTTAGGTTCTTGTGCAAGCAATTCGTCAAGTTCAGAAGGAAAAGAAGCGAAAATAGAAGAAGTAACTTCGACATTAGACAATGTAAATGAAATCAATTTCAAGAACAAAAAGAATGTTTTGTTAGACGTTCGTACACCTGAAGAATTTGCTGAAGGTCATGTTCCTGGAGCGGTAAACATTGATGTGAAAAATCCAAATTTCGAAGAAGAAATTCAGAAATTAGACACAAAAAAGAATTATTTTATTTATTGCAAATCTGGTGTTAGAGCAAAATTGGCAACAGAAAAAATGCAAGAAAAAGGTTTCAAAAATGCGAAGAATTTCAAAGATGGAATGTCGACGTACAAAGGAACTGTAGCAAAATAATGGAAGGATTTCGTCCCGAAATATTAAAAGAAATTGTCACAACAAAAATGCCTTTCGGTAAATATGAAGGGCGATTGTTGTGCGATTTACCTGTTTCTTATCTGGAATGGTTTGTTGGTAAAGGTGGTTTTCCGAAAGGAAAATTAGGCGTTTTATTATCGACCGTTTACGAAATAAAACTAAATGGTTTAGAAGATATTATCTACGAATTGAAACGTCAATTTGGTTAAACTTCCCATTCATAAAAATTTGCATCATCGCGCAATTGAAATCCAGCACTTGGATATAATGAATTTCCAATATGATTTGTAACACTGGTTTCTAACAGCATCGCGCAAGCATCAGTTTTGCGGCATAAACTTTTTGCTTCTTCAATCAATTCTCTTGAAAAACCTTGTCCGCGAAATTCTGGCGAAACAAATAAATCGTTCAAAATCCAGAAACGTTTCATTCGAGTAGATGAAAATGAAGGAAACAATTGTACAAAACCAACTGCTTTTTCGTCTTTATTATAGGCTAAAAAGATAACCGATTCGTCATTTATGATTCTGGCTTTTAGAAATTCTTCTGCTGCTTTTACATCAGATTTTTTATTATAAAATTGACGATACGCATCAAATAAAGGAACTATTTCTTGTAAATTATTTATAGAGGCTTGTTTTGTCATGATTCTGTGATTAAATATTCTTTTTTATTGTATTGATCTACAAAATATAATTGATTATTTCTGTATCTCATTTCTCCAAAAACAGATTTTATATTTTCTAATACAATTTTATATTGAAGCGTAAATATATCTATTGCAATAAGATTTGTATCTGGATTTTTAGTAGAATTCCATTGTTGTAAATATATCATCGAATTGTGTTTATAAAACCAATCTCCAAAGATTTTATTATTCAATTCTTTAATTTCTGGATTAGAATTAAGCGAGAAAAAAGTTGGACCAAATCGAATTTCTCCAGCAAATTGTTTTTGAATTATTAATGATTCATATTCTATAAAATTTTCCCAATCCATAATCTTCAAATTCTATCATTTTCAAATTAAATTCATCCATACAAATTACTTCCATCCAAATATTCCCAAACTTTTGGAGGTAACATAGGTTTTATATTTTTTCCATTTTTGATTGCATTTCTGATAAATGTAGAAGAAATTTCCATCAAAGGCGCTTCAACGATTTCGACATTATCCAAATTTTCTTCTTGCGAATAACCAGGACGCGGATAAACATACAATTGATAATCGCGCATTAAAATCTCAGCGTTTTTCCATTTCGAAATTCCATCCAAATTATCAGAACCCATAATCAACGCAAAATCATGCTCAGGAAATTTTTCGTTTAGATGAATTAAGGTATCAATTGTGTACGAAGGTTTTGTTAATGTAAATTCGATGTTAGATGCACGCAGATTAGGATAATCTTTAATCGCTAATTCTACCATTTCTAATCGATCATATTCATTTGCCAAAGAACTTTTTTTCTTCAACGGATTTTGAGGCGAAACCACAAACCAAACCTGATCCAAATCGGTGAATTGTTGAAAATGATTGGCAATAATTAAATGTCCGACATGAATAGGATTGAATGATCCAAAATATAAACCGACTTTCATAAAATTGATTTTTTAGAAAAACAAAAATACGATAATTGTAGAATAAAAAAATCCAGCCGAAGCTGGATTGTATCTTTAGAATTTCACTAATTCTTTATATAGCTTGTGTGTAGGAAGTCCCATTACATTGAAATAACTTCCATTCATATTGTCCACACCTATGTAACCAATCCATTCCTGAACGCCATAAGCACCCGCTTTATCGAATGGTTTGTAATTATCGATATAGAAATAAATTTCTTCGTCCGTTAAATTTACAAAAGTAACTTGCGTTTCGTCCGAAAAAGTAACTTCTTTCTCTACAGAACGAATTGTAACCGATGTATAAACTGAATGTGTTTTTCCGCTTAATTTTTTAATCATTTCGTACGCTTCTTCTCTATTCGAAGCTTTTTCTAACGACTCATCATCAACCCAAACAGTTGTATCCGATGTAATAATTAAATCATTTGGTTGAATATCCGTATAAGCTTTTGCTTTTTTAGCGGAAAGATATTCGGTGATTTGTTCTTTCTTGAATTCGTTGCGATCAAATGTTTCGTCAATATCCAATGAAATTGTCGAAAATTTCAATCCTAATCCAGCTAAAAGTTCTTTTCTTCTTGGCGATTGTGATGCCAAAATAATATTGGTATCTTTTAATTTTTCTGTTAATAACATTTCAAATTCTTTTATACAGAAGCTACTTCTTCTGCATTATACCATTTGTTTTGAACTTTCAAGATTTGTTCTAATAAATCACGAACACAACCTTTTCCGCCGTTTTCTGGTGAAATATATTCCGAAGCTTTGCGAACATCCATACACGCATCGTTTGGACAAGCTGATAGTCCTACTAAATTCATCACAGCTAAATCTGGATAATCATCGCCCATATACGCAATTTCATCAGGATCTAATCCATAAGAAAAAAGTAAATCTTCAAAAGCTTCTACTTTATTACGTTTGTTCACGTAAATATCTGTTAACCCTAAATATTTTAAACGATTCACAACAGCTTCATCTCTTCCCCCTGTAATCACCGCAATTCGTATTCCTTGTTTGATGGCTAATTGCATTGCATAACCATCTCGCGTATTCATTGTTCTCACCATTTCGCCAGTTGGTAATAAAATTAAATTTCCATCTGTCAAAACTCCATCTACATCTAAAATAACGGTTTTAATGTTATTTAGTTTTTCTTTATAACTTATCATTTTTCGTAAACTCGTTTGATTGAATCTGTCAATATTTGGTAAATCTGTAATAATCTCGAATCATCTTGTAAGGCCTCTAAATGACGATCAATAATCACTTGATCTCCACGTTTTGCTGGACCAGTTTGCGCATCTTTTGGACTCATTTCGATCACTTTATTTGCTGTTTCCTGTATAAGAGGCAACAAAACATCGAATGGAACATTGTTTTGTTCACAAATATTTCCAGCGATATAATATAAATGATTGACAAAATTATTTGCCCAAACACCTGTCATATGCACTTGCATTCTACTTGCAAAATTTAGTTCGTGAACTTCGTTTGAAATACGATTTCCTAATTCATTCAGTTTTTTCAAATCTTCAGAATTTTCCGCCTCGATGAAAAACGGAATATTATCATATCGCATCGTTCTTTCTTTGGAAAAAGTTTGCAACGGATAAAAAACGCCTTTTCGATAATCGCCTTTCAGAACAGACATTGGAGACGAACCAGAAGTATGGACAACCAAAACATCATCGTACGGAATATAATGTGAAAATTCTTCAATACCAGAATCGGCACTCGCAATAATATAAATATCTGCTTTTTCTATTTCAGAAATTTTATCTGTGTATGAAATTCTATTTGCTTCTCCGATTTCTCTAGCGTGTTCTAATGTTCTATTGAAAATTTGTCGAACATTGCAAGTGTTTTCGATTAATGCACGAGTTAAGTGAAACGCAACATTTCCCGCACCTAATATGACAATTGAACTCAATGTTTTAGCAATTTTTTGATTAATATTAATTGAATGATAAATGTAAGTTTTTCAGTCGAGGAAAAAAATTTTTAAAAAAAATTAAAAATTCTTGTAACATTTTGAAAGTTGTTGCGTCTTATTAGTAAAATCATCCAACAATTAGGTTTATGTATTATGTAAAACATAGTACTTTAAAATTTTAAAAAAAGTTTAAATATTTTGTAACAAAACATTTTTTAGAACGTCTAATTAGGAAAAAGTACGGACAATTCTTACTATGTATTATGTAAAACATAGTACTATTAAAAATATTAACTATGAGATTAAACAAATTTACTTTAGCTATTCTTTTCTCCGTTTGCTCTATTTACGGATTCTCGCAGGAACAACATCCTGTGAAAGGAAAGATTGAAAATGCAAAAAATGAAGCGGTTGGTATGGCTGCAATTCAGATTTATAAAGCAGATTCAAAAGAATTATTCGATGAAGTCTATGCGAACGCAGACGGAACATTCGAGATTCCAGATTTGGAAGACGGAAATTATCGTTTGGTGATTACAGAATTTGGATATCAACAATCTGTAACAACTGCAGAAGTAAAAGGAGGTGAGTTAAATTTAGGAAATATCATTTTACAAGCTGCAAAGACTGAAACCGTAGAATTAAAAGGTGCTTTTGTACGTGCAGAAGTTTCTCAATATCGCAACGAAATAGATAAACGTGTTGTTGAAGTAGGAAATGATTTGATTTCTTCTGGAGCGGATGCTGCTGCGGTTTTGAATAACATTCCGTCTGTAAATGTAGATCAACAAACAGGAGAATTATCATTACGTGGAAATGAAAATGTAAAAATTTATATTGACGGAAAACCTTCGTCATTATCTGCATCGCAAGTATTGAAGCAAATTCCTTCGAATCAAATTCAGCGTGTAGAAATCATCACAAATCCTTCTGCAAAATATGAAGCGGATGGAAAATCTGGAATCATCAATATTGTGATGGTAAAAGGAAAGAAAAAAGGATACAATGTTGCGTTGAGTACAGGTTATGAGCAAGGAAAGAAAAGTCGTTTCAATAATTCGTTAACAGCAAATGTAAATACAGGTTCTTTCAACTTTTTTGGAAATTATAGTTACAATAAGCGTCCGAGTGAATTTCATGGTTCTTTAAATAATTTTGACACAAATTTCAAAAGTGCAATTGATATTTTAAACAACGATGAAAGCCAAGCAGGTAAAATTGGTTTCGACTGGTTTATCAACGACAAGACAGCTTTAACGGTTTATACAAATCAATGGTTTGGAAAAGGAACAGGACTGATTGGATCGGATATGGTGAATACCAAAACGCAAGAGTTTTATCCTAATAATTCAAATTTTGATGGAGATTGGAGAAGTCAAGATTATAGTTTGAATTTCAAACGTGATTTTGACAAAGTAGATCACAACATTGTTTTAGACGCATTTTACTCGAGAGCTAAAAGTGTAGATTTACGAAACATGCATAATTTTTATCCAGAAGAAGTAAAGTATTATGAAGATCGTGATGACAGAACAAATAACATTCGTGTTAATTTAGATTATACAAACCAAATCAAAGATGGTGGAAAAATAGAGGCTGGATTACAATTTAGAAGAGAAGATAATGATAATATTTTATTAACTGACCGAAGAATAATTGTAAAAGGTGAAATATACAATCCAAGTACAGACTTCAACTTCACAAGAGATTTCTTTTCTGCATATGTAAATTATGGTCAGAAATTCGGGAAGTTTGGAATGCAATTAGGTTTACGTGCAGAACAGTTTAAAGATAAAGGTGATTTCGTTGTTAATGTAAATGAAGAAGGAAAAATAGAACAAGATAAATTAGATTTCTTTCCATCAGCTTTTTTAACATATGATGTTACCGAAAAAGGTCAAGTGTCATTAAATTATAGCCGCCGTATTGACCGTCCAGGAATTGGGCAATTATCTCCAGTACCAGAATGGTCTACACCAATGATGTCAAGTATCGGAAATCCTTATTTAAAGCCAGAATATACAGATAATTTCGAAGTAGGGTATTTACAACGAATTGGTAAAAATTCTATTTCTGCGAATGTGTTTTACAGACATGTCAAAGATAATATCTTCAGAAATGTTTTACGAAATGAAGAAGTTTATGGAGCATATATTCAGAATTACCTAAACTACGATAAAGTAGATGCATATGGTTTTGAATTAGCATTTAACCTTGTGCCAACAAAATGGTGGTCATCTAATATCAGTGGAGATTATACGCATAATACAATGGTTGTTCAACAAGAGAAAGAAGAAAATGGAGTTAAAGTTCCTTACTTTGTCGAAATTGATGCAAATCGTTTAACAGCTCGCATGAACAATACATTCAAAGTTTCGAAAGCTATCAGTTTACAACATTTCTTTATGTATCAAGGTAAATACAAATTTATCCAAGGAGAAATGCGCGATATGTGGCGTATGGATTTAGGAGCGCGTTACACATTTATGGGTGGAAAAGCAAGTTTGAGTGCACGTGTAAGTGATATTTTTAGAACATTTTATGGACGTTTAGAAATGTATAATCCAGATAGAGCAACAGGAAAATTCCGTTGGGAAGCACATACAATGAACATCGGATTTACGTATAATTTCGGTGGAAAAGTACGAAATCGTGCAGAAGCTCAACAAAACAAATCTGAGCAATCAGGAGGAGTTGGTTTCTAATAAATAAAGAACATTCTTCATTTATTTAAATATTCTTAAAACTAAAAAGAGTTCCAATATTTTTTGGAACTCTTTTTTATTGGGTTATTTTTTATTGAACTTATTTCTTGAATAATTTATTCAATGTTACAGCAATAGCACCATCTCCAGTCACATTTCCTGCTGTCCCGAAACTATCCATTGCGATATAAAGTGCAATCATCAACGCTTGATTTTCTGCATTAAATCCTAACATCGAAGCAATAATACCAATCGCTGCCATAATCGCTCCACCAGGAACTCCAGGTGCTGCAACCATCGCAATTCCAAGCATCATCATAAATCCTAAAAATTGAACAAAATCAATTTCCATACCTTGTATTAACATCAATGCTAAACAACAACAAACGATTTTTAACATCGAACCAGATAAATGAATTGTTGCACACAACGGCACAGCGAAATTGGCAATTTCATCTCGAACTCCAATTTTCTTTACTTGCGCAATTGTTACAGGAATTGTAGCCGCTGAAGATTGTGTTCCTAATGCTGTGAAATAGGCTGGTAACATCAATTTCATCATGCTAAATGGATTCTTTTTCGCAATAATTCCTGCAATTGTAAATTGAAGCACTAATAAGAAAACATGTAGCACGAAAATTACACCAATTATTTTCAAAAATACATTCATAATTGTTACCACTTGTCCTGAATATGACATGTTCAAGAAGATTCCGAAAATGAAAATTGGTAATAATGGAATGATTAAATTTTGAATTAAATACGTAATAATTTCTTCAAAATCATCTGCAAATTTCCCAAAAGTCGAATCTTTCAATCGTGATAATCCAATTCCGAAAAGAAATGAAAATACCAAAGCTGGCATTACATCAAATAACGGAGGAAATTCTATCGAAAAGTATGGTGTAAATTCTTTTGCTTTTTCGGCTAAATTAATTTGACCAGTTTGATGTTCTAATAATTGTGGAAAGATAGACATACTCGCTGAGTAACCTAATAATCCTGAAAAAATGGTTGATCCGTAAGCAATTAAAACGGTTGCTAATAATAATTTTCCGGCTGTTTGTCCTAATCTTCCAATTGATGGAACAATTAATCCAACAATGATTAATGGAATCAAAAAGTTAAGTAATTCGCTAAAAAAATCATTGAAAGTCATAAAAATACGACCAATAGCTTCTGGTATTATTCCGCCGAGTGAAATTCCGAGTACAATGGCAAGAATAACTTTTACGAGTAAATTGTCTTTAAGTTTGTGCATAGTCAAATTTAGAAAAAATCCGTTCAATACAAGGTTTTAATTCTAAATGTTGATAAAAAGAAAAAAGCGATGCTAAATTTTAGCATCGCTTTTTGGTATATAATTTTTTGATAAAATTATTTTTTAGGTAAACGAACAATTCGGCTCGCATCATTCGTATAAGCTTTGCTTCCGCTTATTTTTTTGTATGCAAACTTCGATGCCAAACGTGTGTTTTCTGTTGTAATATTGTTGGTAACATCACCTTTATTATTCATTCTGTCCACAATATCGTACGTTACATCGTAACCTAATTGCTCGTAACGCGTCGGAAATTCACAATAAACTTCCTTGAAATCTTTGATTACACTTTGCACTTCCGTATCTCTTGTATTGATTAATCGCGCAGTACTAAACACAAAACCAAATTCGCGGAATGCATCGATATTTTTTGCATTATCTGCATTATAAACATCATAAACCGAAACCGATTTTATTCCGTAAGCTTTGATATTATCTTTGTTAAATGTTTTCAATTTCTCTAAATATTGTTTTCCCAAATTATCATCATCACCAACTAAAACCGTGATAATTGGTGTGTAATAATCTTCGCCGTTAACTTTATCATGTGGTTGAACAATTTTTGCAGCGCTATCTACAATGACAACATTTGCTTTCAACTGTTTTTCTAATTGCTTTTTCGTGTAATTTGCTAACTCTTGATCATCACGATTTGTTAACAAATAAACTTGTTCTCCAGCAAAGTTTTTCCCTATTTCTTCGATAATTTGATCTGCAATTACTTCATCTTTTGGATTAGAAATCAATAAATCATTGAAGGAATTTAACGAATCGTCATTTGCATAAGGCGAAATCACAGCAATACCAGAATTGCTAAAGAAATTCGCAACTTCCGTAACGTCAGACGTGTTCAATGGACCAATAACTGCATCTGTTTTACTGAAATCTGTTGTTGATAGAATATCTTGTAAGTTTCCACTTTTCGTGTCGATCACTTTTACATTTACATTTTTACCTTTTTTAGCCAAACGAGTCAACGCTAATTTAGCTCCAGTAAAAAATTGCATCGCTTGCGAATTTTTCAATTGCGGATTATTTGCAACATCAAAAGGTAGCATAATCGCAACATTAATTTCGTTATCGTTCGCACGTTTCAGCTTTCCTGCAGTTCCGTATTTTATGATTTTAGCATTTTTTTGCAAAGGAATTTTAAGTGTCATTCCAGCTTTTAAACCATTGATCAAATCAGGATTTAAGCGCAATAATTCATCTAAATTTGTGTTGTATTTTTCTAAAATTCCGTAAGCCGAATCTCCATTCTGAACAACATAATTGATTGTGTTTTCTTCAATCACAACAGAACCAGATTTTTTAGGAATTGTAATTACCATTCCTTCTTTTACACCTGTTTGTAAAGCTGGATTTTCTGCATATAAATCGTCAACACTTACATTATATTGTTTTGCTAAAGTGTATAAAGTTTCTCCTTTTTTGATTAAATGTGTTCCTTTTGGAACAGAAAAAACTTTATTTGTCACATCTTTTGGAAGCTTGATTACGTCACCAACTTCTAAACCTCTTTCTTTGATTTGAGGGTTTAATGAGTTCAATGTTTCTTCCGAAATTTTATATTTTTTTGTCAAATTGTAAACCGTTTCTTTCGGCTCAATTGTAATATATTGATAATTATCGTCTGAAGTTTTTACGTTTGACGTAGTTGTTTGTGTATTGGTTTCAGTTGGTTTGGTTGTCGGAGTTCCTTTACCAGGAATCACAATCAAATCACCTGGATGAATCCCATTTTTTTCAATTTTAGGATTGGCTTTATACAATTCTTCTTGCGAAACACCATATTGTTTCGAAATTCCGTAAACGGTTTCTTTTGCTTGAACTGTATGCGTTTTTTGTTGAGCATAAAGTGCTGATGCACCAACAAATAACAATAAAGCTAATATTTTTTTCATTTAGATGAATTTTCGTGGTCAAATATACAAATTATGTTTTGTTTAGAGTTCCTCTTTCAATGTATTTATGATGAACTCAAAATCAAAAGGTCGAAGACTATCTTCAATAAAATCAATGAAATACTGAGTGTTAATATAATCAAAATTAGCAAAATTTTTCACACGTTCTTGCAAACCATTTTGTTGAGAAAGATCATTCAGTAATTGCTCGATTCTCTTCAATAAATCCTCATTTTTTTTCACTTCTGCATGCACCAAACGTTGTTTTATTTTCTCAAAACCTTTCAACTGTTTTGTACGCTGCGCTTGTATCATATCTGCAAAAGAAGATTCTGTTAACGAACTCAAATGTTCCAAACGTTCAAAAATACTTTTTAATTCTTCTTCCAATTCAGGAAGTTTTGGAGCAATTTCTGACGAATTTATCGAACGTTTTTTTGTGATGGCTAAACTATTCGAAAATAAATCTTCGTTTGATAAATCTAATTTTTGTTGCTTTTCGTATTGTTTTTCAGTTCGGATTAGCAATGAATTTCTCAAAACTAAAAGTGGAAAATCAACTTCAAATTGATCGAACATTTCTTTCAATTGCAACCAATAAGCCATTTCGCCACCGCCGCCAACATAGGCAACATTTGGTAAAATTTTTTCTTGGTACAACGGTCTCAAAATCACATTTGGACTAAATTTATCTGGATTTTGATGCAAATCGGTAATAATTTCTTCTTTCGAAAATTTGATTGAAGTGTTATTGACAAAATACGTTCCATTTTGTTCAACAATACGTTCGCGCGAATTATTTTGATTGATATAAAACAAGTTTATCTCACGAGGATTTACTTGAATAGAATAACCCAATTGTTCTAATTTCTCATTTTGAGGAATTACTTTTTTGAATGATGTTGACTGAATTAATTCTTCCTCAAAAGTTGGAATCATTAGTTTTTTTAATTCTTTATCATCTCCATCAATCATCAACAATCCAAGATCTTTGAATAATAAATGAACCAATTTTCTTGTAGCATCAGTCAAATTATCATTCGATAAATAAGAATCTTCAATTAGATTTTGTAATTCAGTTTTCTTTTTTCCATTTGGAATTAATGACAAAAATGAATCAAAAACTTTTTGTAAACCATCTGTTGATAAACGTCCAACTGGTCCGCCAAACTCTTTTTCCCAATGAATAATTCGATCTCCAAATTTGAAATGATTAATTTCTTCGAAATCGTGATCTTCTGTCGCCATCCAAAACATAGGAACAAAATTGATTTCACTTTGTTCATTATTCAATTCCTCGCATGCTTTGATGACTTGCAAAATCTTATAAAAAAAGAAGATTGGACCTGTAAATAAATTTAATTGATGTCCAGTCGTAATTGTTACTGTATTCTTTTCTCTTAATTTTTCTAGATTATTTTGTTGCTTTTTCGATAAATCTAAATGACTTAATTGTTTCGAAACTTGATCAACAAGAATTTCTCTATTTTTATAATGTTCAAGCTTATTTTTCGCTTGTTTTATATAGTTTTCTTTGGTTGGAAATAGGTTGTAGAAGTCTTTCAAATTCTCGTCTTGATTGATATAATTTAACATCAATTTTGAGAAATAATTTGAATCCTTAAGTGATATTGTTTCCATTTAATTTTTATTAATCGTTTGATGTACATCCATTGCTCTGTCCGTTGCAAAAATGTCGACACCATCTTTTTCTAAATCGCGGTAAAGTTGTCCATTTTTCGCCGAAGCACTTTTATCTAAGTTTCCTAAAGTTCCAAAAATGACCAAAATATCTTTGTCATGAATTTTATTTAAAAATGATTTATCATTGCGTCGAGTTCCCGTAAATGCAACCATTTTGTCAGTCGGAATTCCGCTGTTCATCATTTCATTAAATTCTCGTTCGTTTCGCATCGAAACAGATAATAACATATCTGGCGCAAGTTGATGCAACTTTTTCGCTTGACCAACTGTATACGTCACCAAAACAACCTGTTTTTGCATGTTTGCTTGTTCTATTGTCTTTACAATATCACGATAATCAACACCTTTTTTGATGTCAACCATAAAATAAATTGGTTTACTTTTTCCCCAATTTAACGCTTCTGCAAAAGTCGGAATTTTGTATGACGTTTGTTGTCCAAAATCATCTACCAAAAAGTATTCCTTAATGGTTTTTAAGTCAACTTGATTGACATCTTGTCGCCCTGTGCTTGTTCGTTGCAACGAATTATCGTGCATTAAAATAAGTTGATTATCCTTTGTTTCAGCAACATCAATCTCAAAAATTTGTATTCCTTTTTGATAAAGATGTTCAAAAGTTTCGATACAATTTTCGGGAAAACCATGTATTCTACTTCCGCCGCGATGCGCGCTGACAAAGTTTTTATTTTTGGTCGAATATTTGAAGGATATTTCTTCGGATGAAGTATTTTGATGTGTTTCGGATTGATTTTTCTTCGGATTACAACTAAAAATAGTCAGTAAACTGAACATTAAAATTCCGAGATAATATCGTTTAAAATAATTGAAATTCATATTTTTAAATAAAAAATTAAATTAATTCATTCTAAAATTGCGAATGAAGCTGTAAATTTAAACTGAAAATAATCAACAAAATAAATTATTATGGGACTTAGAACTTTTTTGAAAAGAATTTTAGGAAAAACTGAAACTGCGATTGATGTTGCGGGAGATAAATTTGACGATGTTTCGGCAACTGTAAAAAAAGCAGGAACATTGATTGCAGATGACGCATCGGATTTTGCGCGTAAAACAATCAATAATATAAAAGATGCTTCGGGTGATTTGAAAGAACAATCGAAAGAAGCCGCTAAAGATTTTAAAGAAAGATCGAAGCAAGATTATAACGATGTAAAAGATATTGCGGAAAAGCAAATGAAAGAAACAAGTGCTTTTGTGAAAGAGAAAGTTTCGGATTTGAAAGAAACTTTTAAAGAAGAAAAAACAGAATTGGAAGAAAAAGCTGATGAGTTAAAAACAAAAGCCGAAAATAAATTAGACGAAGCTTCTGAAGATATTAAAAAAGAGACAAACGATTAAAAAGTCTTTATTTATTAAGTTTTATTACAATTTATAAATGTTAAATTTAACATTAGTTATTGATTATTATAAAATTGGTTTAATTTTTGATTTAATAATTTTTCCTCGAAATAATTAAAATGACTGAATACAAAGATCTCGAGCCCTCTACAAACCCTAAACATAAAAATGAATTCGTAAAGAATATTATTATTGCTGTTTTAGCAGTATCCTTGTTATTAGCTATTGGGTATATTGTATATTCTAAAGAAGCAAATGCAAAATCTTCGATAGAAATGCAAAGTGATATCAATGATTTGGAACGATCTAGAGAAATTCTGAAACAAGAATTACGTATAATTAGATCAGATTTTGATGATGCTAAAACTCGTGTTGTAAAAAAAGATTCTTCTTTAAGTTATCAAGATCGATTGATTTTGGAGAAACAAAAAGAGATTCAATCAATCTTAAATAAAGAAGGAATTACAAGTGGAGAATTGCAACGTGCTAAACGTTTGATAACCTCTTTACAAGCAGATATTAAAGTTTATAAAGAAGAAATTGTTCGCTTGAAAGACGAAAATAAAAAGCTGACAAGCAAGAATACAGAGTTAACTTCGGAAAATTCTCATTTGAATGAGCAGAAAAAAACTGTTGAATCAAATTTGAGTACTGAAAAAGAAAATCATCAGAATTTAATCAAAGAAACAAATTCTACTTTATCGATTTCAAATTATACGATTAAAGGTTTGAGAGTAAAATCAAGCGGAAAAGAAGTGGAAACAACGCGAGCAAGAAGAATTGATAAGGTTAGAGTATCTTTTGATTTGGATAAAAACTTGAATGCGACTTCAGAAACCAAAGAATTGTATGTATCTATTTATAAACCAAGCGGCGAGATAGGAAAATTTAAAGGTGCTGATGCTGGTGAAACAACTTTACGTTCTGGATCTTCTGTAGAATATTCTGATCGTGTAAAAGTTAATTACAATAATATGTCTGGTTCAAGAGTTAATTTTGACTGGGTTGATTATGATTTTCCAAAAGGTGAATATAAAATCGATATTTACCAAAATGGATACAAAGTTGGTCAAAATGTGATTATACTTCGATAAATATTAAAATTATAAATAAAAAAATCTCTTCAATAATATTGAAGAGATTTTTTATTTTAATGAATTTCTTTATTCAACAATTAAGATGAAATAATTCTTTTTACCTTTTTGTAATAAAACGTATTTATCTGCGATCAAATTTTCTGTTGTTAATACAAATTCTTCCGCTACTTTTTCTTTGTTAACAGAAATTGCGTTTGCTTTTAATTCGCGACGCGCTTCTGAATTTGATTTTAAGAAACCAGATTTTTCAGCTAAAGCAGTTACAATATCTAAACCAGCTTCGATATCAGCTTTTGCAATTGTTGCTTGAGGTACACCTTCGAAAACTGATAAGAAAGTATCTCCATCTAATTCTTTCAAATCTTCTGAAGTTGATTTTCCGAATAAAACTTGAGATGCTTTTTCTGCTTTTCGTAATTCTTCAACACCATGAACTAAAATCGTAATTTCAGTTGCTAATTTACGTTGTAATTCGCGTAAATGTGGCTCTTGACGATGACGCTCGATAAAATCATCAATTGCTTCTTTTTCTAAGAATGTATAAATTTTGATGTAACGTTCTGCATCCGCATCCGCTTGATTTAACCAAAATTGGTAGAATTTATAAGGAGAAGTACGGTTTTTATCTAGCCAAATATTTTCTCCACCTTCTGATTTTCCAAATTTAGTTCCGTCAGCTTTAGTTGTTAATGGACAAGTAAAAGCAAACGCTTCACCTTGTACTGTACGACGAATTAATTCTGTTCCTGTTGTAATATTTCCCCATTGATCAGAACCTCCCATTTGCAATTTTGCACCTAATTCTTTGTACAAATGTAAATAATCGTATCCTTGAATCAATTGATATGTAAATTCTGTGAAAGACATTCCGACATTCGATTCAGAAGAAAGTCTTGATTTTACAGAATCTTTCGCCATCATATAATTTACAGTAATGTGTTTTCCTACATTACGCGCAAAATCGATGAATGAAAAATCTTTCATCCAATCATAGTTATTCACCAATAAAGCTGAATTTCCATTATTTGTATCAAAATCTAAGAAACGAGACAATTGTGCTTTAATTCCAGCAACATATTTATTCAATGTTTCTTCGTCTAATAAACTTCTCTCTGCTGCTTTACCAGTAGGATCACCGATAAAACCAGTTGCACCACCCACCAATGCGATTGGACGATGACCGTGACGTTGCAAATGAACCAATAAGAAAATAGGAACCAAACTTCCCACGTGAAGAGAATCTGCTGTAGGATCGAAACCTACATAACCAGAAGTCATTTCTTTATTTAGTTGTTCTTCTGTCCCTGGCATAATATTGTGAACCAGTCCTCTCCAAGTCAATTCTTCAATTAATGGATTCATAGTATTTTAATATATTTTTTATCTAATTTTTACAAGATACAAAGTTATGATTTTTCAGTAGATTATAAATGATCTGTCAAAATAAAACTTATTTGATATATTTATTTAAAATTTGAATAAAAGGAATACATGCAAATACTTTTCGAGAATGAAAAATTCAAATGGATTAATTTACAAAATCCTACAAAAATTGAGTTGAATGAAATTGCTACAAAATATTGTTTTCAGAAATTAACGATTGAAGATAGTTTGGAGCCTGGACATTTACCTAAATATGAATCAGATGATTCAAAAGTTTCGTTTTTGTTAATTCGTTTTTTTGATAAAGAACACCGTATGTTGAAAAACACTGTTCGAGAATTTAGTCACAAAATCAGTATTTACATCGGAACAGATTTTATTGTGACTGTTCATCAAAAGGAAACGGATATTTTCGAGAAAATTCAGAAAAAATATTTAGCTAATACTGATCCTTCTAAAATCATTATCAAAGGAATTTTGTATCGTATTATTTCCGAAACCATCAAAACGTATGAAGAACCAGCATATCAAATGGACGAAGAAGTCAATCAACTCGAGCATTTGATTTTTACGGATGATTTTAGAAAAATTAAACTTCCTACCTTATATAAAATCAAACGAGAAGCTACAGCTTGCAAAAAAATATTAGATTATACGCTTGAAGCACTGAAAGAATATCGCGCGGATAACAAAAAGACAAGTTCATCACAGGATTTGTACGAAGAAAACGTAAAAATGTTACACTTGCATTCACAAATTGTAGATGACGTACAAAGTTTGTTAACAATTTATCTTTCGTTAAATGGACAGAAATCTAACGAAATTATGCAAACGCTTACCGTTTTTTCTGCATTTTTCTTACCCTTAACTTTTATCGCTGGAATTTATGGAATGAATTTCGATTTCATGCCCGAGTTAAATTACAAATTAGGCTATCCAATTTGTTTACTTGTCATGTTATTAGTGGTAATTTTTATTTACTTTTGGTTCAGGAAAAAAAAATATTTATAATTCAGTATGATTTTCGTAACGGGAGGAACAGGTTTGGTTGGCGCGCATTTGTTGGTAGAATTGGCAAAAAAGCAACAACCTATTCGTGCTTTAAAACGAAAAACATCGAACACAGAAACCATCCAAAATTTCTTTGCGGATCAAAATGCTTCGCAATTTTATCAGTTTATTCATTGGATTGATGGTGATTTGTTGGATGTAACTGAACTTCCGAATTTATTAGACGGAATCGAGACAATTTATCACGCTGCGGCCTTTGTTTCATTTGATGAACGTCAAGAAGAAGAAATTTTCAATACGAATATTTTAGGAACTGAATCTTTAGTAAATGAAGCGATTGATTCTGGCGTGAAAGAATTTTTCTTCATTAGCTCTATTGCTTCGATGGATGATTTGAATCCAGCAACTAAAATGATTGATGAGCGCTCTGGTTGGAACAATGGCTTGACGCATTCTTCTTATTCTATCTCAAAATTTAGAGCAGAAATGGAAGTTTGGCGCGCTTCACAAGAAGGGATTAAAGTTATCATTATTAATCCTGGTGTAATCATCGGAACTTTGGATACAAAACGTGCAAGCGAAAGTTTGTTTCAACAAAATTCGTCAAAAAGCGATTATGCTCCTTCGGGCGGAACTGGTTTTGTTGATGTTCGCGATGTGGTGAAGATTTTTTTAGAATTAATTAATCAACAAGTTTACAATCAAAAATTTGTGGTAATTTCTGAAAATAAAAGTTACCGAGAAGTGTTTGATTTTGTTTCGATTAACAGCAAACGTTCAGTCAAAAATGTTTCAAACACAACCTTGAAAATCATTAAAAATCTATCTATTTTTAGTCGAATTTTTGGTGGGAAATATATGACAAAAGCGAATTATTATTC
The DNA here is from genome assembly GCF_013488205.1 of Empedobacter falsenii. Taxonomy (NCBI): domain Bacteria; kingdom Pseudomonadati; phylum Bacteroidota; class Flavobacteriia; order Flavobacteriales; family Weeksellaceae; genus Empedobacter; species Empedobacter falsenii. The sequence goes on along the minus strand of NZ_CP040908.1, from coordinate 3,346,921 downwards.
GTTGACAACTTATACCAAATATGACAATTCTAAAGTTAAAAATTTGCTTCAATACGAATTTATTCCAATCAAAGAAGCAATTGATTATCATTATAAACGCTTTCAAAAGCTGAATTCTACAAAATAGTTTACTTTTGTTTTATGGAACAACAATTCATTTCAACACTTTCAATAATTGCTTCGGAATTAAAATCAGGAAGCGTTTCTGCTAAAAGTCCATCAAATATTGCGTTGGTAAAATATTGGGGAAAAAAGAAAAATCAAATTCCAACCAATAGCTCTATCAGCTACACATTAACGAATAGCTATACAGAAACTGAATTAAAATTTTCACCAAAAACGTCGGATACTTTTGAGGTTGAAGTTTATTTGGAAGGAGAATTGAAAGAAAGTTTTGCTCCAAAAATCATTACTTTTTTTGAAAGAATTACCGCCTACATTCCATTTTTGAATCAATACAAATTTGAAATTCACACACACAATTCTTTTCCACATAGTTCTGGAATTGCTTCTTCAGCTTCTGGAATGTCGGCAATGGCTTTGTGTTTAGTTCAAATTGAGAATATTTTAGGGGCTAATTTATCAGAAGAAGATGCTTTGAAAAAAGCTTCTTTCTTGGCTCGTTTAGGTTCTGGAAGTGCTTGTCGTTCGGTTTACAAAGGTTTGGTTGAATGGGGAGAAAATGATTTTATCGAAGGAAGCTCAGATTTATTTGGAACAAAATATCCAGATGTCGAAATTCATGATGTTTTCAAAACTTTTCACGACACCATTTTATTGATTCACGAAGGTCAAAAATCAGTTTCTTCTACTGTTGGTCACAATTTGATGAACGGACATCCGTATGCTGAACGTCGTTTTGTGGAAGCAAATGAAAACTTGAAAGCTTTATTACCAATTTTAAAATCTGGTAATATCAAAGCGTTTGGAGAATTGGTAGAACATGAAGCGTTGACATTACACGCCATGATGATGATGTCTAATCCTGCATTTATTTTGATGAAACCAAATACAGTTGCGGCTTTAGAAAAACTGTGGGAATTCCGTCGTGAGACTGGAAATCATTTGTATTTTACATTAGATGCTGGTGCAAATGTACATTTATTGTATCCTGAGCAAGATGCGGAAGCGATTGAAATCTTCATCGAAAATGAATTAAAACAATTCTGTCAAAACGGAAATTATATAAAAGATAAAGTGAGTTTTTAATCACTTCTAAAACAAAAAAGGTTGTCAATTTATTTGATGACCTTTTTTTATATGATTTAGTTTTAAAATATAAAGATGTTATTTTTAACACTTTAAATAATTGTTTAATAATGGATTATATTGTTTTTGTTTTGAATATTTTTGCTCGTTGCGTCGTTATTATTTGATAAAACAAGTTTATCTTAGTCATTATCAAAAATTAACACATGAAACAACTTTCATTTTTTTCTCTATTAGCCACACTTGCGGTTTCCAATTTTGTTTCTGCTCAAAATAGTTTCATTCCTCAACCTCAACAATTAGAATTGAAGAAAGGAACTTTAGTTTTAGGAAATAAAATTACGATTAATCCAGATCCAAATTTTCCTGAAATAGATTATTTAATGAAACAATTCAAATCAATTACTGGTAAAAATCTAACGAAAACTACTTCTAACAATTTCGATAATACAATTAATATAATTTATTTGGCTGCTCCAGAAAATAGTAACGAAGAATATTATGAATTAGATATTAATCAAAATGGAATTTCGATTGCTGCGCCCACAAATCGAGGGATTTTTCATGGAATACAAACACTTTTACAATTAATAGAAGAACATAAATCGGATCTCAAATTACCATATCTCAAAATAAAAGACGAACCAAAATTTGCGTATCGCGGAATGCATTTAGATGTTTGTCGTCATTTTTTTACGGTAGATGAGGTTAAGAATTATTTGGATTATTTGGCGGCTTACAAATACAATAAATTTCATTGGCATTTGACTGATGATCAAGGTTGGCGAATTGAAATTAAAAAATATCCGAAGTTAACAGAAGTTGGCGCATGGCGAAATGGATCGCAGGTTGGTGCGTATTCGGATATGAAATTTGATGATAAAAAATATGGTGGATTTTACACGCAAGAGCAGATAAAAGAGGTGGTTGCGTATGCGGCGAAATTGCATATAGATGTTATTCCAGAAATCGAAATGCCAGGTCATGCGCAGGCTGCGTTAGCGGCTTATCCTAATTTAGGTTGTACAGATGAGAAGTTAGAAGTATGGAAAACGTGGGGAGTTTCGGAAGATATTTTTTGTCCAAAAGAAGAAACGTTTCAGTTTTTGCAAGATGTCATGGATGAGGTAATTCCGCTTTTTCCGTATGAATATGTACATATTGGAGGTGATGAGGCGCCAAAGAAACGTTGGAAAGAAAGTGCGTTTGTACAAGATTTGATGAAAAAATTGAACATCAAAGATGAGTTGCATATGCAAAGTTATTTCATCACGCGAATGGAGAAATACATCAATAGTAAAGGGAAGCAAATTATTGGTTGGGATGAAATCCTTGAAGGAGGTTTAGCACCAAATGCAACGGTGATGAGTTGGACAGGAATTGAAGGGGGAATTCATGCTGCGAAAACAAAACATAAGGCAATTATGACGCCAACTTCTACCAATTATTTTGATTATTATCAAGGAAATCCCGAAACCGAACCTTTGTCTATTGGTGGAAATTTACGCTTGCAAAAAGTGTATGCCTATAATCCTATTCCGAAAGAATTGACTGAAGAAGAAGCAAAGTATATTTGGGGAACGCAAGGAAATTTATGGACAGAATATATTTTAGATTTTCCGCATGTTCAACATATGATTTTTCCACGTATGATGGCACTTTCAGAAGTTGCTTGGGGAACTTCAAAACCTGATGAATACAAGAATTTTGAGAATCGTGTAATTCGTCATTTTGCGATTTTAGATGAAAAAGGAATCAAACATAGTACGGCGATTTATGAGGTGGATGGAAAAGCTTCTGTTGACCAAAATGGAAAAATAAAATATGAGTTGAGTTCGGCGAATGAACCTTCACGAATTCGTTTTACAACAGATGGTTCAGAGCCAACTATTAATTCGAATGTGTATCAAAAACCGTTAGAAATTACGAAATCTCAAACCGTAAAATCGGCTTATTTTGAAGATGGAAAAAAAGTAAGCGCAACAACTTCTCAGGACTTTGTTATTACGAAATCAACAGCCAAAAAAATCACATTAGAGCATCAACCTGCTGAGGCATATTCGGTTGGTGGAACGTCTACTTTGGTGGATGGAATAAAAGGAAGTCTTAAAAATCATGGTAAATCGTGGTTAGGTTTTTCTGGAAAAGATGTGATTGCAACAATAGATTTCAAAACTAAAATGGAGTTTTCTACTATTCAATTTTCCACCTTAGACCGTAAAGGAAGTTGGATTTATCTTCCGAAATCTGTTAAAGCGCTGATTTCGGATAATGGAAAAGATTTTAAAGAAATTAAAACTATTTCATCTCCTGAAATCGAAAAATCAAATGGAATAATGAAGATTAATTTACAAAAACAACAAGCGAAATATCTTAAGCTTGTGATTGAAAATTTAGGAATAATTCCAAATGGACAAGCTGGTGCAGGAAATAAGGCATGGTTATTTATTGATGAAATTTCGGTTGAATAAACACAAAATAGTCAAAACCAAAAAAGCAAGCTACAAGAGCTTGCTTTTTGTTTTGAAAACTATTTTTTTATTTCAATTGAGATAGAAATTTTTTTATGGCTTCTGAAAGATTTCCGTTCGAATTTTCTAAAACACGTAAAAAAGCACTTCCGACAATTGCTCCATTTGCGTAATTCCATGCTTTTTCTACATCAGCTTTTGTCGAAATTCCAAATCCAATTTGATGTGGTTTTGTCAAACCTAAATTTTTAACATTTGACAAAAAATCTTCGTTATAATTAGATTGTGTTGCGCCAGTTGTAGCTGAACTCGAAACGATATAAACAAATCCAGAAGTTGCATCATTAATCTCTTTAATGCGTTTTTCTGTTGTTAAAGGTGTAATTAGAAAAGTAACTTTTTGATCGTATTTATCAAATAATTCTTTGTGTTGCGCCAAGTAAATTTCGTACGGCATATCAGGTAAAATCAAGCCTGAAACTCCACTTTCTTGACAATTTTGTAAGAATTTTTCTAATCCAAATGTCATCACTTGGTTATAATAACCCATCAAAACAATTGGTGCAGAAATTTCATTTTGAACCGATTTTAATTGCTCAAACAAAATATCCAATGTCATTCCGTTTGCTAACGCTTTTTCGCTTGTAGCCTGTATTGTTGGACCATCAGCCAAAGGATCAGAATATGGGATTCCGACTTCGATAATGTCAACATTATTTTGATCTAATTCTTTTAAAATAACAGGGGTATCCGATAAATTCGGATACCCAGCTGTTGTGTATATTGTAATGAGGTTTTTATTTTTTTGACTAAATAATTGCTCTAATTTGTTCATTTTTATTTTGCTTGTTTTAATAAGATTGTATAGACTGGAAAGTGGTCAGAATAACCGTTTGCACGATAAGTATCGCCGCTCCACATACGGTTAGGGAATCCTTTATATGCACCTTCTGTCGCTTTTAAATAATCTTTGTTGTAAATTTCAGTTTTGAAGATTTTATACGTTGAATAATCTTTATTTTTTGTAACCAATGATGAAGTCGAGATAAATTGATCAAATAGATTCCAAGCATCACGATAAGCTAAAGTACCAACACCTTTTTTATATAAAGGTAACATAGGGTCATAATACCCGCTATCCGAAACTTTAGCAATTTCTCCTGCTGGATCAAATGTATTTTTAATACTTGGAGAAATAGGATCATCATTAAAATCACCCATTGCAATTACTTTTGCATTTGGATTCTTAGATTTTAACTCATCAAAAATTCCTTTCATCACCTTTGCTGCTTCCATACGAGCTGGCATCGAAACTTTTTCTCCTCCACTACGAGAAGGCCAGTGATTTACTAAAAAAGTGATTTCTTCACCGTCTAATAAACCTGTAACTTGTAGAATATCACGCGTATATTTTCGTTTACCTTCAGCATCATAATTGAAAATAGGATGAGGTCTTGCATCAATTACTTTGAAACGAGATTTTTGATACAATAAACCTGTATCAACTCCACGTGCATCAAATGAATTAAAATGAACAACACCATAATCGTATTTTTTCAAAGCAGAGCTTTTTGCTAAATCTTCTAAAGTTTCTCTTGTCTCAATCTCGCAAATACCAACGATTACTGGAGCAGAACCTGTAACATCTGCACCTAATTCGCTAATAACTTTTGAAATATTATTGACTTTCTGGAAATATTTTTCTGTATTCCATCTTTTATTTCCGTTTGGTAAAAATTCTTCTTGAAGAATTAATGGACGGATAATTTTCTTTCCTTTTATATTTTCGTACGTATAACTTTGTTTGAATTCTTCTGTTTCGTACTTCGAAATGTCAGATTCAGCAATCTGAATGTGGTAATTTTTGTCATTAAAAGGTAAAGTTCCATTTACATATCCAACTGATTTTATGGTGTCAAAAAGATTCTCGACATTATAAAAAGCTACAGTTGCACTTGAATATTTGCTTTGAGCTTTAACATTTAACGTTAAGAATAAATTAAAAATTATTAATAAAGTTAAAGATTTATTAATTTTAAACATATGTTATTAATTATGAATTTACTAAATTTGTTGTCCTATTTTTTTCGATGAAGGAAATAAATAGCTAATTTATAAATAAAAATTCGTTTGAATGAACAAATTATTGTTAAGTCTTTCAGTCTTTGCTGCAACTGTCGCTATGGCGCAGGCGCAAACAAAGGTTACTGGGGTAGCAAAAAATGCTGCTACAGGTGAAGAGGTTTATAACCTCACTGTACGTTTGGACGGAGGAGCAGTAAGCGATGCTGCTATCACCGATCGTATAGGATATTTTCAGTTTGTAGATATTCCGGATGGAACGTACAAATTACAAGTTTATGGCGTGGGCTATGACCCATATGAAAAAGAAATCACTGTAGCAGGGCAAAAAGAGCTTGACTTAGGTGATATTAAATTAACATTTAATCCAAATACAGCAGAAGTTGGAATTATTACATTAACAGATGATGAATTATCTGATGATGAAAGTTCGACAGCTTCAAATTCAGGACTTTTACAATCTTCACGTGATGTTTTTGCTCGCGTATCTGCGTACGAATTAGGTTCGTATTGGTTTAAACCAAGAGGTTTAGACAACAAATATAATGATGTATTATTCAATGGAGTTCGTATGAATAAAATGGATAATGGTCGTGCAACTTTTAATAACTGGGGAGGTCTGAATGATGTTACTCGTCGTCCAGATGAGTTAACATACGGAATCGAACCTTCTAATTATGCTTTTGGAGATTTAGGGGGAGTTACAAATTTTGATACTCGTCCTTCAACAATGCGTAAGGGAGTAAGTTTGGCTTATTCTAGTACAAATCGTTCATACAGAAACCGTGTAATGGCTACATATAATACGGGATTGATGGATAATGGTTGGGCGTTTATGGTTTCTGGAAGTAGACGTTGGGCAGAAGAAGGTATTATAGAAGGTACTTTTTATGATGCATACGCTTACTACTTAGGAGTTGAGAAAAAGTTTAATGAAAAACATACCTTAAACTTCACAAGTTTTGGTGCGCCAACTCGTCGTTCTACAGGTTCACCTAATACACAAGAAGTTGTGGATATGATGGGGATTTATTACAATTCTTATTGGGGATGGCAAGATGGTGAAAAACGTAACGAACGTGTAAAGAAAACTTTCGAACCAATTAATATGTTGACGCATCATTGGAATATTAACAATAAATCAAAATTAACAACAACAGTTTCTTATCAATTTGGTAAAGAAAGTAGTTCTCGTTTAGATTGGTTTGCAGGAAATAATCCTTCTCCAGTTTACTATCGTAATTTACCATCTTATTTTGCGTATAGTGGAGCAAGTCAAGGTGCTATAAATAACCAAACTGAATTATGGAGAAGTGGTCAAATTTCTCAAATAGATTGGACAAGTTTATATGAAGCTAATATTAACAATGCTGGGAGATCTGTTTATTGGTTGACTGCTGATGTTAACGAAGATAAAACAGCAACTGCTTATACAAATTTTCAGACAGAGTTAGCACCTAATATAGATTTGACAATTGCAGCGTCTTATCAAAATACGAAATCTCAACTATACCGTGAAATACAAGATTTATTAGGTGGACAATATGTTGAGAATAAAGATAACTTTACTCATGCTAGATTTAATATTTTAGACCCTGATTATCAACCAACAAAAGGACAGCGTCAAGGATATAATTATGAAATTAATCGTGATTATGCAGATTTATTCATGCAATCTAAAATAAAAGGAAAATTTTTAGACGTAACAATTGGTATGAAAGCTGCTTTGACTAAGTTTTATCGTGAAGGTAAATGGATGCACCAATCATATCAGCAGACTTCTTACGGTAAAAGTAAAACGTATGATTTCTTAGATTTTGGGGTGAAATCTAATTTCTTAGTAAAATTAGATGGACGTAATTTTATCCAAGCAAATGTAATGTATCAAACAGAAGCGCCAACTTCTGATGAGATTTTTCCAAATGCTCGTGTAACTAACGTAACGGTAGATGGAGTAGAAAGTGCAAAAATATTCTCAAGTGACTTATCATATATTTTAAGAGCTCCACGTATTAAAGCTCGTGCAACGGCTTTTTACACAAGAACAAAAGACGAAATCGAGAAAGCATTTGGTTATATCGATGGAGCAAATGACCAAGTCTTTGTTTCAGAAGTTATGACAGGTGTTGGAAAAGAATATTTGGGAACAGAATTAGCGGTAGAAGCACAAGTATTACCAGTACTTACAGTTTCTGCAGTAGCTTCTATTGGTCAATATGTTTACAAAGACAACCCTAGTTATAATTTATATTCTGATGATTATGTGAAACCTGGAAACATTGGAGTTCCTTACCAAAACTTCGGAACTGCTTATCTTCATAATTATAAAGTAGGAAGCGGACCACAATCTGGTTTCTCTTTAAGTGCAGAGTACCGTGATCCTAAATTCTGGTGGATTGGTGTATCTGGAAATTTATTAGCAAATAATTACATAGATCCTGCAGCTTTTCGTAGAACTGTAAATTTCTTTACGAATGAATATGGAGAATTATATGATATTAATGATCAAGATTTAAAAGCTGCTTTAAAGCAAGAAAAGTTGAGTAACGAATTCATGTTAAATATTAATATGGGTAAAACATTTCGTATAGGTAAATATTCTGCAGGAATTTCAGGAACAATTAATAATGTGTTGAATAACAAAAATTATGTAACAGGAGGTTTCGAACAATTAAGAGTTGGGAAATATACGAATGCTATCGATCCTAATTATCGTACATTATTTGGGCCAAAAATGTTCTACGGAATGGGTACAACATATTTTGCAAATGTTTATTTCAGATTCTAAATAAAATATTAACAACGAATACAATTAAAAATGAATACAATATCAAAATTAACAATAGCAAGTCTTTTGAGCTTAGGCTTATTTATAACTCAATCTTGTGTACAAGATGATGATTATGCAACTCCGCCAATCGATTGTGCTGATAAATTAACAGCAAATATTACAATAGCTGATTTAACAACTAAAGTAACTTCTGGGCAGATAAAACTTGATTCAAATGGAGCAATAGCAGAGGATCTTGTAATGGACGCTTATGTAATTTCAAGTGACGAAACAGGAAATTTTTATAAAACAATTTCTTTACAAGACAAAATTGAAGATCCAACAACAGGTATCCAAATTGAAATTGATGGAGCTAATTTATATGCTAATTATCCTTTAGGTGCTAGAATTCAAATTAGTTTAAAAGGACTTGTTGTAGCAAAGGATAGAGGAATTATGAAAATCGGTTCTGTAGATCCTACTTATGCTGTAGGTCGTATACCATCTGCAAACATGAAAAAATATATTTTTAAAACATGTGATCCAATAAAAACGATCACTCCAAAAGTATACAATAGCTTATCAGATGCTTTGAAAGCAGGAAATTTGAATACCTTAGTTACAATCAAAAATGTTCAGTTTCAATCTCCAGATACAGATAAAACTTATGGAGTGGAAGCTACAACTGTTAATCGTGTATTAGTAGATAAAACAGGTAAAACAGTTGACTTACGTAATTCTGGATATGCTAAATGGTACAATGAAGAATTACCTAAAGGTAGTGGAGAGATTACTGTAGTTGTTAGTATTTACAATTCAACTTACCAAGTTTATATCCGCGATACAAAAGATGTAAAATTCGATCAGCCTCGTTTTGACGTTGGAGGAGGCCAAAATCCAGGTGGAGGAAATAATACAGAAGCAACTAATTTATTGTTCAAAGGTTCTGATTTCAATGTTTGGGCTGACTTTTTATCTTCAATTAACTCTTTTGGCTTAGTGAAAGATACCTATGCAACTAGCGGAGTTGGTGTTGGTAGAGATAACACAAATGCATTACTTTTAAAAGGAACACCAAAAGCTAATGATTACGTATTTACAACTATTGTAAATAATACAATTCCTGCAACTCCAAAGAAAATTACATTTTATGTAAAAGGAACATCTGGGAAATCATTGTCACTAAATGTGTATAAATCTGATAAAAAATACGTAGTATATAATGTAGGAGATTTATCGAATGCAAATGTATCTTTATCACCAATTGATGCAAATCAATATACAGGTAAAATTGATACTAAAGGCGAATGGGTTCTTGTTACTCTAAATATTGAAGGAGTAGATATTCAAAAAACTGCTGGTGAAAATATTTTTGCACTAAAAGTAGGAAAAGATGAAGCTTATGATTTAGTTATCGATAATATCAAAATTGACTAATTAATCAGTTTAAATATTATAATAATTAAGGCAACCAATTGGTTGCCTTTTTTTGTTTTTATTAGGTTAATAAACTCCTAAATATTCTTCATTTTTTAACGTGATTTCACATTCTGAAATGTATAAAATTCAAATAAAAATTATCTGTTAATGAGTATTGATTTTATTTAATTCAAAAAATATTAACATAAAATCGATTTTAATTTTATTAAAAAAAGTTAAAAAAAGATTTATTAATCATTTAATAAGTATTTAATAATGGATAATTGATAAAAAAAAGCAATTTATGTCTTATTTGGATAAAATGTTAATTATATATCATTTTGCTTTTTTCTCTAAAAAATAATGTTCAGATTTGTTCCCCTATTTTATAAAAATAAGACTATGAGGAGAAGAATCACATCTTTGAGTTTGTTAGCTTTCTTAGGTTTAGGAACGGCTGCATTTGCTCAAGTAACAGGTGTTGTAAATGATGCAGATAATTTTCCGGAAGCGGATGTAGAAGTATCTGTAAAAGGTACATACAAAGTTGTCTATACTGACCAAGACGGAAAATTTGACATTGATGCTAAAATTGGAGATATTTTAGTTGTTAATGGAAAGGAATTTAGTGTTACAAGTAACGCTTTAGGTACATTAAAGTACGCTGCTGCTACAAGTTCTACGGTTGATTTAAGTGAAGTTGTTGTGAAATCTATTTTCAACGCTCCATCTAAATCAGGTGTTACAACTGTAAAAGCAAAAGATTTAGAACAGATGAATCCATCTGTATCTATTGACCAAATGTTAGGAGGTAAAGTTGCAGGTCTATCATCTCAAGCGATGAGTGGAGCTCCTGGAGCAACAGCTAATGTTACAATTCGTGGTGCAATTGGTTTGAATGGTGGTGTAAAATCTCCATTATATGTTGTTGATGGTACATATATGACAGCAACAGATGTTGTTGCTATTAATCCGGCTGATATTGAAGAAGTAAGGGTGTTAAAAGATGCTTCTCAATTAGCAATCTTTGGTTCTCGTGGAGCGAATGGTGTAATCATCATGAAAACAAAATCAGCGAAAAAAGGTGAAGCTACAGTAAGTTATTCATCTCGTATTGGAGTGAACCAAATGGTTGATTTGCCAAATATCAACTTGATGAATGCCGAGCAATTGTTAAATTATCAAAATGGTTTAAGTACTATTGGTAATTTAGGTTTAGGGCAAGCTCGTACATCTGAAGAGATTGCAACTTTATCAAAAAATAACCATAAATGGTCTGATGATCTATACAAAAATGGACTTACTTCATCACATTTTATTACGATTAATAAAAATGATGGTGATACATCAAATAATTTTTCTGTAGGTTATGATAAAAATGAAGGAGCTGTTCGATATTATAATGGTATGGAAAGAATTACAGCTACTTTCAATAATACAACCAAAGTAAAAGATTGGTTACGTTACGGAATTAATTTAAACGGGTCTTATACCACGTTAGATTCTCCACGTGATCGTGTTAATGCACAATCTCCATTTTATAATACATTGTTAAATCGTCCTTACGAGACTTTTTATTCAATGGACGCGAATGGAAATGTAGTTTTAGATGCAGATGGAAATAAAGTTTACAATCCTAATGCGAACTATATGGGATATCCTGTTGCAGATGAAATGGAAAAAACGGATGCTCAAACAAGATATTTACGTATTTATGGAACTGGTTTCGTTGAAGCAGATCTTGCTAAAAATGTAACAGCTCGTACAACTTTAGGTGCTACTTATAATCGTACACAGTACGAAAACTTCTTAAAACCATCTTCAGTTTTATCTCAATTATTAGGAGACGGAGGTTCTAAAACAGATAGAAGTACAGACCGTTTTGATTACAACTGGCGTAATGAGGTTTCTTACGAAAATACTTTTGCAGGTAAACATCATCTACGTGTAACAGCAGCATCAGAATATATCAATCAAAGTTTATATTCTATGACAATGTACGGAATTGGTTTCCCTAATGATTATTTACAAACACAAGGGTTAGCTACTTTAATTGAACAAGATTCAAAAACAAACAGATGGAGAATTTCTAAGTTTGGATATTTAGGAGCGGCTTCTTATGATTTTGCAAATAAATATTTTGTTGATGCATATATTCGTCGTGACGGAACTTCTTTAGCAGGTGTTGATAATAAATATGGAACATTCTGGGGAGTGTCTCTAGGATGGAATATAGCAAAAGAAGGATTCTTAAGAGATTCTAAAGCTGTCAATAATTTAACACTTAAAGCTTCGTATGGGGAAGTAGGAGATGATTCAGGTTTAGCTGCTTATGCAAATATGAATCTGATGAATATTTTAAATACATATAATGGTAATCCAGCAAGTTTTCCTATAACAGTTTTAGCAGATAACAATGCGACTTGGGAAAAGAATAAAAAATTAAACGTTGGTTTAGATTTTGGCTTCTTTGGAAATCGTTTAACTGGTGCTATGGCATATTTCCACGATTTGAGATCTGATTTCTTATTTAACAAACAATTACCTTTAGAGGCTGGAGGATATACTACAACTATTAATGCAGGAGAAATTAAAACAGAAGGTTTTGAATTAGAATTAAACTATGATGTGATTCGTTCTAAAAACTTCGATTTATCTCTATATGGTAACGTAACCAGCTTAAAGTATAAAGTAAATCAATTAGCAGATGGAGATAATTTAATAATGCCAGATTCATACGAAAGCATGATTCACGTAGAAGGAGGGAAACCTTATCAATTCTATATGGTTCGTTATGCAGGTGTTGATGCAAATACAGGTAAAGATTTATACTTGGACAGAGATGGAAATATAACTGACGTTTATGATGGTGGAGATGCAGTCGCAACAAACAAATCTTCTCTCCCAACTTTAATGGGTGGTTTTGGTTTGAATGCTAAATTCTATGGATTTGATATCAACGCTGACTTTACTTATTCTGCAGGAGGATACATGTACAACAATACATATGCTTATTTAACAGATCCGACATCTTTAGATAACCATGTTGTTGAAGCTGCTGATTATTGGAAGCAAGCTGGTGATAACGCGTCATTCGCTCTACCAAATACAACAGGGCCAGAATATTCTACAAAATATTTAGAAAAATCTGATTACATCGCATTCCGTAGTTTGTCATTAGGATACAACTTTACAGATTTAGTAAAAGGAACGTTTATCAAAAACTTAAGAATGTTTGCTCAAGTTCAAAACTTAGCATTATGGACAAATTACCATGGGAATCCAATTGCAGGAACAGGAACAAGTGAAAGTAGTGCAGTAGGTTCGTCAGGATATGTGTCAAACTCTTTTACAGCATTCTCTTACCCGTTAGTACGTTCTTATTCTATCGGATTTAACGTATCATTCTAAAAATTGTAACAAATGAAAAAAAATATTTTAGTATTATCGTTATTAGCTTGTGCATTAAGTTTTACATCTTGCAGCGATGACGATATCAACCAAAAACCATACGACGCGATTGAAGTTGGAGATTACTATAAAACGGAATCTGATTTCACAAATGCATTGAATGGGGTTTATAAAGGTTTCGCGCAATCAGGTTATTATGCTGGTTTGAGTAATGCTAGCGATTTAGTTTCTGTTGGAGATATCATGGCAGACAACTTAATTCTAGATCCTAATGGACGTCGTGCAGGTCAAAGAGCACATACTTGGTCATATAATTCGAATTCTGTTCCTACAGATATTTACTCAACTTCTTATAATATTATCTCAAGAGCTAATATGATCTTGTCGAATGTTGATAATTTACAAGACGGCGATTTCAAAAATAATGTTATTGCTCAAGCAAAAGCTGTTCGTGCATTAGCTCATTTTGAAGTAGCTCGTACATATGCTGAGATTCCTACTCAAGCTGCAAATGCTGCATCTACTGTAGGTATTGCTTATGTAGATAAATATGATCCTCAGGCAGCTCCAAAACGTGATGCAACAATTGCTGAATCTTATGATAAAATTATTGCTGATTTAGAAGCTGCGATTCCAAATTTAGAAGCTTCTTCAGAAAGTTCTGTTATGGGGAAATCTGCAGCACAAGCTTTATTAGGAAAAGTATATTTATATAAAGGAGATTATAAAAAATCAATCGAATTTTCTCAACCTGCTGTAGATGCAGTTGCTCCAGCATCACAAGAACAATTAGCTGGATTATGGACTTCTAAAAATAGTGATGGTGTATTATTTGAAATTGCATTTATCAATTCAAGCGATCCGACAATTGGTACAAACTATAGCCAAGGGGCAACGAACGAAAATATTGTAATTGAATATGCAGTAGATAAAGATTTCTATGCTTTGTATAATCAAAAAACAGAATCTGAGCGTATAAATGCGTATTTCAAAATTTTCAACCCTAGTAACCACGATAGTCAAGCTGTTATCGCAGTTAATAAATATATCAATGGTAAAGTAAAATTAGGATTGAATAACGGACGTTATTTACGTGTGGAAGAAGCAATTCTTAATTTAGCTGAAGCTCAATATTTATCTGGAGATCAAGGTGCCGCTTTGATTACTTTAAATAAATTAAGAGATGTACGTTACTCTAATTATACAGGTGGAGAAACTGGAACTGCAATTTTTGATGCAATTCAATTAGAGCGTCGTAAAGAATTAGCTTTCGAAAACGGAGATCGTTGGTTTACATTAAAACGTTTACAAGGAGTTGCTGGTATCTCTCCTGTTTACACAAGCGGTATTCAACGTAGTGGAAACGGTTATTTAGCAAATGGTACAGGAACTGCTTCTTCAGAACAAACATTAAAAGCTGGAGACCACAAATGGCAATTACCTATTCCTCAATCCGTTTTAAACTTAAATAAAAATATGACTCAGACTCCTGGGTACTAATTATAATTTTTTATAGCTTTTAATAAAAAGAGAGAGACTACCGTTTTCGGTAGTCTTTTTTTTTACAGTTGATGTTAAAATTTTAACTTTTATTTTTATTTTATTAATATGAATAAGCTTTTTTTATATAGGTAGATTTGTTATTATTTTATTCTAATTATCGGTTTTATCAATGTTAATATTGAGTTTTTGTGCTAAATATAATAATGTATAGCTATTTTGTTAAGATGTTGATAAATAAAAAAATATAGATAACTTTTTGGAAATCTTAAAAAAAAGTTAGAGTTTTGTCTAAAATGTTATAAAATATTAAAACTATGAGGAGAAGATTAACATCTTTGGGCTTATTAGCTTTCCTAGGACTAGGAACAGTGGCTTTTGCTCAAGTTACAGGTACTGTTAATGATGCTTCAAATTTGCCAGAGGCAGATATTGAGGTTAAAGTTAAGGGTACAGATAAAGTAACTTATACAGATGAAAACGGAAATTTTAATATTGATGCTAAAGTAGGTGATACATTAGTAATCAATGGAAAAGAATTTAAAGTAACTTCTACTAATTTAGGAGCTTTAAAATATACTTCAAATGAGAATGTAGATTTAGGTGAGGTTGTAGTTGTTGGTTTTGGACAAACTAAAAGTGTTCAAGAAATCACAGGTTCAACAAGTACAATGTCTTCAAAATCAATTCAAGATGTGCCAGTTGCTTCTGTAGATAAAATGTTACAAGGACGTGTTTCTGGGGTTCAAACAGGAAATGCTTCAGGTCAACCAGGAGGTATGGCAAGTGTACGTGTACGTGGTATTTCTTCTATTAATGGTGTACAATCTCCAATTTGGATTGTAGATGGTGTTCGTGTAGCGAGTGGAGATTTAACAAGAAACAATACGACAGGTAATATTTTAGCGAATATGAACCCTGATGATATTGAATCTGTAACTGTTTTGAAAGATGCCGTATCAACTGCTGTTTATGGTGCTGATGCAGGAGCTGGAGTTATTATTATAACAACTAAATCAGGAAGAAAAGGTGCTGCGAAATTTAATTTTTCTTCTTCTATAGGATGGAATGATAGAGCTGTTGATATGAACAGACCTTTTACAGCGGAAGAGTATAAGATATACTTAAGAGATCAAGTAAATAATTTATATGGAGCTAACTACTCAATTGAAGATTATATTAATGGAAATATTCCATTGATACCAGCTAATCAAACGACTCTTAGAAATAATATGAAGAATATATTAAGTTCTCCATATTCTACAAACTGGCAAGATGAGACAATGAAAAAAGGGTTTCAACAGAATGTTGATTTTAATGTTTCTGGAGCTAATGAAAGATTGTCATATTATGCATCTGCGAACTATTTTAAACAAGAGAGTATAATTAAAAACTCTAGTTTTAAACGTTTATCTTTTACAAATAAGGTAGCTTATCAAGCAACTGATAAGTTGAAATTATCTACAGATATTCAGATGTCTTATGGTAATATTAGAACTTTACCTAACGCAGGAGGTTTTGCTAATCCAATTTTAGCAGGATATTTTAATAGACCTACAGACCCTGTTAGAAATGAAGATGGTTCTTATTATTGGCAAGCATCTAATCATAGATTATCTAATAATATGTTTAACCCAGCGGCTTTATTAGATATGAATTATAATAAAGCTCAAACCGCAAGAATTTTTGCAAATTTTAAAGCGGAATATGATATTTGGAAAAACATTAAATATACATTAGTATTTGCTCCAGAATATATCAATATCGAAGAAGATCAGTATTGGAACCCTCAACACGGAGATGGATATGGATATGGAGGTTATCAAAAATCAGGAACAAATAGATATTTTAATTTTAACGTACAAAATATTGTAAGTTGGAATCAAAAATTTGATTTACATAATGTAGGAATTTCCTTAATCCAAGAGGCATATAAATCAGATCAACGTTATTTATCTGCAACAGGAATTACTGTTGGTAGTCCAATTTTAGAAACACTAACGAATTTTGTTGTTCCTTACGGATACGAAGGTGGTAGAGGGATTTCTTCTCGTTGGGGGTATGCTGCAACAGCTCACTATGACTATGATAAATTAGTATTAGTTGATGCATCTTATCGTCGTGATATCCTTTCTCAATTCATGCCAGGTCAAAAAGAAGGTGACTTCTGGTCTGTTGGTCTTGGATTTGATGTTGCTCGTTTAGGAGATTTGAAAGGAAATGGGACTCTTTCTATGATGAAATTAAGAGCGTCTTATGGTAAGTTAGGTAACCAAGTAAGCGCTAATCCTTATGCGACATATTCGTATTCAACAAACTATAACGACTATGCAGCAGCAAGTTTTAATAGAGTGTATAATCCGAACTTATCATGGGAAACAGTTAATCCTTTAAACATAGGTATTGACTTTGGTTTCTTAAATGATCGTATTAGATTTTCTGCAGAGTATTTCAACAAGAAAACGAAAGACTTGATTTATGATTTACCATTATCAGCTTCACAAGGTCTTTATAACGTAACAAACGGTAATGCAGTTTATACTGATAATATTGGAGAGTTAGTGAATAAAGGTTTTGAATTCACAGTGAATGCAGATATCTTAAAAGGAGATCGTAACCAATTCAATTGGAATGTAGGATTTAACTTGTCAACTTTAGATAATGAAATTACGAAGTTATATGGAGGTGAAGTTAAAGGAAGTTCTACAATTCTCAAAGAAGGAGAAGGTGTAAGAACATTCTACTTAAGAAAATGGGCTGGTGTTGATGCAACAAATGGAGATCCATTATGGTACATCAATGGAAAAGATGGTGCAACAACGAATAATTATGCCGCAGCGCAACAAGCTGTTCAAGGATCATTTATTAGTGATGTATATGGAGGTATGAATACGTCATTAGCTTATGCTGGATTCTCATTAGATCTTCAATTTACTTTTGGTTTCGGAGGAAAAATTTATGATAACTGGGCTGCATATAACTACAGTGATGGACAATATACAATCAACTATCCTGGGTATGGAGATGTAATGGGTGATTACTGGACACCAGAGAATACAAATGCATCTAATCCAAAACCAATTTATGGAGGAAATAAAAGATCGAATAGTGCTTCTACTCGTTTCTTATATGATTCAGATTACATTCGTTTAAGCAATGCAAGATTAGCATATACATTTGATAGTAAAATGCTAAAAGGAAGTGGATTGAATTCAGTTCAAATGTATGTAATGGCAAACAATGCTTGGACACATAGATTTGATAAGGATTTAAAGTTCGATCCTGAAACGAATGTAGCTGGATATACAGATTTTAACTTACCTGTTTTAAAATCATTCTTATTAGGAGTTAATGTAAGTTTCTAAAAAAAAAAAAATGAAAAAAAGATTATTTACCATAGCAGTTCTTACTGCAAGCGTTTTGTCATTAAATATTTCTTGTAGTGATGATTTTGTAGAAAGAGAGTTTTATCAAGAAGTGGAACAAAAACCTTTAACATCATATGATGAAATACAATCATTCGTACGTGGAGCTTATTCTCAGATGAGATCTGCCAAGTATTATGGATGTGATTTCTTAGCATATGGAGAAATACGTTCAGATGAAATGTATAGTAATAAATTGTCAGGTTATTATACTACAATTCAAGATTATACAATGTTGTCAACTGATGCATATGCAAAAGATTCTTGGGGAGTTATTTATAAAATGATTGCTAATTCAAATATTGTTATCAATTCTGATGTAGAAAAGTTTACGGGAACAGATACGGAAAAAAAGCAATCTTATTTTGTTCAAGGTCAAGCTTACGCATTAAGAGCTTTAGGTTTTTTTGATATTTTAAGATTGTATGGTCAAAAATATACAAATGCACCTGATCAATTAGGAGCAGTACTTCCTTTAAAGTACGACCCGAAAGCGAAGATGGCCCGTGCAACAATTACTGAAACTGAAGCTCAGATTGAAGCAGATTTCAATAAAGCTGTAGAAATTATGACTAAATATAGTGCTAATACTACTGTTTCTGGCAAAACAGATATTAACCTTTCTTCAGTGAAAGCATTAATGTCTAGATATTATCTGTATAAAGGTAACTATGCAAAAGTTAGACAGCTAACTAATGAAATTGTTACTGCAGGAGGGTATAGCATAGCTGCTCAAGGTTTGTTAGCAGAAACTTTTAGATTTACAATGAATGGTGCTGCTCCTAACTCAATGTTCGAGTTGTCAGTAGGTACAACTAATTCATTATCTACATCTTCCTATAGACATAAATTACATCCAAATGGATATGGAAATGTAGTTGTAAAACCTGAAACATTAACATTGTATACAACTGGTGATATTCGTAGAAACTTTGTTCAAACTGCAAATGGGTATAATTATTTAACAGGTAAATATACAAATTCAGTAGGAGCTGATAATATTAAAATGATTCGTTACGAAGAGGTTGTTTTAAACGGAGTCGAAGCAGAATTAAACGGAGGAGATCCAGCTAAAGCATTAACTTATTATAATTCTTTAATTACTCAACGAGGATTAACTGCTGCTACTACAGTTACTATGGATGTTCTTAAGAAGGAGAGATCTAAAGAGTTGTTAGGTGAAGGTTTAAGACAATGGGATTTATTACGTTGGGGTGATATATCTTATGCAAATGGTAAAGACAAAAATCTATTAGCTTTTCCAATTCCTAGAATTGAAACTGATTTATCTGGAACTTTAATTAAATCTAATCCAGGATATGATAATTAATTAAAGTTTGTTAAATAAAAAAATCTCGAAGCTTGCTTCGAGATTTTTTTATTTAACAAACTCCCAAGCTCTAATTTCAGCCCAAGAATGTTTATTGTTTTCTAAAGGGAAGCCGCAATGTCCACCGTATTTTGGCATTTCAAATGTGCAGAATTTATGGTTTTTAAAACGTTCGATAGGATAACAATCATTTCCTAAAAAAGGATCATTAGCAGCGTTAACAATCAAACACGATGTTTTGATATAATCTAAAACAGTTGCAGGAGAAGCTTTATGATAATAATCTTCTTTGGAAGAATAGCCATGTAAAGCTGCTGTAAAATATTCGTCTACTTCATCAAAAGTTTTGATTTTATCAATCATTTTTTCATTCAGAACTCCTGGAAATTGTTTTGCTTTTACTTTAAATTTTGGAACTAAAGTGCGTTTAAAATTTTTAAAATAAACAGTATTCGGAAATATTTTCAATGTATCAGCACAAGATTTTAGAGAAATTGGTGCAGAAAAAACTACAGCAGATTTTATCTTGTTCGAAACTTCATAACTTCCAAGATAATTCAAAATTAAAGCACCACCCATCGAATAACCAATCAAATAAATTTCTTGATAATTTTCTTTTAACGCTTTTTCTACAACTCTGTGTACATCGTCAATCGAACCGTGATGATATAATCGACAAGTTTTGTTCATTTCACCACCACAAGAACGATGATTCCAAGCTAGAATATTAAATCCTTTATCATAAAAATAATCTGAACACGAATTAAGATACGTTCGTTTTGAATCGCCTTCTAATCCGTGAAAAAGTATAACTAATTTGTCTTTATTTTTTTGAAATCGCCAATCCAAATTCAGAAAATCACCATCATCAGTTGTGATTTTTTCTCGAGTATAATTTGGAACAGGGTATTTCTTGAATTTCGCAGGAATAATGGTAGAAAGATGAGCATTTCTATTGATAAAATTAGGTGTAGGATAAGAAGAATGTTCAATTAAAGGCATTTAAAATATTTTTACGTCAACTAAAAAATCCTTTTTAATTTCTTCATTTATATTAGCTAAAATCTTCGATTTTCCCATCAATAATTCTTGTCGCATTGCAGGAGAATTAATTTTTACATACAAAACACGTTGTCTTACTTCAACTCGATCAGTATATTTCTCGAAAAACTTTCCCATCACCGTTTGCCAAGCCTCTTCTGCTTTCACTTCCCAAATCAATTCTTCCTTTCCACTTTGTTTAATAAAATGCTCCAAAGCTTGACCAAGCGTTTGCTGATTACTTCTTTTTTCGTACTTTTTCATAAACGGAAAACTTTACTTTCAGAATTAATTTGTTTAATGATTTGCTCTGTTCTTTCGGGATGTGTATCGGTGATAAAAATTTGACCGAATCGTTCCTCGTTTACTAATTTAATCAATTGTGTTACACGATGTTCGTCCAATTTATCAAAAATATCGTCCAATAATAATAAAGGAGTGATGTTTAATGAAGATTTGATAACTTCTAATTGGGCCAATTTCAAGGCAATTAAATACGATTTTTGTTGACCTTGCGAACCAAATTTCTTGATTGGATAATTGGTAATCGTAAACAATAAATCATCTTTATGTATTCCAGCTGTTGAATATTGTGTCGAACGATCTTTGTACAAAGCCTCTTTCAGAACCGTTTCAAAAGGTGCGTCATTTAATTGTGAAACATATTCGATGTTAACTTTTTCTCGACCTTCTGAAATTTCATTGTAATATTTTAGGAAAGCTTCCAAAAAAGTTTGAATAAATTCTTTTCGAACTTCATGTATTTTCTTTCCTAAATGAATCAATTCTTCATCATAAATTTCCAAAGAAGTTGAATCAAATGTATTATTTGCAGCAAAGTATTTTAGCAAGGCATTTCGTTGAACTAAAACCTTGTTGTATCGCATCAAATCAGCTAAATATTGCTTATTCGATTGCGAAATAATATTATCCAAAAATTTGCGTCGAACTTCACTTCCTTCTTTGATTAAATCACTGTCATAAGGTGAAATCATTACCAAAGGATATTGTCCAATATGATCAGAAATACGATCATACGATTTCGAATTTCGCTTTAATTGTTTGGGCTGACCAGAACGAACCAAGCAAAAAATCACATCATCAGATTCGTTTCGATCAAAAGTACCTTCTAATGTAAAAAAATCACAATCAAACTGAATATTCATCGCATCCGAATGATTCAGATACGATTTACTTAAAGCCAAATAGTGAATAGCATCCAAAACATTGGTTTTACCTTTCCCATTTTGTCCTACAAATGCATTAATCTTTGGTGAAAATTCGAAATTATTTTCATCAAAATTCTTGAATTGTCGCGCTTTAAGTTCTTTCAAATACATAAAAGCAAAATTACGATATTAATTAAGATTTATAAGATTGATTTGTGTAGTGATTGTCAAGCTGAATTTATTTCAGCTTCTCATCCTCTTTTTAATTTTGTATAGAATTATCATTCAGAGCTTGTTTCAGAATCTTTCTGCAGCATAATTTATTTTTTAATAACGTGATGTGAACCTGAAACGAGTTCAGGTTGACTTTATGAATTTTAATTAAATTCTTTCTAAAACAATGATTTTGAAACAAAATGTCGTGTTAAAAATCAAAATGATGTATTTTTGCATCTTTATAAGTAAGATTTAGAAAAATGGCAATTCAAAAACCATCGATTCCAAAAGGGACAAGAGATTTCTCGCCTTTAGAAGTGAATCGTCGTCAATATATTATCAACACGATTAAAAAACAATTCGTGTTATTCGGATTCTCTCCAATCGAAACTCCATCATTCGAAAATTTATCAACTTTAACAGGTAAATACGGAGAAGAAGGAGATCGATTAATTTTCAAGATTTTGAATTCTGGAGATTATTTAGCAAAAGTTGATGAGCAATTGTTAACAGATAGAAATAGTCAAAAAGTAATTGCGCAAATCTCTGAAAAAGCGTTGCGTTATGATTTAACCGTGCCTTTTGCGCGTTATGTGGTGCAACATCAAAATGAAATTACATTTCCTTTCAAACGTTACCAAATTCAACCAGTTTGGCGTGCCGATCGTCCTCAAAAAGGTCGTTTCCGTGAGTTTTTTCAATGTGATGCGGATGTTGTAGGTTCGGATTCGTTATTACAAGAAGTTGATTTTATACAATTATATGATTCAGTTTTTACAGAATTAAAAACGCCTGTTGAAATTCATATTAACAACCGTAAAATTTTATCAGGTTTGGCAGAAGTAGCAGATATTTCGGCTCAATTGATTGATTTTACTGTGGCTTTAGATAAGTTGGATAAAATTGGTGAAGAAGCGGTGAAAGAAGAAATGCGTGGAAAAGGAATTTCTGATTCTGCGATTGAAATTTTATCACCTTTATTCTCAATGAATGGAGATTGTAAAACACAATTTGCTCAATTAAAAGAAATTTTAAAATCTTCGGAAACTGGATTAAAAGGAATTGAAGAATTAGAATTTGTTTTTGAAAATACAACAACTATTGGTTTACAATCGGCTGAATTAGTATTAAACTTAACATTAGCTAGAGGTTTAGATTATTATACAGGGGCTATTTTCGAAGTGAAAGCGAAAATCGGAGAATTCTCTTCATCTATTGGTGGAGGAGGTCGCTACGATGATTTGACAGGAATTTTTGGATTGAAAGATATTTCTGGAGTAGGAATTTCTTTTGGATTAGATCGTACATATTTAGTTTTAGAAGAAAATAATTTATTCCCAGCTTTAGAAGATTCAACAAATATCCAAGCATTGTTCATTAATTTCGGAACGAAAGAAGCTGCTGAGGCAATGAAATTGGTAAAACAATTACGTCAAAGTGGAATTAATACAGAGGTTTATCCTGATGATGCAAAAATGAAAAAGCAAATGGGATATGCTGATAAAAAAAGAATTAAGAAAGTAATTCTTTTGGGTGAAAAAGAAATTGCTGAGCAAAAAGCGACAGTAAAAGATATGATTTCGGGAGAACAAACCGAAGTTGCTTTTGCTGATTTGGCTAACGCATTGTCTTAATATGTCTTAATTCAAATCTATTCAATATATTTGCAAACTATTTAATCAAGAATATAAAATGAGTTTATTAACAGTTGGTACAGTTGCCTTTGATAAATTAGAATCTCCTTTCGGGAAAACAGATAAAATCTTAGGTGGTGCCGCTACATATATCGGTATGGCGTCTTCTTTATTGGGCGTGGATACTGCAATCGTTTCAGTTGTTGGTGGAGATTTTCCACAAGAATACATCGATTTATTAATTTCAAAAGGAATTAATTTAGATGGAATGGAAATCGTAAAAGAAGGAAAAACATTCTTTTGGGAAGGTAAATACCATAATGATTTGAACACACGTGATACGTTAGCAACAGAATTGAATGTTTTAGAAACGTTTAATCCAATTGTTCCTCAAGATCGCAAATCTCCAGACGTTTTGATGTTAGGAAACTTACATCCATTGGTACAAAAAGGAGTGTTGACACAATTAGATAATCGTCCAGGTTTGGTTGTTTTAGATACAATGAACTTTTGGATGGATTGTGCTTGGAATGAGTTGATGGATGTGATCAAAGATGTTGATGTAATTTCTATTAATGACGAAGAAGCGCGTCAAATGTCAGGTGAATATAGTTTAGTGAAAGCTGCTAAAAAAATCATGACATTCGGACCAAAAACAGTTATCATCAAAAAAGGTGAACATGGAGCTTTATTATTCCAAGAAGAACAAGTTTTCTTTGCACCAGCTTTACCATTAGAAGATGTTTTCGATCCAACAGGAGCAGGAGATACATTTGCAGGAGGTTTCTCCGGATACTTAGCAAAAACAAACGATTTTTCTTTCGATAACATGAAACGTGCAATTGTTTACGGATCTGCATTAGCATCTGTAACATGTGAAAAATTCGGTACTGAATCATTAGGAGATTTAACACGTGATGGTTTAGCTGAACGTTTGAAAGAATTCAAAAAATTAATGGATTTCTCAATTAATTTATAAGAGAATTATTCATCAAAATATTTAAAGCCTTGCATTTGCAAGGCTTTTTTGTTTTATATTAGATTGTAAATTATTTATATGCAGATTATTCTTGAAATAATTTTTATTGCGATTAGTGAACTTATAATAGAAATTTTTGGAATACGATTTCGATATATTATTTTAAAACTATTTAATCCAAAGTTAAATTTTGAGGAATTTTCTCAAAATGAATCAGGTTGGCATAAATTTTATAATGCAGTAGTAGGTTTGTTAATTCTAATTGGATTAATATTTGGTGTTGCTTTCTTATATTTTAATTAAAATGAAAAACAAAATTATACATCTTCTCATATTGGCATTTTCCTCTTTACTTTCTGGAATAATGATCTCGAAAATGTCATTCATCGGTAAAGTAGGAATCACAATTATTTACAACGAATATACGATCCTGAAATCGTGGTGGAAAACAGCCTTGTTATTATTCGCTATACAAGCTGTTATTTTTATTGTATTATCCATTTGGAATGAGAAAACAACGAAACGTTTTAAACGTTTGTTATTGCCTCTCATTTTCCTTTTTATGGGAATTATTGGATTAATTTATTGCTATTACGATTTTACTGAAACCTCACATCGTTTATTGAAAAAGACGTTCCATTTCGGATTTTATATTTTTTGGTTTACGTGGTTTGGGAATTGTATATTTTTTATGACAAAAAAATCTCAAAAAGTAGAAGAAATTCCTCAAGAAACAGAAGTGTATTAAAATAAAAAAGCTCATCAAATTTTGATGAGCTTTTGCTTTTGTGACCGAGACAGGATTCAAACCTGTAACCTCTTGAGCCGTAATCAAGTGCGCTATTCAGTTGCGCCACTCGGCCATTCTTGATAAGAAACTATTGTTCTTATTTTGGACTGCAAATATAAAGACTATTTTTGAATCTGCAAATATTTTTTAAATAAAATTATCCTCGATCTCTATCGCTTATGAGCATCATCATAAAACTCAAAACAAAAAGTGTATCATTTTCGGATGATTGATATTGATTTAATTTAAATTTTCGTCCAAAGAATGAAGGTTCTTTTGATACTTCCATCATTTCTCTTCCTTGTAAATCAGTTAAAACATATTTTGGATTGAAAATATAACCTGAGAAAAATCCTACAACGGGAATTTCTCCAACCATTCCGTCCATCATACGCGTAAAACCACTACGTTCGTTGATTGTAAATAAATGATTATCATTTGCGTCGTAAATATGAAAAGTCGCTTTCCAAAAGGATTTGAAAGTTTTTCGTTTTGCTTTACCAACAACATTTCCGTTCGCATCTGTAATGGTAAAAGTTTGTTGAAAATCGATGATTTTATTCGAACGAAGTTGAAAAAGTTCTTCTTTTTTCGATGAATCACGGTAGATTTTAATCACATCTCGCCACGAAAGAATTTTTTCGCGTACATAAAACACAGGTTGATTATTAGCATCTGTTACAGAAAAATCATTGGAAAAAGTTGCAATATGAAACTTTATATCAAGCGGAAATTTTAGGTTGTTTAAATTCATAAGTATTGAGTAATTTTTATCAAAAATAGATTTTTTTCGGACATAAAAAAAGGTTCAGAATTTCTGAACCTTTAACTTTTTATCGTTTTAAAACTAAAATATCTATTTCGTTTTTACCATCACCATCAAGATCTTCTCCATAATCAGATTTTAAAATCAATTCGTTTTTTGTTAATTTGGAAATTTCTCCTTCACCAGAACCACCATCCTTGTAAGTTAAACGAACTTTATTTCCTGAAATAGAATAAGTGCCTTCTTCAGTCCAATCAATTTCACAAATATTATTTCTATCGGAATCATATCCTATAGCAGAATATTTATTGTCTTTAGTAAACGTATACGAGTCTTTAGAACTGCATTCATCTGCTAGATATTGATCTTCGATGTGATTGTCTTTAGAGAATTGTGTTTGGTATTTTACAAAACTCCAAGTTCCTACGATACTTTCAGAGTTAATAGAAGAATCATCATCATTGTTACAGCTAAATAACAGTCCAAAAGCAAAAATGCTTGGTAAAATAAACTTTTTCATAAATATTGTTTTTTTAGTTGCGGCGAAAATAAAGAAAACAATATTAGATATTCGGTTATTAAATGATTATTATAAATATTCTTTTACTTCATCTAAATGTGTAATTGTAGGAACATCATCCATCGAAAAATTATCATCTAATCGATCAAAGAAAATAGCCGACATTCCGAAAGCTTTTGCGCCAACAGC